>CAZQYB010000029.1:0-21329 GCA_964597535.1 uncultured Pirellulales bacterium | reverse complement strand
GCCTGGATTGCACCTCTGCCTTCCTCGTGCATATCGGTAACTCTGAACGCATCGGAACTGCTGCCGTAGCCGATGGCTTCAGCGAGGATTTTTGCTCTTCTTTTCCCGGCGGATTCCAGCGATTCAAGAATTACTATCGCCGCACCTTCGCCAAGGATGAACCCATCTCTGCCGGCCGAGAACGGCCTTGATGCTGTTTCGGGACTGTCGTTTCTTGTCGATAGGGCGGTGAGGCGGTTAAAGCCCGTAAGACCTAACGGGTGTATCATTGAATGGGCACCGCCCGCAATCATTATGTCGGCGTCACCTCTGCGGATAAGCATTGTCGCTTCGCCGACGGCCTGTGTGCTGGCTGCACAGGCGGTAAGACAGCTTCTTGTCGGCCCGCGTGCACCTGTCAGCAATGTTATATGTCCAGCCGGCATATTCGGTTCCTGCTCAAGCTCCCGCATTGCATCCATCTGACCGAAAGCTATCTCTGCCCACCGTCCCCAGTCCATCTCGCTGCTGTTTGTGTCCCACGCTTTTGCCAAAGCGCGGAAAAATACATCATTGTCAACAGAGCCCTCACCAGCTCCGAGGTAAATTCCTAATCTGCCGCGGTCTATCCCATCGGTGGGCTCATCTGTTTCGATATCAATCCCCGCCTGGCTGCAGGCCTGAACCGCTGCCCCAAGGACAAAACCCGAACCACGATTACCGTCTTTATGGAGTTGGGGATTCTTTACATATTTTGCAGGGTCGTAGTCCTTAACTTCGGCACTGAAGGTGGATGGGAATGTTGAGGCATCGAAAATGGTTGTCGGGGCTATTCCACTTTTGCCCGCCAGCATAGCTTGCCAGACAGTCTCTATATCGTGTCCCAGTGGGCAAACAATTCCCATTCCGGTTATTACGACTCGTTCAGTCATTTATCTGACCGCCTCTCCGTCAGAATTCTTTAACACAAGTGCAGCCGTTTGGCCGCCATAAGTATAGCTGCAGCACAGTGCATAGCCAATTTTAGTTTCCTGTTCCTGCGATACAATATTTAAGTTGCAGCTATCGGTTTTTCTGTCGCAATTTTTCGCGGCCGGTATCTTACCTTCAGCCATTGCGCAAACAGCAGCGATAACATCAAGCGCTCCTGATGCGGCGCCTGTGTTACTGAGCATACTTTTTGTCGGCAGTACAGGGATTTTCGCCGCGGCTTCGCCGAGAGCGGACTGGATTGCTTTTGCCTCAGCCAAATCATCGGCAGCTATGCCCGTGCCGTGCGGGATAATCAGGTCCAGGTCCTTGGGCTGAACCTGTGCATCGGCCATCGCTTTTTCTATTGCTATCTGTAACCCATAGCCATCGGGTTCGAGATGTTCGTATGCAGGATTGATATTGCTGCTTGCCCCGATGCCAGCCACTTCTGCATAAATCTTTGCACCTCGCCTCCGGGCGTTTTCGAGGTTTTCCAACACAACCATCCCAGCCGCTTCTCCGAAGACCGAGCCTTTGGCGTTGGCGTCGAACGGCCTGCAGGCAGAAGCCGGCTCGTCATTATTTTCACTTGTGGCCCTTTTGAGCAGACACTGACGTATCATAACTATCGGATTTACCTTTGCCTCAGCCCCACCCGCAAGAGCGATATCGCTGCCACCACGAGCAATAATTTGTGCAGCTTCACCCATCGCCAAATGCGCACTCGCTTCGGCACAAGTGATAGTGTTGCTCGGCCCCTGGATATCGTGAATAATACCTACATGACAGGCAAGCATATTGGGCAGGTACTTCAGCAACCACAAGGGTGTGACTAGCTCAAGGCCGTCTTTACCCCACTTGCGAATGTCAAACTCGCCATCGGTAACGCTTGCCGCCGCCGCCGGAGCCAGTTCAACCAAATCGCAGCTGATAAGACCGGCACCGAGATTTATCGCCACACGCTCAGGGTTAACATTGACTTTTTCCGGGTCGATACCCTTTGTAACAAGTCCGCTGCTTCTGAGAGCTTCGTCCGCCGCTATGACCGCCAGCTTAATATCTCTGGACATAAGTTTGACGGCTTTGCGATAGCTCTTTGGCACATATTGCTGCATTTTGAAATCAGGGACCTGGCCGGCTACTTTACAGCTAAAGCCTACAGGGTCGAACGCCGTAATCTTATCTATTCCGCACCGGCCGGCACGGAGACCCTCCCACATATCACCGACAGTCATTCCGAGGGGACTTATCGCACCAAGGCCTGTTACTACCACACGAGCGGAACCCATCAACCCTGCTCCGATTCCGGCGTGCCGGGACTCTCGCCGGCAAATACCACGCCACGCAGAAGTGATTTGAACATGTCCGTGAAGACGAAGTTCTCCTCCGGAAATTCCTTGCCCGCCAGGTTGCGGTCTATATGGCTGAACATTAAATCTATCTCGGCGATTAGTTTGTCTTCGCACGTAATTTTACCGCTTGTACTTGCCGCTTCGGGAGCGATAGATTCGATTTTTGCATGTATTTTTATTGTATCTCCGGGCTTTACGTAGTCAAAGAAGACTGCCTTTTTAATCTTTGCAAGGATAACTTTCTCCTGAAACTTCTTTGCCTGGCCGACAAGTATGCCTGATGTCTGGGCCATCGCCTCGATACACAAAGTCTCCGGCATAACAGGAAAGCCGGGAAAATGGTCGTGCAAGTGCTCTTCCGCAAGTGTTACGTTTTTTACTGCCACAGCACTTTGGCCACTGTGAAACTCAACAAATTTATCTATCCAAATCCACCGCATTTTAGCGTTTCAGCGTTTATATTTAACATTTAGCCCCGGGTCTTACCCAGGGCTTGTCACTGCGAACACTGTAAGGGAACACCATTCTGCGACTTATCATAGAAAACCCGGACCGTCTATCGTCTATTGACCGTTCCCAAGCTTAGTCTCAACATAATTTACAATCGCATCAACAGTGAACAAATCGCCTAATTTGTTGATATCCGGGTCGTTCTCAAATGCGGCAAGGTCGGTATGCGGCATTTTATCTCGCAATTCAGTCAGTCCTTTTTCGGTCAATTTGCCGTTATTGACAAATTCAGGATTGTTCATCAGACTATCAGCCGGGAACAGTTCTTCCCGCGGAATCTTTATTCCGAATGTCTTTTCCAGCCGAAATACTATGTCCAAAAAGTCAATGCTTTCGGCTCCCAAATCCCCCATCAATGTCGCTTTAGTCGTAACCTCATCGTTATCGACTCCCAACGCGTCAACCAGTACCTCCTGAACTTCGTGAAAAACCTCATCCCGACTCATTGCCATAATCTATTACCTCCAGCAATCTCACTTGTGTAACAATCCTTTTTATGCGTCTATGAACTACCAACTACAAACTACCAACTACGAACTATCGCAGCAGTTTCCACCGCTTTTTCAGAGCTTCGATAATCCCGGCATCAACAGCCGCCATTGCTGAGTCTTCGTCAGCCAGATTAAAGTGCCTTAATCCGAATCTGGCTTCTATAATTCGTTCACCCTTTGATAAACCAAAGCCGATAAAGCTGCTGACGTTTTCTTCGATAGTTTTTGCCTGGACAGTATATTCTATCTGCGTACCCGGCGCAAGAAAACTTTTATATTTTACATTTCTCGCCTGTTCAAGCAAGAGCATACTGTGGGCAAAATTTTCGGTCTCCCGCACGAGCCAGGACGCCGATTCGATAAGTCCTTCCAGCAGGAGTACGCCGGGCAGCACGGGAAATGATGGAAAATGGTCTGCCAGATATTCCTCAGCCAAAGAGACGTTCTTGAGGGCTTTTATTTGGCTGCCCGGCTCCAGCGAAACAACCTTGTCAATAAGTATAAATCTCATAAATTAGTTCATAGTTCGTAGTTCATTGTTCGTAGTTCATTGTTCGTAGTTCATTGTTCATGGCTCGATGCACTATTCAGTATCTACTGTATAGGCTAATTTTGATTATTTTAGTGATGGGGAGCAGTTTTTCCAGTCTTTTTTCGCTTTTTTGATATACCTGGTCACAGTCCATAAGGACTCCATAGGAGAGGCCACAGAGATTCAAAAATTACAAAACCACCGATACCTCGGCTATGCGGGCACAAGTTTCGCAGATTCTGCTGATTGCCGTTGCCACAAAGGCACCAAGACATTAAGGTTTCGCTGCATTCTTTTTTTTACCTTTAATTTCTTTGTGCCTTTGCGGCTTAATGGATATACTTTTCACCTATGAATATTCGCAGCGCAAAAATCTCGGATGCCGAAGCGATTTACTCCCTGATTAATTTCTATGCCGAGCACGACAAGATGCTGTTTCGTTCAATGGCGGATATTTATGAGAATTTGCAGGCCTTTATCGTCGCCGAACTTGATGGCAGCGTGGTCGGCTGCTGCGCCCTGCAAATAATATGGTCGGATTTGGCGGAGATAAAATCGCTGGCGGTTGAGCAGACAAAGAAAGGCAGGGGGGGTGGTAAGGTGCTGGTGACCGCAGCTATCGAACAGGCAGAGGACCTTGGTATATCAAGGGTTTTTGCTCTGACGCTGGAGCCGGAATTTTTCGAGAAAATAGGGTTCGAGATAGTCAAAAAGGACACGCTTCCAATGAAGGTCTGGAGCGATTGTGCCAGGTGTCCAAAACAGCAAAATTGCGATGAGATAGCAGTCATAAAAGCCGTCTCTCGTGACTCGTGACCCGGGGCACGAGCGACGAGCCACAAAAACTATCCTACCTGCCGTCTCTGGAATATTGCAATAGCAAATAAAAGTATAGCCATCGTGTAACACAACGCGTAGGAACCACCTATGATAATATATTTTAGTGGAACCGCACTGCCTTCATAAATCGCGTCGCTTATCCAGAAAATCTGCAAATTCGGCACCAGAAAATATCCTATTTTGGCCCACAAGTGCTCCTGGGCAAATCTGCCGAACGTGTAATCGCTTACAAGGCCCAGCAGAAAGATACCAATGCATGCCGAAAGCGTTACCACAATGTTAAACCTGGCTGAAAGCGCCACCGCCAGAGCCACAATTATCATTGCAGCCAGCAGCAGCAATATTGACCCATAGACATCCAGTGCGTTTATACCGTTACCCTGCGGGTTAAACTGCCAGTTTCGGTCGATAAAAGATAAAAATACTATGCCTAACGTGGCGAATATGCCGGTTAATACTATGGCCGTTAATGAAAATCTACAATCATAAACATAGTTGAAAAAAACGGTCAGAAGAAACGTCAAGACCACAACAGCCACTGCAGTGCTTATAACCGTCCAGTCATGTGTGTCACTTATCGTCTCAAGAACCCCATGTCTGATGGTCATTAACAGGGCGATAGTGCAAATATAATGTGCAAGGGCCACTGCAGCGGCTACGCCAAAGAACTTCGCAATAATGAATATCGGGCGTTGAACCGGCTTACTCAAGACGGTTATTATGGTCTTATTCTCAATTTCCTCAGCCACAGCCCCGGAGGCGGAAAATATCGCTATGAACAAGCTGGTCACAAAAAGCGTAGATAATCCTATCTCGCGCAAGAGCTTATTGTCGTCGCTCATTGTGTACATCGTCACGGACGGACTTAAAAAGAACAGGAGTAGAGCGGCGATAATTATTATAAGGTAAACCGGCTGTCTTAGCGTTTCTATGAAAGTATTTTTTGCTATTGTAAACAGTTTATACATTGCTCACTTTAACCGGCTCTGCGGTCTCCAGACTTATAGGGATTGCAGCCTGGTTATAAGACATAATTTTTTCGCAGTTGCTTCTATACTAAAACGACGTTTATTGTTATATTACATAACTTCTAACTTGTAAAGAGTTCGTATTTAATGAATAAATACTGTCTTTATGCTTTTTTGTTCGATAGTCCAAAGACGGAAATAAAAAATGGCAATGTCGTCCAAACGCGCTGAGTACTTAGCTCGGGCATCCTTGGCTCTGAGTGTTCTGTTTTTCATTATTACCCTCCTGATAGGCCTGCGGAGCGCATTCTTTGCCGTCTTTGCCGTAAGCTGGCTGATTCTGGCCACAACTCTCGTTTGGTTTGTCTTGTGCTTACAGTTCCATCAACGCACATCGGCAGAGCAGGAAAAGCTCGATATGACCCAGTTGGCCAAGGACAAGGAAGCCGCTACTATCTTTCAAGGCAAGGACGAACATGCCACTTTATTTGCCGTTGCTAAACGACGCCTCCAAATTCTCGAAAAATGGTTCATTCCCATATTTTCAGGGGCGATAGCCGCCTACCAATTAAGTATCGGGCTTTACTTATTAAGAGCTATTCCGACCTGGGCCCAGCTTGAGGTCAGGCAGCCCTTGCTTGTCGCAATTTTTATGACGGCAATAGCGTTTGTCAGCTTCTTAATATCACGCTATGCCACTGGGATGTCAGCCCAACCGCAGTGGAAGCCGTTAAGGGCCGGTGGCAGCTTTCTGCTTGGCGTAGCAATCTTGTGCTTTGCCCTGGCTGTAGCCCTGGCACTGGTGCAATTCAAGATTTTCGTCGTGATAACTGTTCTCAGTTGGACGATTCCAATCCTGCTGGTTGTCCTTGGCATAGAAACCGCTCTAAATGTTGTTCTCGACATATATCGTCCAAGACTAAAAGACCGCTACAGCAGAACCGCCTTTGACAGCAGACTGCTGGGGCTTATAAACGAGCCCGGTGGAATATTTCGAACCGCTGCAAGTGCCATCGATTATCAGTTCGGCTTTAAGGTCTCTCAAACCTGGTTTTATAAGCTCCTCGAAAAAGCAATTGTGCCTTTGGTGCTATTTGCTGCCCTTACGCTGTATTTGTTGAGTTGTATTATTGTAGTGGCCCCTGACGAAGAGGCGATGATAGAGCATTTCGGCAATCCTTTAGACAAAGCCGGCAACGTCAGGTGTGTGGGGCCCGGATTAACCTTCAAATGGCCCTGGCCCATAGATATTGCCTACAAATATCCCACGAAAACAGTTTCGGAACTCAGCATTGGTTTTGTCCCCAACATTGACCCAAAGACAGGACGGGTCATACCTGAGAAGGACCTGTTGTGGGGCAGGGCCCATTACAAACAGGAGTACAAGTTGCTCGTCGCCAGCAAGCAGAGCGGCACGGAATCGTCTGTCGGAGCTGTGCCGGTAAGTTTTGTGATAGCGGCTGTCCCTGTCCAATACAAAATAAAGGATTTATATTCTTTCATCTACAATCATAACGAGCCGGAAAAGCTGCTTGAAGCTATTTGTTATCGCGAACTTACCAAGTTTGCGGCCAAGTCAAAAATCGAGGTCGATAGTGAAGCTGCTCTGGAGCACAGTCTTCTCGGAGCGGGCAGAGCCGAAGCGGAAAAACTTTTGACTCATGAAATTCAAAAAGCGGCTGATGCAGAAGGTCTGGGCGTTGAGATTGTATTTTTGGGTCTGCAGGGTATTCATCCGCCGCCGGAGGTCGCAGAAGATTATCAAAAGGTAATCGGTGCCGTTCAAAAGAAACAGGCACTCATCCTTAACGCCGAGGCAGAGCGCAACAAGAAGCTAAGTATCCTTGCGGGCTCAGTGCGGTATGCAGACGAGCTTTATGCCCTTGCGGCTAAATACCAGGCAGCCAAAGATAAAAATGACATTGAAAAAATCGAAAAGCTCAGCCGTCTTTTGGATACGGCTTTCACAAATGCAAAGGGTGGTATCTTTTCAACTCTAAGGCAAGCACAAAGTTATGCCTTTGAAAAAGCAACGCTTGCGCGTGCCACCGGGGAACGTTTTGCCGGCCAGCTCAAGGCCTACAGGGCTGCCGAGGAAATTTATCAACGTGAGCAGAGATTGGTGGCTCTTGAAGAGGCCCTCAAAAATATACGAAAGTACGTTGTGGTTGCCGACCAGAATGATACGCAGATTACAATAGTTGACCTTCAGGGAAAACCAATGACAGGTTTATTAAATGTTGACATACCCAGCGTTAAGGAGAGCAGCGAAAAATGAAGAATATAACCATTACAATCTTTATCTTACTGGTAGTTGTTGTGTTGGGTCTGTACCTTGTCTCGTTCCAGGTGAGGGAAACAGAGTCTGCTATGGTAATGACCTTTGACAAGCCCACGCGAGAAATTACCGAGCCGGGCTGGTATTTCAAATGGCCGGCCCCAATCCAGAGCTTCGTTAAATTTGATTCACGAATGAGAGTTCTGGAAGCGGAAACCGGCGAGACAACAACAAAAGGAGCTGTGCCGATTATCGTGAATACTTACATCGTCTGGAAAATCGCTGACCCGCTCCAATTCTATAACGCCAATAAGCACGGAAGCATTGAGGAAGCCGAAAGTAAATTGCTCAGCCAGATTAGTGCCACCCAGAATAAAATAATAGGTCTGCACGAGTTTGCTGAATTCGTAAATAGTGACCCATCAAAAACAAAATTTGACCGGATTCAAGAGGAAATGGAGACCGGCCTTAAACAAGCCGTCAGAAACGATTACGGAATTGAAATCAAAACCCTCGGTATAAAACAGCTCAAAATCAGTAAAGATGTCAGCAAAGATGTTTTTGACCGAATGAGAGCCGAAAGAAATCGCAGGACCGAAGCTACTATTTCCGAGGGAAACGCTGAGGCTATCAGGATAAAAACCGACGCCGATTCCAAAAAGACAGAGTTGCTCGCCGTTGCCGAGGCAAGGGCAAAGGCGATACGAGGCAGGGGAGACGCTGAAGCTGCAACATACTATAAAATGCTCGAAGCCGACCCTGAACTTGCAATGTTCCTGCGCGACATTGAATCCCTCAAAAAAATACTGGAGAAGCGGTCAACGGTTGTTTTCAGCGCTAAAACAGCCCCTTTCAAACTGTTAGACGAAATGCCTGACATTAAACCCAAAGACTCGAACGAACCAAAAAAATAAGTCGCTCTACAAAGGAAACCGTCGGCGCTATGACAGAACAAGACCACGAAGACAATAAAAACTTACCACCTCAATCGCCTGAAAAACACCTGGGCGAGAAACTTGATGCTGCCGGCAAATCTCTGTCCGAGGCGTTGAGAATCAGCTTTGCTGTCCTGAAGGTGATAATGGTTGTGCTGGTCATCGTTTTTCTTGCCTCGGGTTTTAAAACAGTTGGACCTGATGAGAAAGCGCTTGTTTTGAGATTCGGAAAGATTCGGGGTATAGGCGAAGAAAGAGTTCTTGGCCCCGGGCTGCACTGGGTATTTCCTTACCCGGTAGATGAGATTGTCAGGATTCCTGTAGAGAAGAAGGTGAATCTACCAATCAACTCGTTTTGGTATTATCAGAAGCCGGGGGAAATACTCCCCGAAGGCCCAAAAAACAGAACTCGCATAGCCCCAATGTTAGACCCCATACTCGATGGCTATTGCATTACCCGAAGTGAAAAGCAAAGCCGAGCCTCTGCCGGCAGCGATTACAACATTGTCCATTCGAAGTGGCAGCTAACCTACAAAATTCATAAACCTGAACTCTTCTTCAAAAATGTCTATACGCACGATGTAAAGCCGGGAGAAAGTTATGCCGAGGTTATAGAAAAAGATATAACACCACTACTGGAATCTCTGCTCGAGGATTCAATTGTAACCGCAATGGTCAACTATACAATTGATGAGGCAATCTCCAGTCTGGCTAAAATCCCGGACCATGTTGAAAAATTGTTGCAGCAAAAGCTCGACAAGATAGAAAGCGGCATAAAAGTCATATCGGTACAGCTCACCCGTAGTACCTGGCCTCGACAGGTTGACCGGGCGTTCTGGAACTCTGTCAGGGCAAGTCAGGCAAGTCAACAAGTCATCAGTATAGCCGGAACCTACGCCGAAAAAACCCTTAACGAAGCCGCCGGTCCCCTCGCTGAAGAACTTCTTGTCGCCCTTGAAGATAAAAGCATCGGTGAGCAGGAAAAAGAGACGTTATGGTCTCAGGTAGCCGGCCAGGCTCGGGAGAAAATCGCCGAAGCCCGGGCGTATCGAACGACAATTGTGGAAACCACCAAAGCCAATGCCGAATATCTGCAGAAAATACTACCGGAATATCGCAAACGCCCGAAGCTTGTTCTTCAAAAAATCTATCTTGATGCTATGGTCCATGTTCTTAACGGCGTGGACGAGAAAATGCTAATTCAATCTACGGAAGGTACCAAAGGCAGCCAGCTTTGGATACAATTAAACAGGGACCCAATGATAAAACCGAAATCGGAGAAATAACCTACGCGCTAAACACAATACGAGACACGAAATTATGGCTCATAAACATTTACATTTCCAGGAAGACATTGCTGCTGAATACACTCACGGCAAGCAAATTCGCGTAAGTATGGCTCTGCTGGCGACATTGGCTGGTGGAATGCTGCTGATAAACAGCGGCATCGCCAACTTTATTTATGGCCGCGGCAGTTTCAACACCAAGCTCCTGGCTATCGCCGCCGCAATATTGCTCGGCGCCCCTATCATCGCGCGCGCGATAAAGAGTCTCATAAAAAAAGAAACACATATGGACGAACTGGTAGCTCTGGCAATAGTCGCCGCCTTTGCGACACAAAAATATGCCACCGCGGGTATAGTCGCTTTCTTTATGCTGCTGAGCGAACTCATCGAAACGCGAACCGCCCTCGGCGCTCGCGCCTCAATTGAATCGCTGATAAAATTGACGCCTACAAAAGCAAATCGCCTCGAGCCGGATGGCTCTGAAAAGGAGGTTGATGTCAGCACACTTCGGCCCGCAGATTGTATACGAGTCCGTCCCGGCGATAACATACCGGCCGACGGCGAAGTTACCAAAGGACTCAGCTCAGTGAACGAAGCAACAATAACGGGCGAATCTCTGCCTGTTGATAAAGTGCCGGGAATGCAGGTCTTCGCCGGAACAAGCAACCTTACCGGCGTGCTGGATATCACCGTAACCAAAGCCGGCAGAGATACAACTCTCGGCAAAGTCCAGTCGTTGATTATGCAGGCCGAGCAGACGAAGATACCCATTATGCGGATAATCGACCGCTATGTTAAGTGGTACACGCCCACGATTTTGATGATTGCCGCAATAGTCCTCTTTTTCACCGCGGATATCAACAGGGCGATTACGATACTTATTGTTTCGTGTCCCTGTGCTTTGATTCTGGCAACGCCAACGGCGATGGTTGCGGCGATTTCGGCCTCCGCTCGCCTCGGCATCCTGATAAAAAACGTGGCCGACCTTGAGATTGCAGGCAGAATAACCGCGATGGTGTTCGACAAGACAGGAACGGTAACGACCGGTCGGTTGTATGTGACTAAACTGACTCCCGCTGAAGATGTTGAGCCGGCCGAATTATTAGCGGTCGCCGCCTCTGCCGAGCAGATGAGCAAACACCCCGCTGCAAGGGCCCTGCAGGAGGTCGCCAAAGAGGCAAAACTTTCTCTATCCGCAACAAGTAACTTCCACGAAACACCGGGCAAAGGCGTAACAGCACAGGTTGATTCCTCTGAAATTATGATAGGAAGGGGCACCTTCCTCGAAGAAAATAACGTGAATATAACTAATGTCCCCGACCCCAATCTCCACGAGGAGCAGGGCTTCAGCACCCTTTATGTATCAAAGGACTCCAAATGTATCGGCTGGATAGGTTTGCAGGACAAGACGAGACCAGAAGCCCAACAAGCCATCAAGGAGTTGTTCGATATCGGTATAAAGAGAGTAACTATGCTCACCGGAGACCGCAATGAGGTCGCCAGCCGTGTTGCCGCCGAGCTGGCTTGTACTGATTTTAAGGCACAGTGTTTGCCGCAGAACAAACTCTCGATTGTTGAGCAAATTAAAGAAGACGGCCATATCGTCGTTGTCGTTGGTGACGGTATAAATGATGCACCTGCCCTGGCTGCAGGTCATTTGGGCATTGCTATGGGGGCCGCCGGCAGCGATGTGGCTATAAATTCCGCTTCGATTGCCCTGATGAGTGATGATTTGAAGCGATTGCCTTTCCTTGTCCGACTTTCACGAAAAGCAACAAGAGTGATTAGTCAAAATCTTGGCTTTGGGATAATGTTTATCATTCTTGGTGTTGCGGCAGGAGCGGTAGGGTGGCTGCCCGTAGTTTACGCTGCGCTTTTACATTTTGCCGGTTCATTGCTCGTTGTTTTTAATAGCGCTCGGCTTGTCCGCTCAGGAGAAGATCTCGACCTCGAAAAAATTAATTATTGATTATTGCCGGATGTGCAATACGAACCACGAGTCACGAATCGTGAGACAAAAATATGGAATATGCAATTGAGACTTTTTCTTTGACAAAAATTTTTTCCGACTGGTGGGGTCGGGACAAGGTTTATGCCGTCGATGACCTGAATTTACAGATTCGGAACAACGAGGTGTTCGGCCTTTTGGGCCCCAACGGCTCAGGCAAAACAACAACTTTGAAAATGCTGCTCGGCCTGCTTTATCCGACAAAGGGCAGAGCCATCGTGTTGGGCGGAGACGGCGCCGACCCTAAAGTCAGCGCTCGGGTCGGTTTTCTACCTGAAGAGTCTTATCTTTACAGGTATTTGAGCGCCCGGGAAACTCTGGATTTTTACGGCAGATTGTTCGGCCTGCCGTCCAAAGTACGGAAGATGCGTATCGAAGCGCTGCTCGATATGGTCGGGCTAAAGGCCGTTGCAAGCAGGCCCGTCGGAACATTTTCAAAAGGTATGGCACGAAGAATCGGCCTCGCACAGGCCCTGATAAACGACCCCGACTTACTTATACTTGATGAGCCCACAACCGGACTCGACCCTATCGGAACAAGGCAGATGAAAGATTTAATCCTGAACCTTGCAAAACGCGGAAAAACAGTTCTGCTCTGCAGCCATTTGCTCGCCGATGTCGAAGATGTGTGCGATAAAATTGCTATTCTCTACGGCGGCAAAATCCAGTCTGAAGGCAGGGTCAAGGAGCTTCTTCAGCAGACAGAGAAAAGGCAAATTACTACCGGTGCCATAAGCGATACCGCTATTGAGAAGATAAAGCAGGTAGTCCGCGACGAACAGGCGGATTGTGTTGTTACCTCCCCAATGGACAAGCTCGAAACATTTTTCATCAAAACCGTTGCGGCCGCTCAGCAACAGGCCCAGCCCACAAGCGGTGCTGTCAGTACCACGCAAATCGGCGGCTTTCTCGCACCGGACACCCCGGTAGAGAACATACTCGATAAACTCGTCTCTCCTATGGAGTCCCTACGGACCGCACCCGTATCGCAGGAGCCAACGGGACCGGCGACAACGGAGTCCGCCGACAAACGGATTGAAACTTCTGAAACTAAACCCGACGAACAATTGCTTCGAGAACTAACCGAGCAGGCCAAACCGGCTCAGTCTAAAGGCGTTGTTCGAGATGAAAAAGTGGTTCCCGCAAAACAGGTGCCCAAAACAGAACCGGTTAAGCCAAAAGCACCAAAGTCCAAGCAAATCGAACCCAGCATTTTAGACCAGTTAACAGGCCGCCGGTCACCTCAAAACGAGGATAACGAAGGTAAAGAGTAAATTGGTATCGCATAGTTAACGGTAATTGGTTATGAGTTCGTAGCTTGTAGTTTGTCGTCTATGAACTACGAACTTCTGAGTAATTCATGGAGACTCCGGTGATGCATAGTATCTGGGCTGTCGCCACAAATACTATAAAGCAGGCCTTGCGAATGAAAATCGCCGCTGTCTTTATAATCCTGCTGATTGTCCTGCTCCCCGCTATGGGAGTCTCGATGACGGGCGACGGGACCCTCAAAGGCAGGCTGCAAACCTTTGTAAGCTACGGCCTTTCACTCACCAATCTTTTGCTCTGTTTGTTTACGATAGTAGTTTCAATATATTCACTAACGAGCGATATCAAGCAAAAACAGATATACACCGTTATCACAAAGCCGATTAGTCGCTTTCAGTTTCTTTTAGGCAAATTGCTCGGCGTGATACTATTGGATGCGGCACTGCTTGCTCTCTTTTCAGTTATGATATATGTCATTACTATTTACACACCGAGATATCTCGGTGCAGACGAAGCTGAGCTCGCACAGGTTGGCAATGAGTTTTTCACCGCCCGCCGTGGTCTGACCCCCCCCGAAGCTGACGTCCGCCAGGAGGTTCTTGAGACCTACAACAAGCTTAAAAGGACCGGCCAACTGAACCAAATTTTTCAGGATGTCCCTCGTAAAAAAATCATTGCCGAGCTTACCAGACGAAAACAGCTCCAGAAGCGAGCTGCCGCCGTTGGCCATGATTTGCTTTGGGAATTCAAGCTCAAAAGTTCAGAGTTCAGAGTTCAGAGTTCAGAGACTACGAACTCAAGTTTATTCATAAAATTCAAATATGATGTTTCTGTAAATCCCCCCGATTTGCAGGTTTATGGCAGATGGGTCGTTGGTGACTATCGGCAGGTCAGATACGGCGGCAAAATCCGAACGCCTATTTATAGCTTTGACCGTAAGAATCTCATTCGCACTTTTTCTGAGATAGAAGTTCCCGCCGATGCCGTGGCAGAAGACGGCTATCTGGCTGTTAGATTCGTAAACCTTCCACTAAACAACACAGTTGTAATCTTTCCTCCGGACGGCCTCGAGGTCCTTTACAAAGCCGATACCTTCGGTGCAAACTTTCTAAGGGCTGCCCTTTTAATCCTGCTTCGTCTGCTCTTCCTTGCTGTCCTGGGCACGCTGGCCGCAACTTTCCTTTCGTTCCCCGTGGCCGTATTGCTCTGTCTTGTAATTTTCTTTACCGCGACCATTAGCGGCTTCGTTATCGAGTCGTTTAACTATATAAGCGCCGAATTAAGCGGCGTTTATTCCTATGCTATTAAGCCGATTATTGCGCTTTTACCGCGATTTGATAAATTCAATCCTTCAAAATTTCTCGTCCCTGCTCGATTATTGAGCTGGACCTTGTTGGCGAGGATAGCCGGCGTTATGATTTGTATTAAAGCAGTTTTATTGCTGCTGCTCGCCATCTTGATTTTCACTTACAAAGAAATTGCAAAGATTACGGTCTAAAAAAGTAAAATTTGATTATGCGTTTGCGTAACATAACAATCTGCTCTGTTTGCGTTACACTCACGGCTGCTTTGCTCATTATCAGCGGTATGCAACTGGATTATATAAATTCTCAGCGTGAGAAAATGAAGCTGATAAGCAATAAACCTCTTGAGAACGCTCCGCCTTCATTGGCATTTGCGACCGTTGCAATGGGCGCTTTTCGCGGCCTGGTCGTGGATATCTTATGGATGCGGGCAGACCGGCTCAAAGACCAGGGCCAATTCTTCGATGCAAAACAACTTGCAGAGTGGATAACTACTTTGCAGCCCCGCTTCGCAGCGGTATGGGATTTTCATTCCTGGAATATGGCTTATAACATTTCCGTCGCCATACCCGCGACCCAGCCGGAGGAGCGATGGCGATGGGTCAAAAACGGCTACGAATTGCTTCGCGACAAGGGCATTCCACTAAACCCTAAAAGCATTGTGCTCTATCGCCAGCTTGCTTTAATATTCCAGCACAAGATAGGAGGCGTAACGGATGACGCACAGAAATACTACAAGCTGCAACTGGCCGGGGCTATGGAGCCGCTGCTCAAAAGTTCAGAGCTGAGAGTTCGTGGTTCACAGACTGCGAACTACGAGCTGCAAACTACGAACTCTTATTTCGAAGCTCTCGCAAAGGCGCCGACCGACTGGCGGCAAATTGAAAATGACGCCAACGTTCGTCCGCTCATCAAAGCCCTCAAAGCAGCCGGCAAAAGATTCGACGATGACAAAAACTTTGTCAGTAACTATTTATCCCTGAGGCAGAACCCCGACAGATTCAAACCGGCCGCTTTCCAGGTAATAGATGATTTCAGAGGTACCGAAGCCCTCGGAGAATTTGATATTTTCGCAAAGTCTTACCAGTTGCGCAAGGTCTGGAAACTCGACCCTATTTTAATGCAAAAATTAAATAAACTCTATGGTCCTATCAACTGGAAAGACCCCAATACGCATTTGCCTCTGGACTGGCGGCACCCCGACAGTCACGCAATCTATTGGGCCGTTAAGGGTCTGCAAATGGCAGGCAAAGAGAAATTTTCCATAGATGAAGTAAATACCGACCGTATCGTCGTCCATAGTTTGCAGAACCTCTTCCGCGGCGGAAAGATATTTATCTATTACCCACCTGCACGGGCCCAAAGAACATCAGATTCTTTCTCTCAACCGCAGCAGAGGCCCGCCTCTGACAGGCCCGAAGTATTTTTCCGACCAGATTTGAGAATGTTTGAACCGTACAATCAGGCCATACTGAAGGTTATCAAAAAATACCAGGACCCCAACCAGGATGAATACACCTCTCACCAAATCGGCCACCGAAATATGCTCAAGAACGCCGTGCTTGATTTTTACCAGGCAGGCCACAGTCCACAGGCGCAAAAAATCTACAATCAATTAAGACAATTGTATCCACAGGAGGAATTTAAGGTACCCCTTCCCATCTTTGCAAGAAATTATCTCATCGAGCAATTCAATAGTTTACACGTAATCAACGCGGGTGAAATTGTACAAACGCTTCTGCGGCAAAGTTACTTCCTCTACGCAATACGTGATGACGACGGCGCATTCGGAACAGAGAATTTAGCCACAGAAGTTTACAACCGTTACTATTCTATGTATAAAAAGCAAATCCGTTGGGACCTGCCTGAATTCCCATTGTTAAGATACTTTGCACTTGTCGATTTATTGAAGGATGAGCAGTATTCGCTTGACCTGAGACGCACTTTGCTCAACCGTATAAGAATTGAAAGGCCCGACCTTGCTGCAAAATTAAAACAGCAGCAGGAAGAGATATTCAAAAAACCCAAATGATGCCGGCGCCGAATACACATTGGGATACAGGATAACGCAATACGATATAGCATAATGCAATACGACCAACTGACCCCTTCGCAGAGAAAAGCTGTCTTCCACGTCCAGGGCCCTTTACTTGTCCTTGCCGGTCCCGGCAGCGGCAAAACCCGTGTCATCACATATCGAATCGCCGCTCTTATCGATTCAGGCATCCAGCCGCACAATATTTGCGCAATAACTTTCACTAACAAAGCTGCTAACGAGATGCGACAAAGGGTCGCTGCTCTGGGCACCGCCGCCGGTGCGCATATCAGCACCTTTCACTCCTTATGCGTCAGAATCCTCCGCCGATATGCAGACAGGGCAGCCATTAACCCTAACTTTAGTATCTATGACCAGTCCGACCAGACCAGATGTATTAAGCAGGCCGTCAAAGGTTGTGAGCTTGATACTACAAACTTTCCGCCGGCCCGAATGCTCGAGGCTATTTCCGCCCTGAAAAACAATCTCATAGACGTTGATACCTTCAAAGCGGAAGCGGACGATTTCTTTTCCAGGACTTTAGCCAAAATATATGCCCGCTATCAGCATATCCTCAACGAAAACAATGCCTTGGATTTTGATGACTTGCTGATGAAGACTGCCGTTTTGCTCCAGAGCTGTCCCGATGTCTGCAGCGAGCTTGGAAACCGCTTCAAATTTCTGCTCATCGACGAGTATCAGGACACCAATCACGCCCAGTATAAAATCGCCAAAGCCCTTGTTTCGGCGCACAACAATATCTGCGCAACCGGCGACCCCGACCAGTCCATCTACCGCTGGCGGGGTGCCGACATCCGCAATATATTGGCCTTTGAAAATGACTGGCCAAATGCCACGGTTGTCAAATTGGAGGAAAATTTTCGCAGTAGGCCTAAGATACTTGAGATTGCTGATAAGTTGATTGCAGAGAACCAAAACCGAAAGCAAAAAAGACTCATTCCCACAAAGCCACCCGTTGCGGATATTGTCATAACCAGCTTTGAGGATGAAGAAGAGGAAGCCGAGGGCGTTGCCCAACGGGTTAAGGAGCTAACAGACAAGGGTACCTCTCTGAGCGATATAGCAGTATTTTACCGTATTAACGCTATGAGCCGTATGCTCGAAGAATCCTTCATCCAAAACAAGATACCATACCAGATTGTTCGAGGCGTAGAATTTTACAGTAGAAAGGAAATCCGCGACCTGCTCGCCTACCTGAAAATCCTTGTCAACCCCGATGATGAAATAGCGCTTTTGCGCATCATCAACACGCCGCCCCGCGGTATTGGAAAAACAACAATCGACAAAGTCCGTGCCTATGCTGCTTTGCACAAAATTAGTTTTTTTGAAGGCTTAAAAAAAGCAAAGCACATCGATTCTCTCTCTAACGCCCCCAAGGCCAAAATCGCTGTTTTCATCAATATGATAGAGCAATTTGAGAACGATATTACGGGTGAAGTCGCGCCACTCGCCGAAAGACTTTTTGTCGAATCCGGATTGGCCGAATCACTCAAAAGCGAAGATGCGAAAGAGAAACACGCTCTGGAAAACGTCAATGAACTGCTCAATGCCGCACACATTTACGACCAGCAGACAGAAGAGCCGTCACTGCTCGATTATCTTCAGCAGATAGCGCTCTTTAGCGACGTTGACGCGTATGACGAATCCGCAGGGCGTGTCGCACTTATGACTCTGCACTGTGCGAAGGGACTCGAATTTGAAAATGTTTTTATTGTCGGCCTCGAAGACGGCTTATTACCTCACGAGAGAAGCACCGGCGACGAAGATGAGCTCGAAGAAGAACGCCGGCTCTTCTTCGTCGGTATAACACGCGCCAAGGCAGGTTTGTATATAAGTTGTGCTCGATACCGAACAGTGCGAGGCCAGATGCTGCGAACGATACCCTCGCCGTTTCTCTACGAGCTTGGAATTGACTTCGCCGAAACCGCTCAGGAAAACAATGCTTCATCGTGCGCTGCGCAATACGATACTGTCCCGCACTTCGCTACCGGCCAGTTGGTCAGGCACGAAGCCTTCGGCCTCGGCTCCGTCAAAGAGTTTATCGATATGGGCGAAAACAGCATCGTCAAAGTCAAATTTAGTACGGGACAAACAAAATCACTATTGGTAAAATACGCTCATCTTTCAAAGCTATAGAATCTTCGGCGAACAGCAGATTGTATTTTTACCAGAGGATGATTTTATGAATTCCGTTAGAAAATCTATGACCGCGGAACATTCTACAAGAGGGAACGTTTCTAACGGAATGAATCGGCGTGATTTTTTGAAAGCTCTGGGAGCTGGTGCTGCGACACTGGCCATTTCGGGATGTTTAAACTCGGCTCGAAAGCTATCAGCGACCGGTAAGCTTAATAAGAGGCCTAATTTCGTTCTCATTCTAATCGATGACCTTGGCTGGAAAGACCTGGGCTGTTACGGCAGCACATTTTACGAAACGCCGAACATCGACCGCCTGGCACAGGAGAGTATGCTTTTCACCAACGCCTATTCAGCCTGCCCCGTTTGTTCGCCGACCCGGGCCAGTCTTATGACCGGCAAGGACACAGCACGGCTGCGATTTACCGGTCACATTACAGCCATCGGCAGACACCGCCATCCCAAAAACAGCCGAATCATTCCGCCGGACGACAGGATGTACCTGCCGCTCAGGGAAGTAACCATTGCCGAGGCGCTAAATCCCGCCGGCTATGCCTCAGCCAGCATCGGCAAATGGCATCTCGGCACGGAGAAATATTGGCCCCTTGAGCAGGGCTTCGACCTTAACATAGCCGGCTGGACGCACGGCAGTCCGCCCGCTTACTTTTATCCATACAAGAACCCGAGCAGCAAATGGAACCCCTCAATCCCTACGCTGAAAGGCGGCAAACCCGGAGAGTACCTGACAGACCGGCTAACCGATGAAGCCACAAAGTTCATCAAGGCAAACAGGGACAGGCCCTTCTTTCTGTATCTGACCCATTATGCAGTGCATACTCCACTGCAGGCGCCCGAGCCGCTCGTGAATAAATACAAAGCGAAGCTCAAAACCGACCAATCGCAAAAAAATGCCACCTACGCAGCAATGGTAGAAAATCTGGACGCTAATGTTGGTCGCGTACTTCAGATGCTTGAGCAGCTCGACCTTGTTGACAACACAGTTGTCATCTTTGCCTCCGACAACGGCGGCGAGGGCAGGGTGACCAATAACACTCCATTGCGCGCCGGCAAGGGCTGCCTTTACGAGGGCGGCATCCGCGTACCGCTGTTTGTCAAATGGCCCGAAAGGGTCAAAGCCGGCAGCATCTGTAAGACGCCTGTCACCAGCGAAGATTTGTATCCGACAATTGTGGAAATCACCGGCGACCAAGCCAAACCGGGCGAAAAAATCGACGGTAAAAGCCTTGTACCGTTATTAACGGGCAAAGGCAAATTCAAACGCGAAGCAATCTATTGGTATTATCCACACTACAGCCCACAGGCCAAACAGCCGGGGGCGGCTATTCGCTCCGGCGATTACAAGCTAATAGAATTTTACGACCCGCACAAAGTCGAGCTATACAACCTGGCCAGCGATATCAGTGAGCAGCTCGACCTGGCTGAAAAAATGCCTAAGAAAACCAAAGAGCTGCTGACAAAACTTCACGGTTGGCTCAAGTCTGTTGACGCCAAGATGCATACGCCCAACCCCGAACACAAAGCAGCCGAGAGCAATAAGAACATTAGAGGAAAATAGCAATGGCCGAACCACAAATCAAACTTTACTACAAAAATGTTACTGCTGAAGTTATAGGCGCAGAGCACGGCATAACCGCCGAGCAGCTAAAAGACCTTGCCGAAAAAACCTCGCCGTTAATTCAGAACCTAAACGAAGAAAGACAGGCAGGAAAAACGCCATATCGAGATTTGCCTTTCAACACCGAAACTCCTGAACGGGTCAAAGAACTGGCCAGCCGGCTGAAAAACCGTTGCGAAAATCTCGTTGTACTCGGCATTGGCGGCTCGGCTCTGGGTAACATTGCCTTGCAGACCGCACTAAACCCCTATATGCACAATCTCGACGACACACAACGTCCCGGTCCGCGTCTATTTGTCTTCGACAACGTTGACCCGGACCAGTTTGGCTCATTCCTGGATTGGGTCGGTGACAAGCTCGACAAGACTATTTTCAATGTTATTAGTAAATCCGGCCAAACCGCAGAGACCGCAAGTCAATTTATGATTGTTCGCCAAATGCTTTTAGACAAGCTCGGCCCTGAAGGCCTGCAAAATCAAGTAGTCGCAACCACCGACCCAAAGGAGGGCACTCTCCGCAAAATTGCCGATGATGGAGGTTTACGCTGTCTCGAAGTTCCACAAGGAGTGGGCGGCAGATTCAGCGTCCTGAGCGCTGTCGGCCTGTTCAGCGCCGCTATGTGCGGAATTGATATCGATTCCCTCCTGAAAGGCGCTCGTGATATGGACGCCAGAGTTAGCTGCGAAGATTTCTACAAAAACCCTGCGGCTATAAACGCCGCCATAAACTACCACTTTTATAATCACGGCAAAAAAATCTCCGTAATGATGCCATACA
>CAZQYB010000028.1:0-21434 GCA_964597535.1 uncultured Pirellulales bacterium | reverse complement strand
ACTTGCATACCTTTAATCTTCCCTTGTACTCTTGAGCTGTTTTCTCAAGCACTGGCGCAGCCATACGGCAGGGTCCGCACCATTCGGCCCAGAAATCCACCAGCACGGGAACTTCCGATTTTAATACTTCACTGTCAAAGTCCTCATCACCGACATTGATTGGTTTTCCTTCTTCCATATTCGTACTCCTTGCCGTAAAGAATATCAAAAATCAAAAGACGAAACGCAAAGCAGAATAATAAAAGGGAAAATGTTTTATGTCAATTGCGTTTTTTATTCTTTTTCAACATTGTTGCCTGTGTTGCGGATGTGGCTGCCGGGGCAGAATTTCTCAAGTATCAAGGTTTTTAATCTGTCACGGGAGGTATAAAGCGCTGCTCCCAGGCCGGCCCGGCGACTTGCTTCTAACGGGGCGAGCCAAATTATGTAATACCATAAGAGCAAAAGGATGAGCTTTTACATAAGCGCACTTTTTAAATAGGCGCGGTATTACTCGTATATTGTGCAGCACCCTCCTTTCGGGGCTGCCGATAATAACAATTATCAGGGGCAATTTTTGCAATAGTGCACTTAAGTTTGCGTTTTTCGCTTATGAAAAATATCAGTTGCGGCAAATTTAACTTAAGAGTCGCTTTGCTTATTGCCGAATTATTTATATATATTTAATGGGTTCCTATTTTGCGACGTGTTGCGAAATGGGGTGTTTGGCAAGGGGGCTAATACCGAAATGGTGTTTGGTACTCTAAAAAAGACCCTGTCTCTACTTAGTCAGAGATGGCCATTCCTGTGGAAACGGGAACGCAAAGCAAGGATTTTTAAGCGTATCGCTGGGGGGGTTGATATGAGCGAAGTAGCAATGCTGCGTGGAACCGAACCGAGGGAGATTCTGCAAATCGTAATCAGGGAAGAAGTTCCTGCCATTATGTCCTATTTGTCCGGTGGTAAATGGCATGTGGCGAAGGTTTTGCTGACCGAACTTGGCGCCAACAGGCTGAATGCCCAGGTCGAGCCACGGGAGAAGGCACGTCCTATAAACATACGGGCTGAACAACCGGTCGGCGTATCGTTAAAGTATGGATACGGCAAGTTTATCTTTGAGACGAAGGTGCTCGGTTTAGAGCCCTCGCCGGACGCAACGAGCGGCGGAACAATCATGCTTGCGGTGCCGGGCCGGATTGAAATAGTGCAGAGGAGAAGCTATTTTCGTGTTGAGGTGCCGGGGTCGTTGAGGGTAAATGTCCTGCTGTGGCATCGCGGGCGCGGAGTTGATAACGGCCAGGTCCCGCCCAACCGTTATTGGCAAGGCAGACTTGTTGATATTTCCGCCGGTGGCGCACAGATTGCAGTTGATGCTGCAGAGGGACAGGATTTCAAGAATGGTCAGTTTGTCGGGCTGCGATTTACACCTATGCCCTATAAGATGCCGTTGATGTTCGACGGCCAGATTAGAAGCGTTTTGCCGACGGTAGATGGCAAAAGCACCTGCCTTGGACTGCAGATTGTCGGTCTGGAGGCAAGCCCTGAAGGCCACCAGCTCCTGCAGCGGCTTTGCAGTGTTGCGGAGCAGTATTATCAGATAAACCAGTCCGGCGCCAAGCAGCAGGACTTTCAGCGGATATCAAACGCAGTATAAAGCGTTCGGGCGGCGTCCATTTCGTGGGACCCATTTTGCAAAAGGACGGCAAAATGGAAGCCGACAAAAGATTTGCAAAGCAGGACCCAAATTCCACCAAATAAACTCGTAGGCAAATGTCCAGCCCGGATTCCCGGTGCCGGATTAAACACCGCTGCTCTGCTCGGAGGTATTCACTGCCTTAACGGCTATTGAAAGCGTCTGTTCAGTTGATTGGGAAAGATTGTTCTTCTTGAGTTTTGGGGCTCCATTTCATAAAACGCCGCAAAAAGGGGACCCTGTAATAGGACCATTTAGCAAAGCCACTTGCTGCGAAGCCGCAGAAAATCAATACCAGAGCCGCCTGTCTGCTCCAGATAATCAGCCCAAGAAACAGCAGCGCCCTGACAAAATGCGAGAAAGGTTTTTTGCCCTTTATGTACTGATTCAAGATATGGGGATATCGAATCCTGCTGACCATCAGCACCGCCAGGCCGAGAGCGAGGAACGGCAGGGCATACATAATAGCGTTTTCGCAGATAAGGTAGATGTATGTGTTTTTGTTTGAAAGTTCCGGCAGTGTTTCCTGGTAAAATATTATCAGGCTGACTATTACCCCCGCAGCCGCGGGGGTCGGCAGTCCAACAAAACTCATATGGGCGGACTCGTCCTCCTCGTTCTCCACGTTGAACCTGGCCAGTCGAATGGCTGCACAGCTTATATACGCCGCTGCCGTCAGCCAGATGAATCGCTGCAGGAAATTTGCAATGGCGGGATTCAGACCGGCGAAGCCGGCTAATTTGTGTTCGAGGATTTTAAGCATTAAAAGCGCCGGCGCCACGCCGAAGCTGATTATATCGCAAAGACTGTCGAGCTGGCCGCCGAAGCTGGAAGTGCTCTGGCTCATTCTCGCGAGTCGTCCGTCGAGCATATCGGCAATCATTGCCAGCAGTATCATATAGCCGGCCACTGCAAGACAGGGAAACTGTCCGATGTGAGCGGCTGCGCCTTTGCCGGCAAGAACAATTGCTCCAAAGCCGCATACGCCGTTGAGAATCGTTATCAGCGACGGCAAAATCGTGATGTACTTTAATCGCTGCTTCCGCACCCGCCGAAGCAAATTGTCTTTGGCAGCCTGTGTTCTTAATCTGGGCATCGTAATAAACTAAAAGCTTAAAACTAAAAAATGAAAACCGTTGAGTTCATAGTTCGTAGTTCATAGATTTCGCGAACTACGAACTATTTCATATTTTATAAGCGGTGTCAGACCCGCTTTGATTTTATCGCCGATTTTGACCAGACATTTTTTGTTTTCGTGAGCGGGAATGTACAGTTCCGTTCTGGAGCCGAATTTTATCATCCCAAATTTTTCCCCCCCAGTCAATTTCTGTCCGGGATTTATCTCGCATACGATTCGCCGGGCAATTGCACCACTGATTTGCCGGAGAATCATCCTGTCTTCGGGGCTGTCTATTCTGGTCATTTCGATGTCGTTGGACTCATTAACCCGCCCGGACTCCGGGTTCATTGCGTTCTTGTATTTACCCGGCTTATAGGTGATTTTCTCGACCTTTACATTGCACGGTGCGCGATTAATATGGGCATTGAAAATACTAAGAAATATTCCGATTCGCAGCGCGGGGCCGCCGATAAAGTTATTTTCCTCGACTATTTCGATATCGGTTACTCTGCCATCGGCCGGTGCGAGCAGGAGATTTTTATCCGCAGGCACAGCTCGTTCCGGGTCGCGGAAAAACAACAGAACCCAAATCAGCACAGCGGCAAGGATTGTTTCTATAAAAATAATTCCCCAGACCGACAAGGATTTTGGCCAGGCCAGGAGGGCGATAACCATTGCTGTAAGCTGGAGCGCCGGGAAAAGAGTTGTCTGGGGCCAGCCGTATTTAGTGAGCGGAATCCTCATAATTAAGTATGGTAATCGTGAGCGAGGCGAGAATCAACCCCGTAATACCGCACCTATTTAATTTTAACGCCCGCCAAATTATATAACTCCATAAGAGCAAAAGGATTATCTTTTTACACAAGCCCTGTACCGCTCTGGTGCAGGGTAAGCGCACTTTTTAAATAGGTGCGGTATTACGGGGTAAATAGAAAAGGCCGATTCTGAAAGAGTCGGCCTTTTAGAGGAGGAAACACCTATGTGCTTCTATAAATATATAGACGCACAAACAGGCAAAAAGTTACAGGGTTTTTCCAGGATTTTACAAAAATTTTACAAAACCGCACAAAAACTTCATTTCCAGAGCAAAAAAGGGCCGACCCAACAAGGGTCGGCCAAGTAAAGGAGTATCAGATCAGAATCTCGCAAGCCGCCACCGACGAGGTGGTTTGGCACAAGACTGTCTTGGCGGCACGGCTCAGGATTCCTTTTCTATACTTATAGACGCCAAAGCAGGCCAAAAAGTTACAGGATTTTTCAGAAAATTCCAAAAAAAGCGGTTTTGCAATAAAACAGGCCGAACCACCCGGCTCGGCCTGTTGGTCTTTTCGCCAAGTTCTTACTCAACCAATGATTCTCTAATTTGCTCAGCCAGTTGCAGTGCGCTTTCATAAGTCACACTCTCTGGGGCTTTTCCATCGTCACTAAGTTCAGCCATCGCGCCAAGAACCCACTCGCCAAAGTCCTCGACTGTCTCAATTGGCAAGATACAGTCCACGGTAAGACCTATTCTCCACTTCGGCTCGTGGTCCAGATTAAATCTGTATAGTACATCACAACCCAATTGCCTGACACTTGCCGGTGGCGCACCTTCCGGTACATAGAGACCCCATTCAGTAAATTTGCCTGCCTTTTGAGTGAAAGTTAGATGGTAGCCTGTGTAGGTTATATCACTGCTCACAGCAGCTGGTTTTAGGCCGTAAATCTCCACCGGTAGTTTAGGTAGAGGACCGCCGAATTCGAGCCCCATGAAAAGCTCATCCTGCGGTGTTTCTGATTTTTTATTTATACTTCGCCATGCCACAATTACACTGCCATCGCCCATTATAAAACCTATCTGTGTCCCTGCCCAGAGACTACATTGGTCGTCACCATAACCAACGCCCCCTCCGCCACCCAGCTCAAGGGGCATAGCTGTTTCTCTGGTATTCTTCAAGGTATAGCCTTCAGGAATCTCCATTGCGAAAATCCCATTGGGAATTACCACATTGTACTCGAAGTCACAGAAGTCAGAGTTCAACTCCCATTGGTCATCACTTGCTTTCGACCACATTTGAACCCGGCCCAGTTTCCCACTATTTGGAGATAACCAAAACTTGAGCCTATTGGTATGTTCCACAACGGTGTGTATCATCTCGCCTTGCCAAATATCGTATATAACCTCATCAATTTGTTCCCGGCCAACCTTTTCGAAATTTTGTAACTGCTCAATCTCCCCAAATATCTGTCCATATATCAGTTTTGAAATAAGATGCACATTCAGCATTCGCTGATAGTCGCTTATCTTAAAGAACGTCACATCTCTTTTAGTGTGGTTCAGGTTTATCTGATATTGCCCATCTGAAATTGTTTCGCCTATTGTGACTCTTACGCCGTTTTTATCGATGCTCAATCCGGTTCCTGTATGGCGTGAACGACCATTTTCCAAGTCGAGCCAGTTGTCGATTTCCACTGGAGGTATTTCCTGACCATCCGGCATTCTATGTCCTCCAAAATACTGCCATCCCTGTATGTGAATTACTTTGGCTTGCTCAAATAATTCCGGCAGGTCGGTAACACCGTAAGCGGGTGTAGCTGATTTGTCCAAGATTGTTATTGATAGTACCGCGACAACAACTATCGCCGCCGCCGCGGCTAATTTTGTTATTCTGTTTTTCATAATTGTTCTCCAAGTATTTTGTGCACTGACGGGGCCGGCGGTCGGCCTTCCTTCAACGCGGCTCATTACGTTCTCGACGAGTGATTCATCAGAACCTATTGCCTGGCCCAATTCTTCCAATTTATCCTCTATGTTTTTTCTGGCAGTCATTTTTCTGGCCTTTCCAATATATTTCGCAGGCGTTTATGTGCCCGCGAGAGTTGTTTGGTTACGGTACCGACGCTTCGGCCAAGTATCGCAGCGACGTCCCTTACATTATGGCCGGAGAAGTAGCGAAGCATTACAACCTGTCTTTCACTCTCCGGCAGTTTCACAACGGCGGCCAAGAGCCTCTGTTTCTCCTCATCAAGCTGGCCATCCTTGCTTTCAGATGTACAAGCATTTGCTGGGTCGAGAGTTGTTTCTCTCGGCATTTGGCGAGCCATAGTCAGCGCACATCTGCGGGTAATTTTCATCAGCCACGGGCCGAAAGCTGAGGCCTTTCGCAGTGCGAGCAGATTCTCATAAGCCCTTACGAAGGCATCCTGTGCAGCGTCCTGAGCGCTCGTGTGGTCACCCAAAATATCCATTGCCACCGCACGAACCGGGCGTTCGTAACGTTTTACAAGAACCGCGAATGCGTCTCTTTCGCCATCCAACGCGGCCTTTACCAATTCAGCATCTGATTGCACCTTACAAACTCTCCATAAAGAAGCGCTTCTACTATTAAGAGCGAAAAAAGAGCAAAAATGCGACAGGAAAAAATATTTTTCGAGATTCTCAGCGACACCGTTGATACTTTACCTGGCCTGAATATAATTTGCATATAAACAATATATCTGTAAACAGAGGAAAACGCGAATGTCCCTCGAACACGAATTAGGGCTGAGAAAGCCCATCACCCTGCTGCCGCACGAGGCGGTGCTGAATATCTACTATACTGCCTCGTGCCTGAAAAAACGGGCAGACGAATTTTTCCGTACTTTCGGCCTGACGGATGTCCAGTTCAACGTTATGATGCTGCTTCACCACCAGAGCGGTCCGGAAGAGGGTTTAAGCCAGGCCCGGCTAAGCGATATGATGCTCGTCAACCGCGCGAACACAACAGCCCTGATAGACCGGATGGAGAAGTCAGGACTTGTCGTCCGCACCGCAGCGCCGGACGACCGAAGATACAACATCGTGAAACTAACCAGCCGGGGCAAGAAGCTTTTTGCCAGGGTCGAGCCGTTGTACGCGAAGCAGTTTCAGGAAATAATGTCGGCCCTTAAAGAATCCGAACAAAAAGTATTGATACGAATACTCGAGAGCATCCGCAGCAAACTCCCTCATTAGCAGCGGCAAAACACAGAAGCCGGTTAGTATGATACCGACAGCATTAAGGAAGGCCTAAGCTTGCTGGATATGTTCGGCGATGAAGGAAATTTCGATTCGGCTGCGAGCTACCTCAAGTTTTATGGGCTTGATTTTGCGAATGAAGACATTAAGTACGTTCCAGTTGAGTTCAAGTCAAATGCCTATTTTTTGGCGGGGCACATTTTTGAGCCAAAAGAATATAAATCGGTGGTCTTTGTACTCCATGGTTTTCTAAGTCATTGTGGCCTTTGCAGGCATATCATCGAATATTTGATTAGGCGTGGTTACGCTGTTGCCTGCTACGATATGCCGGGGCATGGGCTTTCAACGGGCGAGCCGGCGGGGATTGAGGATTTTTCGCAATACAGCGATGCCCTGCGTGATTTTGTGGATGCGGTTCGACCCGGTTTGGGCGGGCCTTACCATATAATCGGCTATAGTCTTGGCGGAGCCGTTGCTTTAGATTATTTGCTTACAAACGAAGATGGTGTTTTTGATAAGGTGGTTGTGGCGGCCCCTTTGGTTCGTAGCTGGTTGTGGGGGTTATCTAAAATTGGCTATCGGTTGTACAAGCCGTTTGGCAGAGACATTCCGAGAGTTTTCAGGAGAAATTCTTCCGACAAGGAATACCTGAGTTTTGTCAAAAAGGCAGACCCGCTGCAGACAAGAGTTGTTCCGATGAGGTGGATGAGGGCCTTGTATGAATGGAATGAAAGAATCTCAGCTTTACCGCCCTGCGGTGGAAAAGTCAAGGTCATTCAGGGCAGTGATGACACGGCGGTAGCGTGGCGGTTCAATGTTAAGTTTATCAGGAGCAAATTCAGCGAGGTAGAGGTGGTGATTATTAAAAAGGGCAGGCACGAATTATTTAATGAATCCGCGGACATTCGGGCTGAGGTGTTTTCGCAAATAAGCGATTGGCTATAAGAGTTTTGCATTCGAGGGTTGACGCGGCCGGTTAAAGTCGGTGGTCTCTGGCAGGAATGATGAGTATCGAATGACAAATAAAGGAAAGGATGTAAGATGTTCACGACGATTGTTGATGTAGCGGCGAGGGAGATACTCGATTCGCGCGGTAAAAGGAACTACGTGGCACACGCAGTTTCTTCTGAACTTCTTCCGGTTCGCCGGCTTGCTGCATTGACCTTAGTGATTTGGATATTGGACTGAACATGCACAGCAGCAGTAGCGTCATATACTGGTCCATGTGCAGAATGCGATTGCCGGCCCGATACCCTTGACGGCCTTCATTGTGCAGATGCTTGAGTTATATTATCATCTGCATAATGATGAAAGCCAAAAGGCTATGATGGCTCTTGCAAATCAAAGCATAATTAGGGGGAATTTTGGAGCTCAATATTCTCCGTTCGAGGGCGATGGGACAGTCAAAAACCGAGAAAACATTACAAGTTCCACAAGTGCAGAAGCTTGTGCCAACACTGTCTTCAATAACGGAGAGGGCGGGATTCGAACCCGCGGTACCCGCAAGGGGCACACCGGTTTTCGAAACCGGCTCGATAAACCACTCCGACACCTCTCCATAACGGCTCCTGTAACCTATACACTCAACGACTTGAAATTACAAGAATATTAGAGACAAGTTGTATTACTCTTGGTACCATTTCTTTAATTTGACGGCTAACGTCTTCGCACTTAAAATAACATATAGCGTATAACATATACTGTATGTGCTATCCACTGTTCACTGATAACAAGCGAGGATTAAATTGAAAGTCCAGTGCGAATTATGTCCAAAGATGTGCATAATTGAGCCCGGCCAAAGCGGCGAGTGTCGGGTTAGAATCAATGTCGACGGCGTATTGCAAACCGTAGTATATGGCTTTCCCTGCTCGATTCACATCGACCCAATTGAAAAGAAACCGCTCTTCCACTTTCTGCCGGGCACAGGGATTCTTTCGATTGCAACCGTGGGATGCAACCTCCACTGCAGGAACTGTCAGAACTGGGAGATATCACAGGCCAACCCGGAAGATACCGAGGCGCTGTACCCTGCAGGCGAGCAGTTGGGGAAATGGTGGCCACCTGAAAGACTGATTAAATGGACGAAAAGATACGGCTGTCCCTCACTGGCATATACCTACACCGACCCAATCATCTTCTATGAGTACACCTACGATACGGCAAAATTGGCCAGAGCCGAGGGCATCCGCAGTGTTCTTGTAACGGCCGGATATATAAATAGAGAGCCCTGGAAGCAACTGCTCGAAGTTGTGGATGCTGCGAACATAGACTTGAAGGGGATTACCAACGATTTTTACGTGCGAGTCTGCTCGGGGACATTAAAGCCCGTGCAGGACGCTCTGGTCTTGGCCAGGGCAAGTGGCATATTGGTCGAGGTTACGAACTTAATCATTCCGACACTGAATGACCGGCCTGAAGATATAAGAGAGCTTTCGCGCTGGGTTAAGATGAATCTCGGCAGCGAGACTCCGTTGCATTTTTCGGGATTTTACCCTCAGTACAAGATGCGGCATCTGCCGCGCACTTCCTTGAAGATGCTGGAGACGGCGCGTGAAATTGCTATGAGCGAAGGGCTCCACTATGTTTATATTGGAAATGTCCGCAGCAAGGAAGGCGAGAACACCTATTGTCCGGATTGTAAAAGTTTACTGATTGAACGCACCGGCTATACCATATTGCAAAACCATCTTAAAGATGGCCACTGCCCGGATTGCAGCAGAGAAATATATGGGGTTTGGAAATGACACGCAGAAAATTTGTCCAGAAAGTAATCAAAGCAGGTTCAGCAATTATTGTCGGCGCCTGGTGGCTGGCTAAGAAAACCGCCCCACGCAAATTCGTCTGGGCCGTTAAAACCAAGAAGTATCCCGGACCCCTGAAGCCCCTGCGAGACATACCTAAACAGAGCAAATGGAGTGGTTAGTTATGGATAGGAAATCCAATCACACATCCCGAATAAAAGTTCTGCTGGGCGTGGGGATTCTGCTGTTAGCTGTTTTTGCCATACTCCTGTGCAAAACACGTGTCCTGACTCTTTCTGCTGAAATTAGAGAAACAGCAGCGCCCAAAAAAGAAGAGCCTGCCAGGTCCGGAAAAGTCGTTTTCCATTCTATACTTGGCGAACTTGGATGGTACTCTCCCGATGCGAAGGTCCTCGGCAAACAAATTGCCGGATTCTACCAAGAAGCTGATGTCAAGCCGATAGATAACGTAATTGCGATGATTCTGCCGCACGCAGGTTATCGGTTTTCAGGCCAAAACGCAGTTTATGCTCTTAAGGCCGCTGATAAAAAATACAGTCGAATTATTATAATCGGCCCAAGTCATACTGCGTATATGGAAGAGATGCTCAGTGTCCCCAACGCAACGCATTACGAAACACCGCTGGGCCGGATACCACTGGACGTGGACTTGATAAAAAAACTCCTCGAATATCCGATGTTTCACAGCGTGCCGTATGCGCACAAAGAGGAGCATAGTGTCCAGATAGAACTTCCGCTGCTGCAGTACAACCAGAAGGATTTTAAGCTCGTCCCCATTGTGGCGGGTCGTTGCTCATCGGAGACAATTCGCAAAGCCGGCACCATTTTGAAAAGTTTGGTCGACGAGCAAACCCTGGTGATTGCGAGTTCAGATTTCGTTCATTATGGCCCAAGGTTTGGCTATGTGCCTTTCAGGAAGAACGTGGCTGAGCAAATAAAAAAACTCGATATGGGCGCGTATGAGCACATAGCCAATTTAGACAGTGAGGGCTTTTTGAAATATAAAAAGAAGACGGGCGCAACGATATGCGGCTATGTTCCAATAGCGATATTACTTTCGATGCTGGATAAAGGAACGAACGTTGAACTGCTCAGGTACGCGACCTCTGGTGAGCTGATGAACGATTATACCAACTCGGTGAGCTATCTTTCGGCGGTCTTTTCCGGGTCATGGCGGCCCCCTCCCCGAACAGCGCCCCAGCCGCGCAGCGTTGAATTGATGAAGGAAGACAAGAAGCAACTTTTGGATTTGGCGCGGAAAACGATAGTTTTTTCTCTGCAAAATCGGCGAATTCCTGAGGCGTCTGAGTTGTCTGTTACAATAAGCGAGGTGATGAGAGTCCCTCGTGCGGCGTTCGTAACACTCAAAAAAATCCCCGACCCCAATAAAGTGCCGGGGCCATATAAACCCATCCTTAGAGGCTGCATCGGCGATATTTTCCCGCGACGCCCTTTATACAAGTCTGTTATCGCTAACGCATTTAACGCTGCTTTTAAGGATAGGCGTTTTCGGCCGGTATCAATAGCCGAGTGCAATGACATTACAATCGAAATCTCCGCGCTGACATCGCCCAGGCCTGTTGACTCGGCCGATGAGATAATGATTGGCATAGATGGTGTTGTATTGAGCAAGAACGGCCAGTCGGCTGTGTACCTGCCTCAGGTTGCACCCGAACAGGGCTGGGACGTTGAACAGACGCTCACAAACCTGTCATTGAAAGCGAAGTTACCCAAAGATGCCTGGAAGGAAGGAGCGAGCTTCCTGGTCTTTCAGGCAGTCGTTTTCGGTGAAGAAAAATGAAGTTTACTCGCGGTTTGTTAATATTCACTTACGGCCTGTTCACTATCGCAGCCCAGACTTTGCTCTTTCGCGAGTTCATCACCACCTTTGAGGGTAACGATATAGCTGTTGGAATCTTCTTTGGTTCGTGGTTTTTGTGGGTCGGCTTGGGGGCGCTGCTTGTTTATAGAACCAGGAGTTTTGCCGAAAAACTGGTCAAAGCTATAGAATTTCTGTTTTTAGCATACCTGCCAGCTTTTGTTCTGGAGTTGATATTGATTATTCAGGCGCGCGAGCTGGTAGGAGTCGAATCTTATGCGCTGTTGCCCATACGCACCATTCTGCTCTTATCGATTTTGGTCAATGCGCCGGTCAGTATTATCACGGGGATGCTGTTTCCGACCGCCTGCCGATGGGTTCAGCGGGAACGGGAGCTTGCCCCCAAGGGGCTTGCCGTCTCGCGCGTATATATTATTGAAGCGGCAGGAAGTTTCTTCGGCGGACTGGGAGCAACTATTCTTCTGGGCTTTGGTATGAGTTCAGCAAGAATCTTCTTTGTACTTGCGTTTATTGTTTCGTTATCGGTATTTTTTGTGCAGCTTGCTAAAAAGCTGACGCAAAGCATAGGGGCCCGGAAGTCCGAAAACGCAAGTGTGCCCGCAGCTTATTCATTTGTCGGGTGTGCACTATCTTTCTTGATTCCGGTCTGTGCACTGCTTTGCATCACGCTCGGCGTTGATGAATCATTGATGAGATATGTGCGAACTGTAAAATGGACCAAGCTGCTCCCCAGGGACACATTTGGAGGCTCATTTCAAACCGCTCAAGCTGAGTATCTTTACGGAATCTACCATGACCAGTGGGTAGCTGTTCGTGAAGGCAGCGCTGTTGAATCGCTGCCGGACGAAACTACTGCCGGTCGGATAGCGGCTATCGCTCTTTGCCAAAACCCCGACGCCGGGAGGGTTCTGGTCGTTGGCTCGGGCTTAGGCGTTTGCCGTCAGTTCCTGCGGCTGCCGCAGGTCGAGCATCTGAGCTGGGCGCACTGTGACACCGAATACATCCGGAAGATTGACAGGTTTATACCGCCGGAGCTTAGAATCAGCGATGAGCGGTTCCACCGAATGGCTGGTGACGTTCGCTCGTTACTGCCTGAAAAGAGACGGTATTATGACATAGTAATCGTTAATCTGCCGGACGCAACCAGTTCAGTACTGAATCGGTTTTACACACTCGAATTCTACCGTCAGGTTAGAGAATCTCTCAGGCCTGACGGCGTCTTGGCAATCCGCGTAACAGGCGGAGAGAACATTATGGGCACCGAGCTGATAAATCTTGGTGCGTCTGTGAAACTGACACTCGAGAAAGTTTTCTCGCAACTGGTCCTGACGCCGGGCGAGGATACCTGGTTTATTGCATCTGATAGTGAAAAGCTCACCGGCGGTCCGGGCGTTTTGCGGGAGCGCTTTGCGGCGATAGATGGCGGAAAAAATGTTTTCCCTCCCGAGGCGCTGCTGAGTGTCTATCTGCCTGACCGTGCCGCCTTTGCCATTGAGAACTATTCAAGGGCGGATTTACCCGAGAGGTTGTTGATTAACCGTGATTCCAGGCCGCTGACGCACTTATACAGTTTACTGCTTGCGGCAAAACAATCCGGGGCGCCGGTAGCCAGATTTGTTAAGCACCTCGCATTAGCGGGGTCGTTAGCTTTTGTCCTTCCTGTCCTGGTTTTTATGGCTTTGCGAGCTGCTTATATTTTAAGAACAACTCATAAAAAGAAGCCGTCCAGTTTTGATGGTACGTTTCTTGTTTTCTCGTCCGGTTTGGTAGGTATTGGTGTCGTGATTGTTCTGATGTATTTGTATCAAACACATTTTGGCTCACTGTATTTGCATATTGGAATTATTTCGTCTGTATTTATGGTGGGCTTAACAGCCGGTGCGGTTCTGATCAGGCATCTGCTTATGAGCAAAAGGAAAATCCGTCCGGAAATATTATTATTTGCGGCGATGTTTGTGCATACGCTAATTCTTGCCACAATTGCTTTTTGGCCGGCCGAACAGTGGGCGCACGCCAGTTTTGCTGTTGCGTTTGTTCTCTGCGGTTTGTGTGCCGGCTGCTACTTTCCATTGGCCGCTCGGCACTTAGCCGATTCCGGCTTCGGGACCGGCCAGGCCGGCAGCAAGCTCGAAACAGCCGACCATCTCGGAGCGTCAATAGGAGGGGTAGTAACAAGCCTTGCGCTTGTTCCTGTACTTGGGACAGGGGCAACGCTGTTTATATTTGTTATGCTCATTCTTGCCAACGTGCCCGCTGCGGCACTTAGAATATACAAACCGAAAAAGGCCCTCATTTCAGCCACAGGCGGTTTTAGCCTGCGCGGGCTTGGCTACGCTTTATTTGGTATAGGCGCGTCCGTTGCACTGTGTTCGAACTTACTTGCTTACGCCGGTAAACGCCTCAGCCCTTCACTGCCGCAGTATGCGGTCCAGGCGTTGGCCGGCGAGGCACGTCTTGAGCGGACATCAGCAGTTATCGGCGAGCGAGACATCGACTATTTTAAGGCCTACGGAACCGACTTGCCTCTGCGTCTCTCGTCGCAAGACGAGGCAGCAGGAGAGAAACTGACCGGATACGTCTTTAGCTCCGCAGACTTGGCACCTAAGATTCGTGGTTTTGGCGGGAAGATAAACCTTGCCGTTTACATAGACACTGCTGGCAAACTAATCGACTTCCATATAATACAGTCGAATGAGACCCCAGTATATATGGAACTTCTTGGCCAATGGCGCGAGCGTCTCCCGGGACGTCAGCTTTTTCGGCCTGAGCCGTTTGCCGACATCCACGCTGTAACCGGAGCTACTGTAAGCTCTGAAGCTATTCTTTCGGCACTGAAAACATCAGGCCATCGGTTTGCCACGCAGATTCTTGGCCGCACTCTTGAGCCCGGGCCCAAAGGAATAACTCAACGGGCGAAATATCTGCCCGATGACGCAGGGATGTATCTGCTCGGAGCTTGTGTGCTTACTTTGATTGTAATCTACCGAGGTGGATTCTGGAGCCGGCTGGCTGTGCTTCTATTTAATCTTGTGGCCGGCGGCATTGTCTTAAACGCCCAGTATTCCACCGAACAAATAGCAACTATATTGTCTTTGCACATGCCTGCCATAGGGTTATCAGGAGCTTTCCTGCTGGTCGCAGGAATACCGCTTTTGGTAATAATGTTCGGCAACATTTATTGTGGTTACATCTGTCCGTTCGGTGCCGCCCAGGAGCTGCTCAGCTACGCACTACCCGGCAGATTCAAACAACAGGTACCGCTGGAGAAGATGCGAAAGGCAAGGTTTGTCAAGTATGCGGTTCTTTTCGTTCTAATAATCGTATTCTTTTTTTCCAGAAATCGAACCACTCTTGCAGCGGACCCGCTCATAAAGATTTTCAATTTCCGGTCTTCGATTTACGATTTTCAGTCGCTCCACTACGGCGGGTTGATAGTAGCGGTGGCGCTGCTCGGCTCGGTCTTCTATGCTCGCTTCTGGTGCCGTTACCTGTGCCCGGTCGGGGCGTTCCTGTCCCTGCTGAACAATCTGGTATTACTCAAGCGATTCGTGCCCGCCAAGAGATTCGGCAGATGTGAATTCGGTCTCACCGCCCAAGACCATACGGACTGCTTATACTGTGACAAGTGTCGCTACTCCGCAGTCCTAGGGACTCCTTCCGGAGGACGCCTTACGGCGGAAGCGAAAATCCCAGTAGCGCAAGAATATCCGTTGCACCCCCACTATGCGCCCACCAGGCCAATGTCCCGATATTTGGTGGTAGGTGTCCTGCTGGTAGGGCTGCTCGTATCGACTGTCTCGGTACGCAGGTTTTTGCAAATCATTCCAGCCGACTTTGGTCAGCCCGCCGTCTCACTCGCATCCGGCGGCCAGCCGCGAGACGTTGACTTAAAGCGCATTCGCACAATGATTCGGCAGAAAAAACTGTCCGGCCGGGAAGCGGAATTTTATAAAGCACTCCCCACAACAAGCGATAAACCGGAAACCCAAAAAATCGAGTAAACCCGGCCTGCGAATCAGTAGAGCAAAAACTGAACGAGAAAATCTTCACAGTCAATACCCCTGATTTCGCTGGGCGGGCCGCCGATTCCACAGCAGTAACGGTTAAGACCGGCCCCCTTGTCTTCTGGCGAAGACAGAAAAGGGGGCCGATAAAATAATATTCTGGCGAAATCTCTTGAAATGAAAAACACATTTACCTAAAATCCCACGAATTGCTCTCAAGGATTTTTGGGTTTCTCGTGCTACGTAGCGAACCTACTTCGCAGAGTAGTAGAAGATTTAAAAGGATTTGGAATGTATATCATACCGGCAATCGACCTGATAAAAGGAAAATGTGTCAGGCTTATCCAGGGCGAATATCACCGCCAGATAACCTATCAGGACGACCCTGTCAAACAGGCGAAGGAATTCAACTCAGCCGGGGCACAGTGGCTGCACATCATCGACCTTGACGGGGCCAAAATAGGCAGACCGGTCAATACCGATTCGGTGGCGGCAATAGCGGCCTTAAAGCAGTTGAAAATCGAGCTCGGCGGCGGAATCAGGGACGAAGAGGCCGTAAAGCAAATGCTCGATATAGGCGTCGAAAGGGTGATAATCGGCACCAAGGCGGTAAGCGACTTCGAATGGTTCGGCCGGGTAGCCGAGCAATTCAGGGGCAGAATAGTACTCGGCCTCGACGCGAGAGGTTCAAAGGTAGCCACTCACGGCTGGACCCAGAGCAGCTACCAACATCTGCTGGAATTTGCAGCCGAAGCCGCGAAGCTGCCTCTGGCGGCAATAATATACACCGATATCGATAGGGACGGTATGATGACAGGACCAAACTTTGAAAGAACAAAGGCCCTTGTCGAGGCGGTGGAAGTACCGATTATCGCTTCGGGCGGCGTAAAAGAGATAGCCGATGTAAAGAAGCTGGCCGAGTTGGGGGTTGAAGCAGTCATAATCGGAAGAAGCCTGTACGAAGGCACACTCAATCTTGCAGAAGCAATAAACGCAGTAAAGTAGCAATCACCGGCCTTGCTCTGGTGGCTCGAATTTATAGCCAATCTCTCTTATAGTGTGAATAAAGGTCGGATTGCGCGGGTCGGGCTCGATTTTGTTTCGCAATGTGGTAACAAAGCGGTCGATGCTCCGCGGTCCGACAAAGTAATCATACCCCCAGACTTTATTTAGTATCTCATCGCGGGTAAGCGCACGCCCGGGTCTTTTGACAAAAAGCTCCAACAGCTTGAATTCCTTCGGAGAAAGTTTAACCTCGTTTCCACGGTGTGTCAGTTTTCTGGCGCCGATATCAAGCCGGTAATCTGCGAATTCGTAAATATCCTTTTCCGCCTGCCTGCCGCGTCTAAGAAACGCTGCCGCACGTGCAAGAAGCTCCTTTATGCTGAATGGCTTGGTAACATAATCGTCCGCCCCAAGATTCAGGCCCAGCACAATATCCGATTCCTGCCCCTTCGCAGTGAGCATAATTATCGGCATCTCAAGCTGTTGTTCGCGGATTAGTCGGCATACTTCATAGCCGTTTATCTTGGGCAGCATAATATCGAGAATAATCAAATCGGGCTTGCCATCAAGGGCGGCGTTCAATCCCGCCTCACCGTCGGCTGCGGTCAGCACGCGGTAGCCTTTGAACTCGAAGTTGTCCTTAAGGCCCCGCAGCATCGTCGCATCATCCTCAATTATCAAAACAGTTTCCATTTGGCTTTGTCTCAATCTTCTGCCGGCAGTTTCACTGTGAACGTACTGCCCTTGCCGGGTTTGCTGTCAACTGATATTGTGCCTTTGTGCGCATCGACGATAAACTTGACAATACTAAGGCCCAGGCCGCAGCCCTCGATACCTCGTGTGAGGCTGCGGTCAACCTGATAAAATCTGCCAAATATTTTTTTAACGGCCTTGCGTGACAAACCCATTCCGTTATCCGCCACCTCAAAACAGACCGAACCATCTTCTGCAAAAACTCTCAACCCAATTCGCTTTTCATCGCAAGAGTACTTGTATGCGTTATCAAGAAGATTCACCAGCACTGTCACCATCGCATCTCTATCGGCCAAAATATCCGGCAGGTCTCGAGCAATGCTGACGTCAAATTCACATTTGCCTTTATCAAACTTTGTTTTGACGGCGTCGGCTGCGTGATGCGCGATTGCAGCCGGGCTGACAGTTTCAAACGCAAAGGCCTGCTTGTTCCGCTCCATCCGAGAAAACGTCAGGAAATTATCAATCAATCCGGTCAGCCGCTCATTTTCTTTAGAGACCAACTGCAAATAATCCGTGACCTGCTGCTGGTTCTTGTACCTGCCCTCTAATAAAGTATCCACCAATACTCGCATCGAAGCCAACGGCGTTTTCAATTCGTGCGAAACGGTCGCTATAAAATCGTTTTTGAGTTTGTTCAACTTTATCTGTTTGCCCACAACCCGTCCTGCAAAACCACCAGCCAAAAGAATCAGCACAATTACGAGCACTCCGGTCCAGGTATAAAGAGCGACTTCCCTGCTCGCCTTTTCTTCAAAGACATCAGCGTCCCTGAAATAAAGTTCGACCTGCCAGCCCGGTAAACTCCTGCCGACGGGCGGCGTAAGAAATGCCTTTTCCCCGGGCTGCTTTATACCGCTAACGTACACTCCTTTATCATCCACTACACGGTACAAAACATCAGAGGCTGCAAAGCTTTTCTCGAAAGTGCCAAAATCCTCTCGGACATCCTCACCTGACCGAAGCACCAGAAAGGTCTTGTCTGCGGCTTTGCAATATAAGCCGTAAACATCGCTGGGTACGTCCAGCCGGTGCACACCGCCCACCTTCCAGTGCCGGAATGATGTGGTGTTGGCATAACGCTGGGCCACCTCTGCCGCAAGTCTTTCTGCTACTAACAATTTCTTGGCACGCTCAAGCCCAGGTTTAATCAGTAACAGGTATGGCTGCTCAGGCGCCTTTTCCTCTGCCATCTTCACTGCCCTTTCCAGAACAAATATTCGCGTCCCAGAGTCCATAGGGAGGAATGTAGGGCCAGCATCTGGATTGTAACTCATTGTTGCGGTGGCAAGCGCAAGCACCTCAGCTGAAGGTAATGACTCACTGCGTGTCAACGCACCACGGTCCAATTCCGCAAGCATAATCCTGGCGCGCGCTGCCAAAGACACCGAAGCCGCAGAGATTTCCTGCCCTATTCGCTCATAAGCAACATCATGACAGAAGTCTCTTGCTGTCTCCACATCTCCGAGAGCCCTGTGGCATCGCACCATTCCAAGCGTCGCTCTTCGCCAGATATAGTCATCCTCAGTTGATTTGGCTATCTTCTCGTAGGCCTCTGCTGCCTTGACAAAGTCCCTCTCCATAAACTCCAACTGCCAGGCCTGTTCAAATTCTTGGGGTGATAGCGATTCCGCAAATCCCGCCGAACCCAGAATGGGATATTCCAGCTTACCTGAAGCGTCATATATTAGACCACCATTAAGCCCTGCCTTGCTTAATGCAATAGACGCAAATTGCTCAATCGCAGCGCGATGGGCATTGCGTTCAACAGATTTTGCCCTGTCGGTCCAGATTTTATCGGTGGATTTTGCCAGTTCGTCGACGCGATTGCTGTAATCATTAATCAGCATCTGTCTCGCTGCCATTTGTACGTTTTTTACCGCCTGGTTCATAAACCAGAGAAGGCACACCGTGGGCAGTATTATTGCTACTGCAAGCATGACCAAAACCGGCCGTAATTGGCCGCCACCACCGATTTTCCATTTACTCTTCACGTCTGACCTCTATCCGCTCTTAGGGAACTTCACAGGCTTTTTGAGCTCTTCCGGCGTAAGAAATCCCATGTGCCCGTCACTGAAAAGCACGTTTGTGCCGTTACCCTTTTCCAGCAAAGTCTTATCATAAGCTATCGGCGTATCCGGTCTTTCTCTTTCCTGCCCTTTGCCGAAGTATCTGACATTCTCAATCAGCCACCGGAGATCCTCACCACCAAGGTAAGGCTTCAACTCCTGCAACGCCGCTGGCATTTTGCCATTATTGTCATTCGCATACATTACTACCGCCTTACCCAGTCCGCTCAGTTGCTCACCTGACTTCTGGCGTAAATTCTGTTGAAACTTTAGTTCGCCCTCTCGGTTTTTCTGCATTACCTTTTGGTATTTCTCCGCTTCTGCGGATTTCCAATACTCGATATGAACGCCGGGCTTGTCATCGGTCTCTATAGACAAAACCTTCAGTTCGTACCTATCGCCACCGGCGGTCGTAACCAGGTATTGGCAGGGAATCTCGGGCAGCACATAGTAAGCAGCTATTCTGCGCGACAATAACTCGGGTTCCGGCGAAGAGAGTCCCCCATCGGTTCGAAGCTGCATCCTGGTTCCGCGAACAGACGCCAGCCAATGGCCCTTAGAGTTCCGGTCAAAATAAAGGTTTCCTTTTCCATGTGGGTCGCCTATATCGAGCATCTCTCCGCCCGGCTCAGAGTTTATAATCTTCCCGCTCGCTAAGTCCAGCAGGTCATAAGTAGTCGTGTCACATTCCGGCAAGAAGACTTTTCGCTTCCCAGCCTCTACTGGGGCCACCGGCCCGAAGCCGGCAACCGGTGCAATTGGTGCTGGCTCCGCCAGCATCTTTTTGTACTCTAAGTTTGCTCCACTGTTGTCTGCCGACATAACAGTCACCTCGTAGTTGTCCCCTTCAGAAGTGGTCACCACCAAACTGCAAGGTAAACTTGGAAGCTCATATGCGGTTGAGTCTTCTACCTGACCCTTGATTTTCAAGTTAGTCAATTTGTCTGCTCGCAGCAACTTCGCCTTGCCTCCCCTAATGCATATAAACGCCCGGTCATATACGAGGTCGCCCTTGCCCATTTCTCGAAACACAGTTAGCTGCTCCTTGCCAGTGCCAGCTGGCAAAAGCTCACCGCTCGCCAAATCGAGAACCACATTAACGCTTGGCGTGTCAGCATCCGGCAGGAAAACCTGGCGCACATGGGCTGCACCGGTAAAGGGCCTTGGCTTGACAACGAGCTTGGCCGTGCCTGCACCTATCACGCCTGCGAGCCGGGATGACCAGCCGACTCCATGGTTGTACTTATCAAAAGCGCAAACATATACCCTGTATTCTCCGGGCCTGAGTGTTTTCGGGCTTACCCCGGCAATCCTCATGCGGACATGCCATTCTTTACCATATGGCGTCCTTCGAGCAGTAAAGGCAAGGTTATCTTCAAAATAATAGTGAGCGCGTACGTCGCTTATGTCTTCCCGGATGGGCAGAACACCCACAGTAAAGTTTTTAATCCTCTTCCTAATTCCGCTGTCAAAACGCACATCCCACTCAATCTCTAATTGGCTGTTCTCGTAAATGGTCTTTGTAACCTTCGGTTCGGCACGCCACCATTCGTAAACCGGCTTCGTCAGTTCCAGCTTCACGAGTGGCTTCCCCACTTCCGGCCGCAGCATCTTGTAGCGCAAGTTTATCGTTTTCTCACTCCGGTCCGCATCGACTATCTGGAGAACGCCGGCACCGCCTTCACGGGTTCTAAACGCAAAGGTTGGGAGATATTCCCCTTTGGCGAGCATCATTGTTGCCCTCTCGTCTCTTTCAACGCCCATTGGCTCAGCCGCCAATCCCTTGTGCAATTCGACAGGAGTAATCTTGTCCCACCGCTCTGAGGCAATCCTTGTCGCGACGACATCTATACCGAAGAGCCCGAATTCATCGCCGGCAAATTCAGCACCAACATCAAGACCTCTTTCGGCGACCCATGGGAACGCTTCATCCCCACCCGCCTCACGCAAGCGATCCGGAATCTCGACCACTTTGCCGGTGTCAAAATCAATAAGGGCCGCTTGAGGGGATTCATCAATATCGCTCAGCTCTACTTCAGCCACCGGCCCGAAGCCGGGAGCCCTCTCATCAGGAGCGGAGCCGACAATACTTCGATACAGTGAGCGGACTTCTTGCTTTGACAGTGCCCGGTTGTGGATGCGAACATCATCGATTCTCCCTTTGTAATAAGTCTGACAACCATATCCTGAGCCTATCTTAGTTATGGTGTTCTCATCCCCTTTCGGCAGTGTA
>CAZQYB010000027.1:0-21599 GCA_964597535.1 uncultured Pirellulales bacterium | reverse complement strand
CTATCGCCGCAATACATATCACTATACTCTTTTTCCACATGGCCTACCTCCTTAACTAAGATTTTCCATTTACGCTTGCTCAGCTACGCCGCTAAGCCTCATTTCCGATAGAATATCAAGTCTGTCTTGAAAAGTCAATATCAGATAATATTTTTTCTGTAAATCTTCTTATTGTCTGAATAACGACCCGTTTATTGTTTTCTTAACCAGGCGACAAATCTGGCCAGGCCGTCTTCTATCTGTGTCCGTGGCTCGTATCCCAGTTCTCTGACAGCTTTGCTAACATCTGCGTACGTGCGCTCGACATCTCCCCGCTGGGGCGGCAAATATTCTTTCACTACTCTTTTCCCAAGTGCTTTTTCAATTTCTGTAATTAAATCATTGACGCTAATCGGCCTTGATTCGCCGAGATTATAAATTTCAAAGCCCGAGCGCTTCTCAATCGCTGCAACCGTACCGTTGATTATGTCATCAATATACGTGAAGTCACGCATCATAGTGCCGTCCCCATAGACCGGTATGGGTTTGTCCTGTTCGATAAGCTTTGCGAATTTGTGAATGGCTAAATCCGGCCTTTGCCGAGGTCCGTAAACCGTAAAAAAACGCAGGCACGTAACATCTATGCCGTAAAGATGATGATACGTATGGCAGATGAGTTCGGCGGCTCTCTTCGTCGCTGCATAGGGCGAGATGGGGAAATCAACGTTATCCTCCTCGGAGAACGGCACTTTTTTATTGTTGCCGTACACACTTGAACTTGACCCGAAAATAAAATTGCTGACCTTATGCTTTTTCATCGCCTCAAGCAGAACCATCGTCCCGTTCACGTTGACCTCTGCGTAAAGCAGCGGCTGGGCAATCGATGGCCTGACACCCGCTCTCGCAGCTAAGTGCACAACTATCTCGACACCATCGCCCATTGCCTTATCCATCGCCGCACTGTCACGGATGTCGCCTTCTACAAGCTCGAAATTCTTATTTTTAAGACACTGCTCGATATTCCGCCGTTTAATTCGCGGCTCGTAGAAATCATCGAAGTTATCAACCCCCACCACCGACCAGCCTTTTGTAAGAAGCCGCTCACTAAGATGTGAGCCGATAAATCCCGCAGCTCCCGTTATCAATACTTTCATAAGAGTTTGCTTTATGCAGAATAAATAATGACCGCTCCCATGGCTAAAATGATTACAGCAACAAGCCGAAGAAGCAAAAACGATTGCCTCTGCCACCATTCGAGCAAAGATTTAAGCCTCCTGGCCCCGAGCGTAAACACCAGCAGTCCCGATAACATAAAAAGGATCCCGAAGACAACTATCACCCACGTAATATCGCATTCGCGGGCGGCAAGTAAAAAAACAACGGCGAGCACAAACCTTATCAGTCCCGCAAAGTATATGCGTTTACCTTGCTTGAAAAATTCCATGAGGCCCTTCAGAACACCCGGCTTTAATAAGTACACAATTCCAATGAGGACGAAAAATATGCCTGCAATTTTAACAACGGTGTCCATACCCATAATCTTTCCCTTCTATTTTCTTCCGATACTATAATATTCAATCCCGGCCTTTTTAACTACACTGGGGTCGTACAGGTTCCTGCCGTCGAATACAACAGGTTTCTTTAGTTTTTTTGCAATCACTTCGAAATCAGGGTTCCTGAATTCCTGCCAATCTGTAAATATAACCAGAGCATCAGCCCCCTCAAGCGCATCGTATCCGTTTTCGACAGTCTCAATTCTGCCATCCAGAACAGCCGAAGCTGCTTCCGGGTCGTAGGCCTTGATTTTCATCCCGCAGTCAAGGAGCTTGCTTACACAGTAAATCGCCGGCGATTCCCTGACGTCATTCGTTTTTGCCTTAAAGGAAAGTCCCCAGACAGCCAACACGGTTTTGCCTTCCCCGCCTGCAAAGAAGTCACTGATACGCTCGACGAATCTGTCCTGCTGTCTTTTATTTATCTGCTGAACAACCTTACCCATCGTCATTTCAACACCGTGCTCAGAGCCGGCATGAATCAGCGCACGAACATCTTTTGGCAGGCAGCTGCCCCCAAAGCCGACCCCTGCGAACAAAAAAGATGGGCCAATCCGAGTATCGCTGCCGATACCTCGCCTGACCAACTCTACATCCGCACCGAGTTTCTCACACAATTCGGAAATTTCATTCATAAATGATATTCTCGCTGCAAGCATTGTATTCGCCGCGTACTTTGTCATCTCCGCAGAGGCAGCGTCCATAAGTAATATCCGATTGCCTTTTCGCATAAACGGACTGTACAACTGTTTCATTATTTTCCCAACAGTGGGACTTGTTGTCCCGATAATTATCCTGTCCGGACGCATAAAATCCTCAACCGCAGCGCCCTCTTTCAAAAACTCAGGATTGCTGACATAATCGAACGGCGTCTCAGTCTTGGATTTTATAATATCTGTCACCTTCTTATATGTACCTACCGGCACGGTGCTTTTTGTCGCAATGATGCGATACTCCTTTAGGTTTTCGGCGATATCGGCCGCAACCGTCAGAATAGCCGATATATCAGCCGAGCCGTCAGGTGCAGAAGGCGTACCAACCGCGAGAAAGATAATGAGTGAGCTATCCACACCATATTTCAAATCGGTTGTGAAGTCCAGTCGGCCGAGCTTCTTATTATGTTTAACTATTTCACTAAGACCCGGCTCATAAATCGGAATTACGCCCTTTTGCAGCGCCGCAATTTTCTCACCGTCCACATCCACGCATACGACATCGTTACCGGCTTCCGCCAAACACCCGCCCGTCACCAATCCGACGTAACCAACCCCAACCACACATATTTTCATTTTGCCGTCTCCTGCTTTTTGTCCTAATAGTAGAATACCCGGTGGCCGTCCGAAAAATCCGCGAGCTCATTCATCAACTCGCTCTATCATATCAGTATCTATTTCAACACTTGTTGCCTGGCCGAGCATATCTATTTGCAAAACCAGACGTATAACGGTCTTCGTTTTCACAACGATACCCTCCAAATCAGCTAACGGTCCCGTTATAACCCGGCAGCGCTGACCCGCTTTGAGGTACTTATGCGGAGCCAAAGAAGCGCCGGCCCGAAGCGCTCGTTCAATTTGCAGCAGCTCTTCGAGTAATCTCTTTTGGTCCTTCACTTCGATTAGATTTGCAACACGATTCGTTCGCAGCAGGTCAATCCGCTGCTTTTCTTCGCCGCAAAAAAACAAATAACCGCTAAATAACGGCAAAAGCGACCGTATCTTTCGGCCTCTTCGACGATGAACCTTCCAGTTCATAGGAAGAAAGTAGTTGATGTCTTTGCGAATCAAATCCTGCGCCAGCGCTTTTTCATTTCTGCTTTTCGTATGAGCAACCCACCACAGACCGCTAAAATCGCAAATTGATTTCTCTTCAGGCCACATAATCGGTGGATTTTCACTTAACTTCAGCAACCCCGCTCTCCTAATCTAATCCGTAGAATTTAAGTGCTGTCTTGCCGACATATTCAATTTGCTCTTGTTTCAATTCAGGATAAACCGGCAGCGATAAAACCTCGCCACAAAGCCGTTCGGCAGCAGGCAAATCACCTGCCTTGTAACCAAGCCCCTCAAAGCACGCCTGAAGGTGTAACGCTTTGGGATAAAAAACTGCCGAGCCGATTTCGTTCTCGGCCAGAAACTTTTGAAACTGGTCTCTTTTGGGAACGGTAACAGTGTATTGATGATAAACACTGACGTTGTTTGACTCAATCTTCGGCCGTTTAATTGGTGAATCGGCAAAGACCTCGTCATATATGGCGGCATTTTGTCTTCGCTTTTCATTCCACTCATCGAGGTATTTAAGTTTCACACTGAGAACCGCGCCCTGGATACCATCCAGACGGAAGTTACCACCAAGCACTTTATAAAAGTATCGCGGACTTTGTCCATGGTCGCGAAGAATCCTGATTCTCTCCGCCAGTTTCTCATCGTTGCTTGTCACCAGTCCGCCATCGCCGAAACCGCCGAGGTTCTTGCTCGGATAAAAAGAAAAGCAGCCAAAGTCACCGAAATTACCGCATTTTACCCCATCCTGTATTGCACCCATCGCCTGTGCGGCATCTTCGATAACAGCAAGGTTATATCGTTTGGCAATCTGAGTAATGGGTTTCATTTGAGCAGCTTGTCCAAATAGATGCGCTGGAATAATCGCTCGTGTCTTTTTTGTTACCTTCTCTTCGATACGGCTCACGTCAATGTTGTAAGAAGCTGGGTCCGCATCAACAAAGACCGGCCTTGCCCCAAGTCTGGCGACGGAGCCGGCCGTGGCGAAAAACGTGAAAGGTGTTGTGATAACTTCATCGCCGGGTCCTATTCCCAACGCCATTAGACTAACAAGCAGGGCGTCTGAACCGCTTGAAACGCCGATTGCATATTTGCTTCCGCAATAGCGGCAAATTCCCTCTTCAAATTCTTTTACAGCCGGGCCAAGGGCAAAAAACTGACTTTCGCAAACGTCATCTATGGCTCGTCTGATTTCGTCTTTGATTGTAGCGTATTGTGCCTTCAAGTCTAAAAGTGGAATCCGCATCAAACAAACCGCCTTTCAAATACTGTATTAATCAAATCGTTACCGTTAAGTACTGTGTATTCTCGGCAAACTGCATCGTTCCTTCGTAGGCAGCAGGGACAAGTAAGCAATCCCCTCCCTTGAATTTAACATCAATTCCATTCGCCTGGTAAATTGCACCAAAACCATCCAAAATAATCAGCGTTTTCATTTTCCCCGGCGAAAGCAGCATCTCACAGCTCTCGGCCTGCTGTCCTTTATCTATCTTGAAGTATTCGCAATCAACCAGCCGGCCTATTGTAGTTACAGACAGGTCATCGCCGGACGAATCGAAGTGAATACTCTCCAACGCTTCCTCAATATGCAATGGCCTCGCTCCGCCGCTATCGTCAAACCTGTTCCAGTCAAAGACCCGGTACGTTGTGTCGGAAGGAGTTTGAATCTCAGCAATTATAAGACCTGCCCCGATGCTGTGGGCAGTGCCGGCTGGAAGAAAATGGCACTCGCCCGCTCTAACAGGTACTTCTGCCAACAGCTTCGCAACATTGCCTTTTTCTATTGCCGCCGCAAATGCCTCTTTTGTTACACCTTTTTTCAGACCTTTGTAAATTATCGCATCATCAGAAGCGGATATAATATACCAGCACTCCGTCTTGGGCACTCCCTTGCCCATTCGCCGGCACGTCTGCTCATCGGGATGTACCTGCACACTCAAAACCTCTTCAGCGTCAAGGAATTTGATTAACAGCCCAAAAGCCCCGGAAAAATTCTTATCGCCCGTTATTTCTTCAGGATACTTCTCAATTATCGTCCCAACGCTCTGACCGGCAAATTCGCCGTTTGCGATTACGGATTTGTCTTCCGGCAAATCAGCCAGTTCCCAGCTTTCGCCGATTTTTTCGCCTTCCGGTATGTCTTTTCCAAAGAACTCTCGCAGCTTCTGCCCGCCCCATATTCGCCGCTTGTAAATCGGCTTAAATTTCAACGGATATACCTGCATATCGACATTGTAATAGCACGGTGCCTGTTTGTCCATAACCTCGACTGCTGAAAATTCCTGCCGTTCACAGATGAGGCCGTTCGCAATTCTCAACGATGTCGGCGCCTAATGCCGAACAGATGGACTTGTCAGCCACGGATTTGGATTGCATTTGGGGCAGAGGCCTTCGAGTTGCACACGCTGGTGCTGGATAACAAAACCTTTCCGAGTGCTCTTCGCCATAGGTAGTAACATCTCCGTTAGGCACTGCGTGTCGCCGCATTTCGTACAGGTAAAATGCGGATGGCACTGACTTTCCGTGCAATTGTCGGCCAGTTCAAAATACCATGTTCTGGCCTGTAAAAATGCCCGGTGTACCAGGCCCACCCTGCAGAAACTCTCCAGCGTGCGATAAATCGTAACTTTATTTCCGCGTTTTTTACCTAATCGTCGGGCTACCTGCTGTTGTGTAACTGGTTTGTTTGCTTTCAGTAGTACCTTCAATATTACCACTCTGCATTCGGTACAGTAAAGCTTTACTGACTTTAGCATCTTCCGGGCGCGTAAATCCAACTTTGACTGCATAATTACACTTCTTGCTTAATGCTGAACGCATGAGAATTAGTCGCCGATTTGACAAACAACAGGGGAAAAACGATATCGCTGATGCAGCAGGGCAGCCAGACAGCTATGAATAAAAAGATAAAAATCATAATAACGGCAAAACTGGAAATCTCGCCGCCTATAGCCATAAGAATATGGAACAACGATGCCCAGGTGCTGAGCAGTACGTGCCCTGCATGCGGAAATTTCGTCTTAGGCCAAAAATACGCAACCAAAACACCCAAAACGGCAGCGGGATTGACTATATACCAGCCCTCGATAAAACCTATATGGGGATGTCCATGCAGGCCGAGCAAAACCTCACCAACGTAAGGTATTAGCGAATCACTAACGGTAGCGATACCTATCGAGCCGATATAACCGATTATCAAAACCAAAAAGAAGTTGCGCTTTTTCGTATATAACTTGAACATCGATGAGGTAACCATCGCGCTCAGTACCACATGGCTTGGATGAAAAATATAAAACAGCGTAAAACTTGCGTCTTCACTGATATTTTTGAATATCAGCATAAGAACAATACCCGTCAAGGCGCCGAACAGTGTAAACGGGGCGTGGGTTTTTAGTTCCGTTAGAATGACTGTAAGTTTTTTCTGCATATGCACTTAGCGCTCCAAAGAAAAACCGCCTGATTCATATTTGCCTTTTATTCGGTACAGCATTGTATGTTTGGATTATCAAATTTGCAACTAAGTTGCAAATCTTTTTTGTAATTTTTTATACTGTTAATTGTGACCTGACCAGCAAATACCAGGCCGGCTGTTGCCGTTGCGGGCCAAAAACCCATTGCAGATTTTGGTCAGGATGGGTAAATTAGTGTTCTTACCTGCCGGCAGAACGCCGGCAGAACATTTGATTGGAGCAGCTCAGCAAAAGAGTGGGCAAAAACGGAATGAAGATTATAGAAACAACATCAGACCTTGAAAAAACAGAAAAAGGTTGCGTACTGACCATCGGAAATTTCGATGGTGTCCACATCGGCCATCAGCAAATCTTAAACGCCGCAAAAAAAACAGCCGCCGAAAACCAAACGTTACTGATAGCAATGACTTTTGAGCCGCACCCTGTCGCCATTTTACATCCCGAGAACTCCCCCGGCGTCTTAACCGCGTTGGCATTAAAAAGGCGCCTTCTTGCTGAATCTGGCGCAGATTTGCTTTTAGTCTTGAAAACTAACCCTGAACTTCTAAACCTCTCGCCGAAGGATTTTGTGGAGCAATTCCTTGTTGAAAATGTTCAGCCCAGCGTTGTAATTGAGGGTGAAAATTTTAACTTTGGATACCGCCGAATCGGCAATACACATACGCTGCAGCAGTTAGGGCATGAGAAGGGCTTTCAGGTTTCTGTAATCGAACCCGAAAAGATAAAACTCTCAACCAACGAAACTATTAGGGTCTCGAGCACGCTGATTCGCAATTTGCTCGAAGCCGGCAGCGTCGCCGATGCAGCCGTTGCGCTTAGCAGACCATACCGCCTCATCGGCCAAGTCGTCCCCGGCCACGGAAAAGGAAAACAGCTCGGCTTTCCGACGGCAAACTTACAGCCGCTCCAGCAAATCATCCCCGCTGAAGGTGTTTATGCCGGCTACGTCCAACTCGGCGACACCGAAGAAGATGTCTGCCCGAAAAAAGAACGAATCCCTGCCGCTTTGAGCATCGGCAGGGCACAGACCCTTGCCGCCGACCGCCCCCGACTGGTCGAAGCTCACCTGCTGATAAAAAACGTCCCCGAACTCATTGGCAAATGGCTCGCTATGGACTTCGTAAAACACCTCCGCCACCAGATAAAATTCGCCAGCGAAAAAGAACTCGCCAACCAAATAAATAAAGACTGTCAAAAACTAAAAGAAATCCTGAAGAATATCTAACTGCTTATCTTACCTGTGCTAAAAAGACTCAAAACGCTGCCGTATTTATCAAATAAAGAAATTCTTAATAAGATGAAACTACCTTCATCAGCACCTGCGTACATCAACGATGAAGAAAAAATCGTCAGTTGGCTGGCGCAGCTTACCAATCAACCCCCAACATCCGTGCGGTCTCGTCTACAGCAAGAGCACGACAATCCAGGTGTCAACGTAGCTGAAGCCCTGCGCCAACACGCCCTTGAGCCGCATAAATGGACCGATGCCTTAGCCGATTTCTACGCACAAACCGACGCGTTCCTCTACGAACTAATCGTATGGAACCTCAACAAACGCAAACGCCGAATTCGCCGCCGAATAGGAAAATTCCTTTACAAAAATGTCGGACAACACCTCGACATCTTAACTATTGGCGACGGCCTGGGAGTAGATTCTGTTTACCTTACCAGGGCGGGCCATCATGTAACGTATTGCGAAACTTCTGTTTGCGCACGGGCCTTTGCACGAAAGCTCTTCGCCGACTCTGCGACGGACGTAAACGTGCTGGATGACCAAAATCACATACCTCACAACTCCTATGACGTAGTTATCTGTTTGGACGTTCTTGAGCATGTCCCGGACCCTACGGAATTTGTCAAAACCATCACCACTTACCTTAAGCCAAATGGGTACCTTATAGTCCATGCGCCTTTTTATCAGATTCATACTTGTGCCCAAACCCACTTAAAATCAAATCGTAAGTACAGCGGCACTCTTAAACTCTATCAAAAGCACAGACTAAGACTCGTCGGCGGCGAGCTAACCTGGAATCCAATAATTATGAGAAAAACCTCCGGCCGCCGGATTGACTATTCCTGGTTTAATCCAAAGCTCTTGGCAATAAGACTTGCAGGCCTCTATCTTGCTATGGGGCGATTCACAACCTTACCTTTCCGCTGGGTTAACTCCTACCGCCACAAAGGACGCAGATGGTTCGGAAAATAATCTACCGCCGGTGGTGCTAAGAACACTGGCACCATTCTCCATCAGGCCGGTCTAAGATTATTAATAGACAATCTTGGTACTTTCTGCTAAATTAATAAAACCAAATGTCCCAGCTTGATACCAGTTGCTGGCAGGCAAGAAAACTTTTACAAAGGATTAGAATGATAAGTGATGATGCTCTCCAAAAAGCAGTTGAACTAATTAACAAATCAAGCAACGTCTTAATTACGACTCATACTCGCCCAGACGGCGATGCCTGCGGCTGCCTCGCCGCAATGTCTGACGTGCTGACTACCCTCGGCAAGAACGTAAAGTACATATTCCTGTCGCCGGTCCCCGAATGGTACGAATTCCTCTTTACCCAAAAACCCCCAATCCTCGGCGAAAACGTGACCCTCCAGCAGCTAATAGAAGGGCACCTCGGCCAATTTGATTTGATTATAATCATCGACACCAACAGCAACAGCCAACTGCCGCAATTTGACCAATACTTAAAGCACACTGATAAGCCCGTGTTGGTAATTGACCATCACGTAACCTCGGACGGACTCGGTAACGTTGAGCTGCTTGATACCACCGCCGCCGCCACGGCTCTCATCGTCCTTGATTTATTGAAGTATGCAAATTGGCCTATAACAGAAAAAATCGCACACGCACTATTTGTTGCAGTCGCAACTGATACCGGCTGGTTCCAGTTCATTAATACTGACGCCAGAACCTTCAGAAGCTCCGCCGACCTCATCGACGCCGGCGCAAAAGCAATCGAAATCTATCACAATTTATACCAGAACTTCTCACCCGCCCGTTTCAGGCTGATGACGGTAATGCTCAACAACCTCGAACTGCATTTTGATGGCAGATACGCTGCGCAGCATTTGACTTTGCAGGATTTCGAACGAACCGCCGCCGCCCGCAAGGAAACCGAAAACTTAATCGACGAATGCCGACGCATAAGCACTGTTGAAGTAGCGGCTTTATTTGTGGAATTAAAGGACGGGCAAATCAGATGTTCCTTAAGGAGCAGGGCGGTTGTGGATGTTCGCGAAATCGCACAAAAGTTCGGCGGCGGGGGCCACAAAACCGCTGCTGGCGCCTATCTGCCAGGCCCTCTCGAAAACGCAAAAAACCTCATAAAAACCGAAGTCGAAAACCAGCTCAAGTAACCGACCGCAAACCTAAAACTATTGCTCGCAGCTTTTAACCCAGTGAAAAATCAGCCCCTGCAAATCAACCATATCAACAATCCCGTCACCGGTGACGTCACCTTCAAGCCCCGGCCCTCGCTTTAACCAGTTGTCCGCCAAAAGCCCATAGTCCTTGAAATCAATTTTGCCGTCAGTGTAAACATCAACCTCATTACACTCATAGCACGGCCTAAGCCACTGCTCGCACAACGCCCACAAATCCTGCTCATCGATTCTGTTATCGTCCATCAAATCCGCTTCAAGACCGTTGCCTTCTTCCAGCCATTCCCCCGCCAAAACGCTGTAGTCGCCAAAGTTTACAAAGCTATCTCCCGAAAAATCCGCACACCCGACCCTCGGCCCAACCTCACCGAAAACACCATAGTCAGACCCATCCTGTTCCTCGCTTTGCCACACCGCCACAAACTCCCCATCCACACCCATCACAACGTCGGCATATCTCTGCCTGCCTACCACATACGTGTTCATCTGCGACTCGTCACCGACAGCCGAGCCGGCACTGTCGTATAGCTGAGCCGACACATTCTCTTCCAGACCGTTGGCATCGCTGTCGCTTTGCCAGACTACTACAAACTCCCCAGCCCCATTCATCGATACCGCTGGATTGTGCTGCCCATATTCCAGCGTCGTGTTAACAACAAACTCTCCACCCATTGCCGTCCCGTTTGCTCGGTAAAATCTTGCGTAAATGTCATCTTCCGAAGCGCTTTCAGGGTGAGCATCCCACGCCACCACGAAACGCCCGCTATCGTCTATCCCAACCCCTGACCGTGTCACCGAATAAAAAGCAGTTGTACTTACCTCACAAGGGTCTGCCTTTGCTGTCCCGTCCGCACTATACTGCCGGCTCATAACCAAATTCCAAGTGTGGTAAATATCATCTTGCATCCACGCAACCACGAATTCACCGCTGCCGTTCATCGCCACGTCCGGATAGCGACATTGAAGCAGCAAATTAACCTCAAACTCCTCTCCAACTGGCGAACCATTACTGTCAAAAAGCTGACCCGAAATCCCCCACGCATCGGAAGGCACGCCTCCAAGCTGCTCATTTTCCCAAACCACAACAAAATCCCCAGCCGCATCCACAGCAACTTGCGGGCATCGCTGCCTGCTGAATGTATAACTATTGACCCGAAACTCCCCGCCGATAGACCCACCGTTCGCATCGAACCGCTGCCCAAAAATATCCTCTTTATCCTCTTCAGTCTCCCCCGGCCCGTGCCATACAACCACAAAATCACCGCCCGCACCCATCACAACCGCCGGCTCAGTTTGATTGCCGGCTGTTGTAGTATTTATTGCAAATTCATCCCCCACCGGCTCGCAATTCGCATCAAAACGCCGCCCGAAAACACCGCCCGAATTCCCGTCGCCGCGATAGCTGCTCCAGACCACCACAAAATTCCCTTCCGCGTCCATCGCCACTACAGCATCAGTTTGGTCATCGCTCGTCCGCGTATTTACCTGAAATTCCCCCAAACAAGGGCAGGTGAGAATTGAAGTAACAACCAAACACCAAGCAACCCCGGATTTCACTTAATCCACCCTCCAGACTCAGTTCTCTATTCGGGTCACGAGCGACGAGCCCCCCAAATCGTCATCGCAACGCCTGTGAAGCGGGCCGCCGCAATTTCCATAATTTTACACTTTGCACTTTAACTTTTAACTTTTCAATCCCACACTCCTCTACTGATTCTTGCCGGACCCCCCGGGAAGCCACTTGAGCCGTTCAACATCCGCGCCTTGTGCTGTCGGATTTTGTTCATTCTTACCAGTCGCAAAGCCGGCTGAACGATTATCCTTAAACCCTCTTACTGCCCAACACAAGGCCGTCGGCACACCCCACACAGGCAGGAACCCTATCAGGAAAACAATCAATACTGCGAGCAGGTCATTCTCCACACTTCCCGCTTTCAATCTTATCAAGCCAAAAAAACTGTACAGCCAGCCTCCGCCATAAACGATAAACAAAACACAATGCAGCGCACCCACCACCACCGCCAAAACCAAAGCAACTCTTTTAACTCCTCGTTCCCAGTCCATAGCGTTTCTCCTTATCTATTAACTCCTTTATAACCCCGCTCTCATTCTCCGCACTTCCAAACTTGATGTCCACAAAAAAATCCCGACGTTGCTGAAAGTCCGCCCTCCGTCCTCTGCCCTCCGCCTTCCGCCCTCTGCCCTCCGTCGTCCGTTCCTTCCCCCGTCACCAACACCTATGAATTCGATGTCTTTGCGGGTAATTTCCGTTTTCTCACCAACACCGCACCCAGGCCGAACAATAAGAGTGAACGGGTTCAGGGTATATATATCTACTCCAAACTTGTTAATGATACCAATGTAGGAATTAGTTCCAAAGCTTTAAAACTATTAGTAAAGTGGGATTTATCAGGCCATCTTGCTGACTGCTTCGGCGATTAGTTTGTTTATTGGCAGATGCTGTGGGCAGCGGGCTTCCGCAAGGCTGTAATCGGTGGTCAGAAGCCTGTTCCTCACATTTCCGGGGATTTGTGCGAAAAGCTCTTTAGCATGCTGATGTTCGCCGTAACTGTTGTAGTACATCAAATAGCGCATAATATCGCTGACGTATGGCATATCGGGCAGGGCTGGGTTGCAGATGTGCGAGCATCCGGCACAATAACCGCTGCAGGTCTGGGCGGCGTATTGTGCGAGAACATCGAAATCTTCGCGGGTGAGTTTTGTTTTGTCGAGTATAGCAGCGATATTTGTAGTTAAGAGAGCAACACTACTCATAGAGACGCAGGCGGAACTGATTCTCTTGTCTTCGAGGACGGCTTTTATTTTTGCCTCTCCGTTGGTAAAGCCACGCTTGAGGAAATGTTCGGTGAGTTTTTTGTCTTCTTCGGTTTGAATTGTTGCAGCCTGGGTTTTCATAGCTACGATGCCGATACCGGTTTTGTGGCAGGCTTCGACGGCGGCATTGATTTTAGGCTCGTGTACTGAGCGGAAATTGTAGCGTGTCATTATTGCGTCAATCCAGTCGAGTTTAGCGGCGGCGGTGAGGCATTGTGCGATATTGCTGTGAGTGGTGAAGCCGAAGAAACGAATAAGTTTGCGTTCTTTTGCACTTTTGGCCCACTGTTTTACCTCATCGGTCAGCCGGGCAGGGTCAGACATTATATAAACGCCGATGTACAAATCAATATATGTGGTATTCATCCTTTGCAGAGAGGTCTGGAGACATTTTTCCAAATCCGCCGCGTTTTTTGATTCCGATTCCTTGGTGACAAGGAACAGGTTTTTTCTTGTTTGGGGGTTCTTTTTAAGGAACTTTCCTATTTCAAGCTCACTGTTTCCACCAATAGCGACGAGAGAGGTATCCCAATAGTTGACGCCCCAATCAAGAGCTGTTTTTAAGACGGTCTGGTTCAGAGAGTGGCCAAGAGACAGGCAAGGGACTTTTACGCCGGTTTTACCTAAATTTCGTCTCGGCACCTGTGGGAATTTAGGCTTTTGCGATTCTTCGGCAACGTTAGGGTCGTTCGGGTCGGATGTTTCGGGTGTACAGCCGGCAGAGGCAAAGGCAGAGCCTATCCCCGCGGCTCCTACTGTTTTGAGAAAATCCCTTCTATCGATTTTTTTATTCTTTTTTTTCATTGTGTTAACCTCCAAGTCAAGCGTATCGTTTCTCCCTCCCGGTTTCGGCCGCCGATGGAATTCGATACCGGCTTTGATGTAAGCGAATATTTAAACTGACCTTTCCCATTTAAACACTTAACAAACATAATTTTCTCCGTACGACATCAATAATTTTACAAAATTTCCTTGAACAATCAAGAATTTACTCTTTCAAAATTACCCCAAAAATGACCTGTTGAGATTGTATATCGCTTTGGTTGGATAGTCAAGAGGCTATTGTTATCCTTTCCTTTTCCTCACCATCACCGCTTGCCCCGCACGAAACCTGTCCTGCCTGCCCCGCCCCAAATGCCCGTTATTTGGTGCGGGGAGTGCAATCGAATGGATAGGCCCTTGCCGCCGTGCCCCGCACGAATTGAGTACCGACTCACGTCTAATTAGTGTGGGGTAATTTGGTGCGAGCTTCTCTGGGCGGGGTTTAAGATGTCCAGACGGCAAGTTTTGTCTTCAAAGACTCGTACCTTACGGCATTGCACGTTTTGCCTGCTCAAGCCAAGCGGACGCCTTGGGCACAAGCTCAAAGCCTAAAGCCGCCAGTGCGCTTTCCAGCCTTTCAATGCTTTTCTCCAATGCCTCTTTAGACTGCTGGCCATGCCCTATGGAAGCGTAAATCTCCTGCCTTGCTGTGACAATACCGCTGTAACTTAAATCCCCATAATCACCACTCCTCAGCATCTCCTCCAGTGCGTCGTATGTTGCCCACTCTTTCTTCAGTGTATCATCAATCCTTTTCCACGCCTCAACCTTTTCCCGTATTGCGCGCCCGATGTTGTTAATAGCACTCATTGTATGAACCCGTGTACTGTCTTCACTTACCCCTTTTCGATAAAGCTGTCTGATTTCTTCAGCAGATAAAGCTCTGTCGTAGATGCGAACATCGTCGATTTCACCGTTGAAATATTTATTCTCAAAGTGGGCGGTTCCAATACTTGCACTACCGCTGGAATAGGCCAGACTCCCTCCGGTTCCGCTATATGAACCTCCATCATCCTCGCCATTGAGGTATATGCTCATATCTTTTGCGCTTCTTACAACTACTGCAGCGTGGTACCAGGTATCTGCACCAAGTGCGGTTGTCCCGTTTTTACTTCTTCTATATCTGGGAGCTCCTCTACCCTTTCCGTCGCCGAAAGCAACTGACAGATGATTTTCAAGATTGATGTTGAGCCACACTCCACAGTATTTGGACGAAAGGTCATCTAAAGATATAAGAGTCGCATTATTTTGCGAAAACCTAATCCAGGCGGAAAGAGTTACTGGAAGAGGGGGTTTTAAGCTATTATCGTTACCTAAATCAACGTAATCATTTTCCCCATCAAAATCCAATGCACCGTCGATTTGGCCGGTTGTCCAGTTTGCGCCGTGGATGGTTCCGTCATTGTCACCGGCAGAATCGTAAGCAATGTCACCTTCGCCTTCATCAAACTTCCAGTGAGAGATCGGGCCCGCTCCAGCCAGATAAAGTTGCTGGACTTCTTCCGCAGATAAAGCCCGCTCATAAATGCGTACATCGTCAATTTTGCCGTCATGATAGGAAAGGTACGGCGAAACAGTTGAATCAGCACGCCCAATTTCCAAACTTCTGTCTGTAGCCAATGTTTCAATCGTAGGGTCCGTAACCGGTGTCGCATCAGAGCTTCCATCTAAGTAGAGATACAGTTTGTCCGTTGCTGTGTCTCTAACTGCAACCACGTGATGCCATTGGTCATCTGCGACCATAGTATCTCCAAGTATTGATATACCGTTGCCACTGGTATCTTCTATCCCAAACAACAGGTTCCACAATAAGCGAAGACGATAGCCTTCCTGATATCCACCAACCCCGGTATATTTTCTTTTGTAAACTATCTGCCCATTTTCGTCGTCGGTTTTAATCCAAGCTGAAATTGAGAAACTGTCACCCGCCTCAAAATCCAAACTATCGTCAGCAGGGTCACCCACGTCAACATAATCGTCCACACCATCAAAGTCTAAGGCGCCACCAATCCGCCCACTCGTCCAAACGGGGCCGCCTACCAGCGACCCATCATTACCACCAACTGAATCGTATGCTACTGTTCCACCGCCTTCGTCAAATTTCCAGTGAGCAATCAAGCCTTCGACTCGTTCGCTGCTCCACATCGGTTCACACAGAGCGAAGAGCCCCGACACGGCCACAATCACCAGAGCTAAATTTGTTCTTCTCGCCACTTTCACACCTCTTCAATAAATTGTTAACATTATTAGAGCATCAGATCACCACACAAAACCCACCGGAATAGATATGGAATAGAACTGCATTTTCACCCAAACTTCTATCCCTGGCAAACTGGCCAAAGACAATTTTATTTTACCATTTCTTGCGCGGCAATCAAGAGAAAAAAAACGGGAAAAGAGGCCTTTTTGATGGCACCCTCTGCGCGGGAATACAATATTATTGATTATTTGGTGGTTTGCGGTATTGTTTACGGCGAGTAGGCCTGCTACGAGTGAGTGGTCTGAAAAAAAGGATGGAAGCCAACAGCACAACCTGCAACGGGAGAAAAAGGCGAGGACCCCGGAATAAGAAAGGAGGTAGCTATGAACAGACGCCAGTTTATCAAGGAGAGCGGCCTTGGGGCTTTGGCCCTGGGTTTGACAGGTTCGACTACGGCGAATGCTTTATCCGCCAGCACTTCACAAAAGCGAATAGAATGGTCTATCAAGCCTGGAAAATGGCGGTCGCTTGGGCCGTTGGATATTATTCCGCAACTGGACGAGGGACAACAATGGGCTAACCACAGCCTGATAAAATACGGCACCGTCGAGCCGCCCAACGGGGGGTTGCGCTGCATGAGGTCTGCCTGCATGCCCGCTGAATCATGCGCACATTATTACACCATGACAGGTGATGGTACGACACTAAAGGCCCTTAAGGCCGCGGTGAAGACGTTTCGGAAATACCGTCACAAGGCTCGTGCACGCCGTGTGCCGTACGAGGAGATTAAAGTGCCCGTCAAGATTGATTTCAAAGGTCTGACGGAGCAAAACCCGACGATCGAGTATGAGATGATTTCGTGTCACGTAGGCCGAAACATGCGCGGCATGCGCGCGGCGGCCCACATACTGCAGGACGAGCAGCTACTGCGCGAAGTAGCCGAGGAATTAAACTGGTGGGTCGATAATCCCATCGCCTTCAACCAGGAGAAACACTTCTTCGACGCGAGGGTATTCCTCGACGAGAACGGCAAGACAATCGGCTCGGAAAGAAAGTACACTATGAACATGGGCGGGTCATTGGCCTGCGCCATGTGGCTGGTCGGAAACGACCTCGGTGACCAACGACTTATGAGTTATGCGGAAGACCAAATCATAAATGGCATCGCACCTCACCAACTGGACAACGGCTACTTCCCTTACAATATCAAGCACAAGTACAAACTGCGGGATGGCATTGCACTGGATTCCAACTATTACCACGCGCTTACACTACAGGTAATCAGCCCGCTGTTGGCTTATCGAGAGTGGCGCAGCAAGCCGAGGTATGTTGAGATGATGCGCCGCGGGGCAAAGTACCTTCGCAGACTAATTCAAGACAATGGTGTGGTCAAACACCCCGGACACATAGATGTTATCCGGGCCAGGGAACTGCACTTTTGCCCAAAGCAGCCGTTTGGAATAACAGCCGATTCCGCCCTGATTCATACCCGAATATACAAATATCTGGGTGACGAAGAGGCGCTGACCGCAGCTGCCAAGAACCTGCGATGGCTGTACTGGAACTCGCCGAGCTGCATACCGTTTTTGACGACGGACTCGAAGCTGGGCATGGAGCATGTTGTCAGTGAGTGGGGCTTCAGCCATAGTTTCCGCCAGATTATGCTTGCAGCGTGGGAAGGAATGCACCTAAAACGCAAGGGCATCAGAGACGTCAAGGTCGTATTTCTTGCGTGAAGGCCAAATAAGCCAAGCCGATTTTAGATGACTTCAAATGACAATAAGAGCTACAGACCGTCGAGCAGTGGGAAACTGAACTAATTATTGCCATTTGCTACGTTATAAGACATGCTTATCTGTATGGACAATGCGGAAACCAAGAAGAAAGGCCGCCATTCTAATCCCACTTTCCGGATTTACAAAACTTTTTCGACCAAAATCAAACCAAGTTCGTAGCCCCGCCGAAGGCGGACTCGCCTATTTAATCCAGTCATTCTGAGCGAAGCTTGCCCCTACCTGATTGGGGGGCGAAGAATCTCCACAATTTTGCTTTTTACTCTTTAATATTTGATTTTCTTCTTCTGCCATCGGCCGCACGGGCTTAGCTTACGCTGTGAGCAACTTTTTAACCTGCTCATGCAATTTGGGTACATCATCCTGGATAATTCCCCAAATGGTTTCATTTTCAACGGTTGCATAGCCATGAACGATAACATTTCGAAGATTAACAATCTGACGAATATTATCTATCTCTGCAGAAAGCTCAGGTGCTGTTTTTATTGCCTGATTCATCGCTTCTCCTATAATCATTATCTGGCGTTCAACCCCGCTCCTCAACAAAAGGTTGGATTTATAATCTTCAAGCTTTTTGTTCTGTATGAATCCCAAAAGTGCTTCACACGCCTGCGAGACATCATACAAATATTTCCCCAATTCAGGCTGCATATATCTCGCTCCTTGTTTTGTTTATTGACTCCAATAGATATGGGTTTTTAATTGCTTTGACTTCAATCAAATCCACATTGCGCCCGAACATATCCTGCAGTTTCTCGAGAAAATCAAAGTAGCATCTGGCGTGCATGATTGGTTCCAAGGGTAGAAATTCTACAAGAAAATCAATATCGCTGGTTCGAGGATTAAAACTATCTTCGTCCAATGCTGAGCCAAATAATTCGAGCTGCTTAACATTGTAACGTTGACAAAGCTGAACCAGGGTTTCGATTTGATTGTTAACAAGGTCTATCATATCATTTTTCTCTTAACTACGAATATAAAGTGTAAGCTATGCCAAAGTGTGAGTCAAACCAAATTTCGCGCAGAGGAAAAAGCTGGCGCGTGGCAGCCTCAAAGCTTGTCCTGAGCGTAGTCGAAGGGCACAGCTTGGGGATGGCAGATTTCTCTAAATTCCACGCAGAGGAAAGACCCGCCGGGTGGCGGCCTCAAGCGGCAGTCCCTCGGGGACGCCCTACGGTGCTTGGGGATGACTCTGGTGCAATAATCCTTAATCAATTACACCATCTTCCCTCGTCCGTTCCTCCCCCCGTCACCAACACCTATGAATTCGATGTCTTTGCGGGTAATTGTTTCTAATCACAGTCCGGATGAACTGGGTAGGGTGTGCAACTTGTCCCTCAGGGACTTGTTTGCACACGCGGACGAAGCAATCTCAAAATGGGTACATACCGGGAATCCAGTTTTGTTTAGCCCCGTTGCTTGCGACGGGGGCATTTTTATTGCCGCTTGCGACGGGGTTGTCATTCCCGCGAAGGCGCGGGGTTGCTTTTTCCCATATTTAGCCCATCGATTTATCGGTGGGTTGTTTGCCCCGCAGTTTTTCCGATGCGGGGGCAATCACCGGATTTTATCCGCCGCAGGCGACCTCGACCTTCGTTTTTCCCCTTTAATTTTTGCTCTTTACATTTTGATTTTTGATTTTCCTATGGAACTCCCCTCGGCCGGACGGGCTTAGCTTCGCAGTTCCAATGGGTTCAGGCGTTTCCACGTCAAAATCGCAGATTTTTAAGAGCAAAAAAATAAAATAAAATATTTCAAAAAAATGAAAAAATGCTTGAAAGAAAAGGCCTTTTTCGTTAATATATACTTTATAAAATAAAGTACTTTACAAAAAGGAGAAAAACTATGAATAGAGAACATTCACAAGAAGATTTAAATTTAAAGCACGGTGAGGCAGAAGAACAAAAAACTGCTGATGATCTTAAGTTTATACGCTCGGTGATAGAGAAGACGTGTAGAAAAATTGACCCTGGTTGGCCAATCATGATTGTCTGGGGCTTGGTTTTTTTGATTGGCTTTCCTGCGTTAACTTATTTGAAAATGAATCAGATAGACCAATGGATATGGCCTATACAATGGTTATTGGTAGTAATAGCTGTTGGCACAACGATCTATTTTGGCGCAAATGCCAGATTGCGAGAAAGAAAAGCTGGTTTAATTCCACGATTATCAAAACAGATTTACTTGATATGGTTCATTTTACAAGCTAATGCAATCATTTGGGTATGTCTGGGATTATTCAAAGATCACATGGGCGGTTTTGGGTTTCTCTTAAGCGCGATTTATGGTATCGGCCTTTCTATGATGGGAATATTATATTCGCGAGAATGGTTGTATGGTGGAATCGCAATATTTGCCGGTATAATAGCAGCCTCTTTTACAAAACCTCATTATGCTTATGTAATATTAGGTATTGTAACAGGTCTTGCTTGTATTATCCCAGCAATAATCGCTGACAGAAATTACCGCAAACAGGAACAAGAAAATGCCTGAGCCTGCGAAGCTGAAATTCGACGAGTTGATACTATCGAAAACCCGCTTAGGGATAATATCCGCCCTTATCGGCGGTGATAAACTCGAGTTCACATATCTGCGCAATACTCTCAAGCTGTCCGATGGCAATCTTAGCGTCCAGATTCGCAAACTGGAAGAAGCAGGCTACATAAAAGTAGAGAAGATTTTCATCGACCGCAAGCCCAAAACATTTTGCAAAATTACCAACAAAGGGCAAAAAGCTGTAAAAAATCTAATAAGCAAACTTGAGAATTTAGTAAATACAGAATCTTAATAGTACCAATTGAACCGTTCAAAAGAATTGCTAACCATAGAATTGACGCAAAGGAAAAGGCCAGTCCCTTGTCAGAACTGGCCTCCATAAATCCTGCTTGCCCCGCAGTTTTTCCGATGCGGGGGCGGTCACCGGATTTTATCCGCCGCAGGCGGACTCGCCCTTCTCATTTCGTCATTCTGAGCGAAGCTTGCCCCTACCTGATTGGGGGGCGAAGAATCTCTGCAATTTTGCTTTTTGCATTTTGATTTTTGATTTCACTATAGGGCTGCCATCGGCCGCACGGGCTTAGCTTCGCCGTTTCACCCTCTAAATACCAACACTCGTCCCGGCCGTTCAGTCACAATCATTTCAATTTATTTAGGCTGCTTACAGTAGGCCAATGCTCTTGGCCTGTGGACGAAGGCGAGAGAATACGTGATGCTCGCATCAAAGTAAACTCGCGCCAAGTACACCAAGCAGACTAAATCTCTCTGTCCTCTGTGCCCTCGGTGGCTAATTGCGCGCAAAAGGAAAGCCCCGACCGGTTTACCAATCGGGGCTCATAATCCTGGCGATCACCTACTCTCGCGCGTAAGCACTACCATCGGCCGGACGGGCTTAGCTTCTGTGTTCGGAATGGGAACAGGCGTTTCCCCGTCAGTAAAGTCACCAGGAAATTCGTGAATCAGACTTATAGCCTGATTATCTCAAAAATCCTAAATTCTAATATCTAAATCCTAAACAAATCCAAATGACCAAAATCCAAAATTACAAACGTTTTAGTCATTTGAACATTTGAATTTTGATATTGTTTAGAGTTTAGAAATTAGTGCTTCGAGCTTCGCTCGAATATGTGGATGCGCCTATGAACACACTTAGCCTCATTCGCAGCCCAACTCAACCCGCGAGTCACGAGTCACGGGCCACGAGTCACGAACCAACTCAACCAAGGATTGATATGGTCAAGTATTCGAGCGTTAGTACCGGTTAGCTGAACGCATTTCTG
>CAZQYB010000026.1:3954-22091 GCA_964597535.1 uncultured Pirellulales bacterium | reverse complement strand
GCTCGAACGTCCGAACCGAAGCCAATGGTGCGGCGGCATAAGCAAAATCGCATCCGCACCCGCTTCTTTCGCAGCCCGCGCATCGTCAATCGCCACCAGACTGCCCTCGGCAGAAACTCCGGAGACAACCTTCAAGCCCTTGCCGCTTTTTTTCACTTCATCCGCAACTATCCGTGTAACCTGCACGCGTTCGTCCGGCCGCAGTGACATAACTTCACCCGTGTGTCCATTGCATACCAGGCCGGCCAACCCGTCCACGCTGCACAAATCGCGTATATATCCCCGCAGTCCTCCCTCATCAACTCTCTCGTCGTCTCTAAACGCACAAAGCGTCGCAGGGAATACCCCCATCCACGGGTGCTCTTTATAATCCATCTATTTATCCTTCACCATTTAGCGGCATTAACAAATACTTATCACGAGTAATATCAATCGCAGTTAATAAAAGCCGATTGGTTGTCAATGTCATTCCCGCGAAAGCGGGAATCCATAATTTTTACTGCTTAGGCTAAAAGTCGCGGTATCGGCTCTTTCTTACTGAAATTATTATAAGATGGGCGCTATCGTATGGATAACACAACTTATCGTCAAGTATAAACTGATGGAGGCCCCCAGTCTAAATTAGCATCTGTTTATTTGCAACAAAGCCACGCTGTTGCAGTTATAATGATTACCGTGATAGGCGCAGAGCAAATAATAAAATTTTTCAGAATGAAGCCGCTGCCTTACGAGGGCGGATTCTACGTAGAAACATATCGGGCCTCGGAAAAAATCAGCGAGACCGCTCTGCTGGCAGGATATACTGGCGAAAGAAACTTTAGCACAGCTATTCTTTATCTGCTCACGCCCGACACGTTCTCAACTCTCCACAGAGTAAAAAGCGATGAGATATTTCATTTCTACCTCGGTGACGCGGTCACAATGCTCCAGCTTCACCCGGATGGCCCCAGCGAAGTCACGACTTTAGGCCAGGACATTATGAACGGCCAGCGTGTTCAGGCCACAGTGCCCAGCAATAGCTGGCAAGGTTGCTTTCTAAACGAAGGCGGCAGATTCGCTCTAATGGGCTGCACTGCCGCACCGGGTTTTGAATTTGCCGATTTCGAACTGGCACAAAGAGAAGAACTCCTAAAGCAATACCCCGCTCAGCGGGACCTTATCCTAAAGCTTACTCGGTAGCTTTGGTTCCCAATTGCCGGATGACGTCAATCATTGCCTGCGTGCCGTCCCGGCCCCGCCCCTGGGCCTGCAGAACCGCTAACAACTGGTGGGCCAAAGCAACCCCCGGCAATGGCTGTTTCACCTGGTCGGCGCACTCCAGAACAAGCCGTAAATCCTTCTGCTGTAAGTCCACCATAAAAGCCGGCTTCAAATCCCCCGCAATTATCTTCGGCCCAAGCACTTTGAGTGAGTGACTTGCCGCAGCGCCCGCCGAAGTAACATCCCACGTGGTTTTCAAATCCAGTCCCGCTCTCTCGGCAAAAGCTAAGCCCTCTGCGATGCTCATTATCGTGTGAATAACCATTACCTGATTGGCCAATTTGGTCATTTGTCCAGAGCCTAACGGCCCGCAGTGTGTAACTGTTCGACCCATCACTTCCATAATGGGACGGACCTTTTCCACCATATCTCTCGGCCCGCCCATCATTATCGAAAGGTTGCCTTCTATCGCCCCGATTTCGCCCCCGCTTATCGGGGCATCGAGCAAAGTTACGCCCTGAGCCGCTAACTCAGTGCCCATCTGTTTTGTCGCCGAAGGCGAAATTGTGCTCATATCTACGCAGATAAGACCTTCCCTTGCCCCCTCAATAACACCATTTTCGCCGATAAGAACCTGCCGGACATCGGGCGTATCGGGGACACACGTTATCACAACGTCACTAACATCTGCAGCTTTCGCGGCGCTGTCCGCCCAGGCAGCGCCTTCTGAAAGAACCTCTTGGGCCCTTGATTTCGTGCGATTATGAACAGTCACCGAGTATCCTGCCTTCAGCAGGTTAGAGACCATAGGCCTGCCCATAATCCCGGTACCGATAAAGCCAATCTTCTCTTTAGCCATGCTTCGTATTACCTCGAATCAGTGCAAAATGCTCAATCCACTTTTTGCCTTAACTCTTCTAGCAGCTCTAAAGCGTCATCCTTATAGTCTGGATCAAAATGCGGGTTTCTTAGTGCTTTTTCTATGACAGGTATCGTATTAGGGTCTCCGAGCATGCTCAGGCCAGCTATCGCGTTGATTATCAATGTATCATCGTGTACGTCGTCTTCAATAGAGGAGACCATCCGACATAGAGGTTGAACAGCGGCAGGGTCACCAATTCGCCCCAATGTGGTCGCAGCTATCCACCGCACCGAAGAATGTCGGTCTTCGTCCTCCACAATTCTAATTAGCCCAGGCACACTATGGGCCGTGGCGAAATAGGCTAAGGAACATATGATATCGTAAGGATCTAGCTCAGTCGTATTTTTCTCACAGAGTTCAATCAAAACCTTTTCAATTCCTTCAATCTTGCGTCCAGCATTTATCCAATCTTCCTCAGAATCATAAGGGTCCAAATCAGAAAGAGGTTCCACGCTCGGTGGCGGAGGCCATCTTTTCAGCCACTGGATGACTTCTTTCTTTTTCGCCTCCTCTGGGCTTTCAGAGCAGCCCCCGAGACAGCAACAAAAGCTGGCCGATATCAATATTGTAAGGCAGCGACTGTATACACTTATTTTTGTTTTAGGTGCATCGCCTTTACTTAGGCTTTTCATATTACCTCCAGTCGGCGAAGTGTCGCCTTCGTCCACCGGCAACTGCGGTGCTGCGAGAGGATAAGCACTAACATCACCAGCACCCAGTAACCGGTAAACCGCAAATAGTAAAGTGTTGCCTCGAATATCCCCCCCGTATTCCCCGCACAGGCGCTTAGTAACTCGCCAGGTGTATATATTGCCCCGGCGACCACCCCACCAAAAACCAACTGCCACGGCAAAAGCAAAACAACCATAACCAGCGAGAGGAAAAATGCTCGACAGATATGATTTATCCCGCCGAGTCGGCCAAGCAGCGAAACCTTTAAGGTGAACAGTATTGTCAGGCAATAGAGTACCGCCGCCAGTATTAGCACAAAGTTAACGAAGCGGACGAGCCAGGCCAGGTGTTTGAATTTTAGGCCGAACAGAGAACCGGCCTTTTGCTGCTCCTGCACTGCTCCCTCGACCGGCTGGTTTGGCTCCTCGGCCGCTTCCTCTGGCGCCTTGCCAACCTGCTCCTTATCCTCACCCACAACAACCTCCTTATCGCTTTTGATGCTGCCCTCGGCTTTAACATAACCGCTGTTTGCAAACCAGAAGGACGACTGCAGCAATATGAGACAGAGTATTATTATTATGAACAGAAAGTTTTTCCATCCCCTGAACACTCCGACCGCTTCGAGACAATCCGTTGTCTCAACCAAATTGTTTTGTTTGGCCTGGTCTTCGTTCATCTCTTAATCTCCTAAATTTAGTGTTTATGTATAGTTTTTTTTCTCCACTGACTATTATGTTTTACCACTGCTGCAAGTGCAAGCAATTTATCCGAGGTCGGATGCCGCCGGCAGGGCATGGGGGCACAGCGTCTCTTTTCAAAACTCTACTTCTCATCTCTAATCTTTTGGAAGCTGTTATTAGCCGCTTCGATGGTCTTTTGGATATCCGCTTCCGTATGGGCCAGCGAAACAAACATTGCTTCATAAGCGCTTGGAGCAAGGTAAATACCCTGACGCAACATTTCTGTAAAGAATCTTTTGAATTGCTTTATATTGGTTGACTGAACATCGGCAAAATTCCTTACCGGACTGTCGGTAAAGAAACAGCTCATAAGCGAGCCGACGCGATTAATTGTAACGGGCACGCCTGCATCTCTGGCCGCTCCAGCCAGACCCGCTTCCAGCAGGGCTCCTGAAGATTCGAGCTTTTGATAGCAGTCGTCTTTTGCCAATATCTCCAGTGTTGCATTGGCTGCTGCCACGGCTATCGGGTTGCCGCTGAGCGTGCCTGCCTGATACACGGGGCCAATTGGAGCAAGCATATCCATAATATCAGCTCGTCCACATAGAGCCGCTGCCGGCAGGCCCCCGCCTATGATTTTGCCAAGACAGGTAATATCAGCCCTTACCCCGAAAAGCTCTTGTGCCCCGCCGCGGGCCAGGCGAAAGCCCGTTATCACCTCGTCAAAAATCAATAGTGAACCATTTTGTTCACATAGTTCACGAAGTCCCTGCAGGTAGCCATCAACCGGCGGCACCACACCCATATTCGCAGCCACCGGCTCAACCAATACCGCTGCGATTTTTCCTTTGTGCATTTGAAAAGCCGCTCCCGCCGCATCCATATCATTATAGGGTATTACAACGGTCAGTTTGGCAAATGAAGCGGGGACTCCGGCGCTTGAAGCAGTCGCGGTTTCAGCAAGGCCGGAACCTGCCCCCACAAGCAGTGAATCGCTGTGGCCGTGATAACAGCCCGCCGCCTTGACTATCAAATCCTTTTTCGAGTACCCACGAGCCAGCCGGATGGACGTCATTACCGCTTCGGTGCCGCTGCTCACGAGACGAACCTTATCGATGCAGTCAAAGGCCGCAACTGTTCTTTCAGCCAGCTCAGTCTCAGCTAATGTCGGAGCTCCGAAAGATGTCCCTTTTTGTGCCGCACCCTCAATGGCTTTCAATATCTTCGGGTGTGCGTGACCAAGTATCATCGGCCCCCAGGAACAAACGTAATCAATATACTCGTTACCGTCGATGTCGTAGATTTTTGAGCCGCTCGCACGCTCAATAAAAAGCGGCTCTAATCCCGTTCCTCCATACGCCCTTACCGGTGAGTTAACGCCCCCAACCAGGCAACTGCACGCATCAGCAAATCCCTGAGCTGATTTTCGGTATCTCTTCTGTTCGTACATCATTTGTGCTTATATAATAAAGTTGCCGCCGGAAAAGTTCAAACCATTTGTAGGAAACCCATTTTGCAGACTACCGAAAAAGCCGGACCCGCCGGCCATCGCCTGCAGCCATTCTTATAAAGTGCTATTTTTCTTGCAAAGCTCGAGGAGTTGCATATACTTTAGGACCTTAAAAGCTCGGTAGAAAGGGCAATTTTGAAATAAATTCAGGGTATAAATATGAATTTAGTAAAATGGCTTCGCAGAAATAACGTGAAGGTGATGGCTGTTGTGTTCATCGTTACGATGTTCGGCTTTATCGGAGGAGCGTACATCCGACAGTTTAGTATGAGAAAAAAAGGGCTGCGCGAGACAATCGCCTACTTCGGAAATAACAGGAAAATAACAAACTATGACATACATTTGGCCCGGCGAGAGCTCGAAACCTTAAAGATGCTCCGCGCAGATGTTTTGCTGAAAAACATCCCCGCGCCGCTGCTTCGCGCGCAGGACTTGGGCGCGGTTCTGATGAGCGAACTGCTGTTTGCCGAGCGAAGAACTTCACCGCAATTAATCCAGCACATAAAAAGATTGATAAGACTAAACGAATACACCGTCAGCGATAAACAAATCAACGATATTTACAAACGCTCGATGGGAAGCGCCATATACTGGCTGCTGCTGGAAAATGAAGCGCAGCTTGCGGGAGTCAGGGCATCAAACGAGCACGCAGGCAAGCAGCTTGGAAAAGCAATACCAATCCTGTTTGACGGTGCGACATACTCACAGCTAATCAGGTCGCTAATAAGCCGGCAGAGAATCGCAGAGAAAGAAATACTGACAACGTTCGGTAAATTGCTGGCCGTACTGGAGTACAACCGGATGATTTGCATGAGCGAAAACGTTACAAGCTTACAGATAATGCATGACGTAAGCCGGGAGCAGGAAGTAGTTGATGTTGAATTTGTAAAATTTGGTTCCTCTGTGTTTGCCGAAACTCAGGACCAGCCGAGTGAAGAAAAAATGTCTGAGCATTTCAAAAAATACAGGACATTCTCCGCCGGTGACATAAACGATAAAAACCCCTATGGTTTTGGGTATAAACTCCCCGACAGGGTTCGGCTTGAATACATCGCAGTTAAGCTTGATGATGTCTCGGCTGTAGTAACGCCGCCTACGGAGGAAGATGCTGAAGAATATCACGAAAAGCACAGGAAAGAATTTACTGAGTCTGTCCCATCGGACCCAAACGACCCAAATTCAGCACTGGTTGAACGAACTAAAAGCTATGCCGAGGTGGCAAGCGCCATTTCAAACTTCCTTCTGAAGAGAAAAATAAATTCAAAGGCAAATACGATTCTCCAGGAAGCCAGGACGCTTACCGAGGCCGCTTTGGAAGATATAGAGCCTGAAAATCTCAGTTCCGACAAGTTCAGGCAATTGGCCGGTGATTACAAAACCGCCGCCGACCAGCTAACTAAAGAACATAAAATCGAGGTGTATATGGGCCGGACCGGTCTGCTCAGTGCAACTGATATGCAGACGGACGATTACCTCGGAGGACTGTACGTAGATGGCCACGGACATAGCCCACCCAGATTCTTTAATGTGGTGGCTTTACCTAAGGTTGTATTCTCAATAGATGAGCTGGGAACCAGCGAACTTGGGCCCTATGATACAGCAAAGCCGAAAATGTACCAAAATATCGGCCCATTGAAAGACGCGGTCGGACGAATAATGGCCGTCGTCCGCGTTACAGAAGCTAAAAAACCTTTCGTCCCGGAAAGCATAAATCATACCTACAGCAAGAGCATACTTAAACTTGAGCAGGACCCAAACCAGACAACCGACCTCGACCCCAACCGCACCGAAGAGTCTTCCAAAATCCAGGATGTCTATTCCGTAAAAGAAAAAGTGGCCGAAGACTTAAAGAAACTTGCTGCGATGGATACCGCTAAAACTAAAGCAGGGGATTTTGTTAAGCAGGTGGTAAAGGATGGCTGGGAGGGTGCCATTGATAAATTCAACGAGCTTTACCAACAAGACAAGCAGGACGAAACCGAGCCTAATGTATTCACGCTGCAAAACTTGACGGGCCTGATGAGATTCTCGAGGCAGGCAATAGACTTCTGGACTGTGAGGAGTATGGGTAGTCCGACCGGGCGGTTATTAGTTGATGAGGTCGAAAAAAATGCTCAGCTTGTGGACCGGCTTTATGTGCTTGTGCCGCAGGATAGTAACAGTCTTGAGACCGTACCTTTTATTATGCAATTCAAGCCGGATATGAGTTACTATTGCTTAAAGAGTCTCTCAGTTAAACGGCTTAGTCGCGACGATTACGAAAAAATCAAGTTCCTGCAAATCTATAAAGAGGACATTATTCAGTCCCAGAATCTGGCGCCGGTGCACTTTAATCCTGAAAACATATTAAAACGTATGAACTTTAGGTTAGTCGAGGAAGATAAACCCACAGATGCCAATGCGCCGGCAGAATCTAAGGAGGCATTGTAATGCCGGAGTCTTCAAAAGGAGACCACCTGCTGCTCTCGCTGACTGTGGGACTGCTTGCCTGGTTCGTACCGGGTGCGGGACATTATGTTCTGAAAGAAAAAAAACAGGCCGTAATTATATTCGCAACTATTGTCTCAACTTTCTGCGCAGGGCTCTATATCGGCTCAATCGGCGTAATTGACACGGTCGGAGCAACGCCGTGGTATGTGTATGCGGCACAAATTATGGTTTCCCCAATGGTGGCGGTGCTGGCACATTTGACCGCCGGCGGTGCTTATCCCGTCTATGCCTGGCCAAACGAAATCGGTCAGATTTACACAAGTACCGCCGGGTTGTTGAACCTTTTGTGCGTTGTTAACGCCATTTATTTAGCTTATCTGAGAGGCACACAAACATCCGGAGGTTAAAATGCCGATAGCCGTTTTTCTGCTGACAGCAACCTTTATCGCCCCGCAGACAATCCGGACAAACCCCGCCTTAATGCTGTGGATGTTGCCATTGGCCGCCTCGATTGCCGTAATCTACAAAGCGACGAAACTACGGACAATTACGCCGGCCAATTTTATCAAAGAGGCAGTGATTTTATTTGCGTCAATTGTTGTTCTCGTAACCTTAATTATATTGGCCTTATACGCTTTGGAGTGGCTGATTACAGAGTGATACCCAGGGGCCTTGGGCCCAACAGGGACTCTAATCGTCGGCCTCCGGCAAAGTGTCCTCAAGAACACCTAATTCGACGAGCGCATTGAAAGCGGCTTTTTGCTCTGCTTCTTTCTTGTTTATCCCCCACGCACTTACGAAGTGACGCTTGTCAATAACCGCTTCCGACTCAAAACATTTGTTGTGGTCGGGCCCTTTTTCATCAAGCAGCTCATAAATAGGTGCCGCATTAAACTGCTGCTGAGCATATTGTTGCAGTAAGGATTTGAAGTTGCCCTGCGCTTTTTCCATTTCCGCCTGGTCGATTAAGGAAGCAAAAGCCCTTAGAACGAAACTGTGGGCGGCGTCAAAGCCGCCGTCGATATAAATCACTGCGATAATGGCCTCCAATAGACCGGCTATAAGAGAACCTGACAAAGCCCTGCTGCCGACCATACCCTTGCCGACCCTTAAGTACTCTTGCAGACCAAGCTGCTTGGCAACTCGGGCACAGCTCCTGCGGGAAACAAGCATACTCTTTATCTTCGTTAAGTCGCCTTCCAGATAGGCGGGAAACCGCTCGAAAAGAGTCTGGCAAATGACCACAGCCAAAACAGAATCGCCAAGAAATTCCAGCCGTTCATTACTTAAAAGACGATTGTCAACGCTGGAGGAATGTGTCAACGCCTTGGCTAAAAGACTGCGGTTAGAAAATTTGTAACCTACTATCTGCTCGATTTGTTGCAGAGCTTCTTCGTTCATTCGATTGGTCCCTGTTTTTCCACAAAGCCTGCGAGCAGGTTACAAAAACCGCCGCCTTCGACGCCCTTGGTAACCGGCTCATCAGAAACTCAAACTATACTATACTATACAAAGCTGTTTGTCAAGGTCGGACTCGATACCGGAAAAGCTTTTCCGGTTGCACCGGCTCTTTGCTGTGCCCGGGGCCGCATTTGTCGCAGAATAAACAGTCCTCTCAGCGCAGCTTCTAATGGCTGGCCGGGCCCACTTGCCGGAATCTGACACTGCCCGATTTGCTCAGCAGCAAGCGGATTTAGCTGCTGTAGTGCGCAAAAGAAAAGGCTGAAGTTAAATAACTTCAGCCTTTTTAAGACGGCCTTACATTAAAGAATATACTGCAAACTTATAAAGTATCACAGCCGTCTCACCAAACCAAGACGTTATTAAAGAAGAAAAGAACTATTTTCATTATTCATTATATCCACCTCCTTTACTTTTGCAAGCACTTTTTTCAAAATTTTTCACTTTTTTTACAAAAAGTGGCCCACCAACCCCTTTCCAGACCGCTATTCGCCCTAACCCTTTCGTTAACAAGAACTTACGCCTTTCCAGGAAATCGAGCCGGAATTCACAAATCTATTGACACGTCAAGACCGTTTTTGGCTTTTTAACCGAAGTTATAGTGCTTTTTTACAGATTCCTGGACCTGCCAGGTGCACTCGAGGGCCTCCGGGAAAACAACAAGGTCGCCTGGACCGAAACTTACCGAGTCTTTACCGTCCGTTACCGTTACCTTGCCTTCAAGCAGAAGACAGGTTTCCTTCTCGGTATAGGCCCAATCGAAAGTACTCGGCCCACAGGCCCAGATAGGCCAGCTTTTGCAGGTTGAAATTTCCTCTTCCGAAGGTTTTTTCACTATGACATCTTTGATAGTGGGCATATTTTTCCCCTTTCTTGGATTTCCGTTAACTTGGCCGGTTTTTCACTCTTTAGCTATTAGGCAGTGATTGTACCTTAAGGGAAGTTGTTTTTGAATATGGAACTGGAATTTTTCTTAAAAGCTGTTATAAATTAGGTGATGAAACGGCTTTTTGTTTGTGAAGCAAAGCAGTTATGGAGCAGGAGCAATTAGAGAAACTCAGGGCTTGGTTTGATGATTACGTTGCTGGGTTTTACGGCGATGATGACTTTCTAAATGCCAATATAAAGCTGAAGGAAGAGCACAGTCGGCGAACCTGTGAAGAGATGCTCTATCTGGCCGAAAAACTGCGCCTCTCGGAAAATCAAAAGAGGATAGCTGATGTGGCAGCGCTTTTTCACGACATTGGGCGGTTCGAACAGTTTGTCAGGTACAGAACATATAACGACCCAAGGAGCGTTGACCATTGTCTGCTGGCTCTGGAGGTGCTTAAGGAAACGAAGGTGCTCGATGGACTCGAGGAGAAAGAAAGGCAATTGGTAGGGAAGGCGATTGAATATCACGGGCTAAAAGAATTGCCGGCAGGTTTAGACGGTGACTGTTTGCTGCTTTCAAAATTGATTCGTGATGCTGATAAAATTGATATATATTATGTGGTGACGGATTATTACAGGCAATACAGGGACAATCCGGACGGATTTAAGTTGGAGATAGAGCTGCCGAACAAGCCGGGATACTCGGTGCAGGTTGTTGAAGACGTCTTGCGCGGGCGACGGGTAGATTACAGCAGATTGCAAACGTGGAATGATGCGAAGCTTTGCCAGCTTGCGTGGGTCTATGACATAAATTTTGCGCCGACACTGGAGCGAATAAGGCAGCGCGGGTTTCTGGAGATGATTTTCGAATTTCTGCCGAAAACCGCAGATATTGAAAAGGTCAGAGAAAAAATTTTTGGCTATGTTAATTCGAGAATGGAGCAGGAAAGAAACGAGAAGTGAAAAGTGAGAACGAGGCAAAGGAAGGGATTATTATGGGCGAGGTTGTTTTACAGACAAACATAGCGGGAGTTGAGCCGATGCGAGGTAAGGTGCGTGACATATACGAGCTTGGTGATAAGCTGCTGATAGTTGCGACCGACAGGTTAAGCGCTTTCGACGTGGTTATGGCCAACGGAATACCCTGTAAGGGCGTAGTTTTGACGCAGATTTCGCTGTTCTGGTTCGACTTTCTAAGTGCCGACGTCGAGCATCATTTACTCACTGCGGACGTCAGCGATTTCCCGCCACCGTTTTGCGACTTCGAGGACCGGCTGGCTGGCCGGAGTATGTTGGTCAAGAAGGTCGAAGTTCTGCCTGTCGAATGCGTGGTGCGAGGATACTTGGCGGGTTCGGGCTGGAGAGAGTATCAGGCGACGCAAAGCGTGTGCGGCGTGGAGCTGCCTGAAGGCCTGAAGCAGTGCGAGAAGCTGCCGGAGTTAATATTTACGCCGGCAACGAAAGCCGAGAGAGGGATGCACGATGAGAATATCAGCTTTGAGCGATGCGCGGAAATTATCGGCGCCGAGCAGGCCCGCTATGTGCGCGACAAGAGCATCGAAATTTTCAAAAAGGCCAGCGCCTATGCCGAGAGCAAGGGGATAATCCTGGCCGATACGAAGTTTGAGTGGGGAGTTGCTGACGGTAAAATTATTTTGATTGATGAGGTTTTGACGCCGGACTCTTCGCGCTTTTGGCCCGCCGATAAATACGAGGTCGGCAGGGACCAGGAGAGCTTCGATAAGCAGTTCGTCCGCAACTATCTGGAGGATATCAATTTTGATAAATCCGGGCCCGGCGTCGAACTGCCCGACGATATCGCGGAAAAGACCAGCGCCAAATACATCGAGGGCTACGAACAACTGACCGGCAAAAAGTTCCAGGCGTAATTTTGGCGCCATACAGATTTGTAACGAATGAATAGAGCGCTCCATAAAAACTCGTCATTTCTGATTTGCATTTTGTTAATCGTGGTGACTTGCGCCGTATATTGGCCGGTGCACAGTTATGAATTTGTTGAGTACGATGACGATACTTATGTCACCAACAATCGACAGGTGCAGTCCGGCCTGGGCCGGCAAGCTGTCCGCTGGGCCTTTACTACAGGCCACGCCAGCAACTGGCATCCGCTGACGTGGCTGTCCCATATGCTGGATTATCAGTTGTTTGGGCCGAACGCGGGCGCACATCATATAGTCAATGTGCTCTTTCATATTGCGAATACGCTGCTGCTGTTCGTTGTTCTGAAGCGAATGACCGGAGCGTTATGGGCGAGCGGGTTCGTTGCCGCTGTTTTCGGATTGCACCCTCTGCACGTCGAATCCGTTGCCTGGGTCGCTGAGCGCAAAGACGTGCTGAGCACTTTTTTCTGGCTGCTGACGATGTGGGCTTATGTGCGTTACGCAGAAAAGCCGAAGCCCGCGCGATATTTGCTGACGCTTCTGTTTTTCCTGCTCGGCCTTATGGCCAAGCCGATGCTTGTAACTTTGCCGTTCGTATTGCTTTTGCTCGACTACTGGCCGCTCGAGCGAATACAGTTTAGTAAGGTGCTTGGCGGAGATGATTTATATGAAAGTAACACGCAGGGCAGTAATCAGCGAACGCCAATTTTGCATTTGGTACTTGAGAAGGTGCCTTTCTTTGCGTTTTCGGCCATATCAAGTATTGTCACGTTCCTCGTTCAGCGCAAGGGCGGTGCCATGCCCGCTATGGAAGCGCTGGGTCTAAGGAGCCGGGTCGACAATGCTATCGTCTCATACGCCACTTATATTGCGAAGATGATATGGCCCAGCCGATTAGGTGTGCTTTACCCGCATCCTGCAGGTGGTTTGCCAATGGCCAGGGTAGTTGCCTGTGCGCTGTTGCTCGTATTAGTGACGGTCTGTTTTGTTTATTTAGCTCGCTGGCGCAGGTTCCCTGTTGCGGGATGGCTCTGGTACATCGGCACGCTTGTTCCGGTGATTGGTTTGGTTCAGGTGGGTGTCCAGGCAAGGGCGGACAGATATACCTATGTCCCGTTGACGGGATTGTTTGTTATTATCGCATGGGGACTGCCTGCGCTGCTTGGGAAGTGGCGGTATCGAAAAGTTGTACTAACAGTGTTGGCTGGCGCTGTGCTGGCAGCGGCGATTGGCGCAACCTCGGTTCAGGTAAGATACTGGAAAAACAGTATTACTTTGTTCGGGCATACGCTTGATGTCACCCGGGGTAATTGGCTTATGCACAGCAATTATGCCAACGTTCTTGGCGAGGTGGGGCGGACCGAGAGTGCAGTTGAGCACTTTAATAAGGCGCTAAAAATCAAACCGAATTCCGCTGAGGTTCATACCAACCTTGGTAATGCTCTAAGCGAACTTCACAGAGTCGATGATGCCATTAAGCACTACAGAAAGGCGGTTAGTCTGGACCCAAAGTTTGGGGAGGGTCACTATAACCTGGCGGTCGCACTGGCCAAGCTGAAACAGACCGATGAGGCAATTGCGGAATATCGCAAAGCGGTTCAGCTTGACCCGAAGAATTTGGATGCACTGAACAATCTGGCGTTTTTACTGGCACGGCAGGGGGAAATTGAAGAGGCGATTAAGTTTTATAAAAAAGCAATCAAACTTGAGCCGGGAAACATAATCGCCCACGGCCGATTCGGGCTGGCACTGGTGAAGGCGGACAGAATCGATGAGGCGCTCAAAGAGTTCCGCATTGTGCTCAAGGCCCGGCCTGATGACGTGGAGATGCACTGTAATTTTGGAATCTTGCTGGAGAGGCAGAACAAAATCGCCGAAGCGATAAAGTATTATCGTCAGGCCTTGGAAATCAAGCCCGACGATGCCAAAGCACGCAAGTGCCTGCAATCGGCCTTGGCAAAACAAAAAAATGGGGGGTAGCAGATAGGAAGCGGGGGGAGAAACCAGAATCGGGGGAAAAGTTTTACACAATTTCAGCTCTCGGCGGTTAGTATTATGTGAAGGCCGAAGATATTCAACGGTTGCGGGAAATAAAGCGAGAGTAGATGAAGTATTCCAGGCGTTTGGAGATATTTAGAGAAGTAAAAGCCAAGTATACCGGTTTCCTGACATCAGTCCTGTGGAAGCTGACCAGCGACAGGGAGCTTTTTACTGAGGCGCTGCAATATGCGCTGTTAGGGATGTGGCAGAATGTTGAGAAGCTCAATAGCAAAAAGGCCGGTGCGTACATCTACAGGATTGCCCTGACTGCCAACTCGAAGGCGTGGCGAAATAGAATCGGCAGGAACGGTCAAATAAGCCAAGCCCAGGTTAGTATCGACAAAGATCCAAGCGACAAGGTCAGCGAGAGTGAGTTGGAAGAGAAGGTAAGACTCGCGGTATCACAGCTTCCAGCCAAACAGGCAAGGGCGATTGTGATGCGGTATTTTGAACAAAAAGACTACGGCGACATCGCTGAGAAATTAGGATGCAGCGAAGCCGGGGCAAGGTCAAATGTAGCCAGGGCGCTGGCGGCTTTGAAGGCCGGGTTAGCAACTTTGGCAAAGCGGGAACAATAAAATGAACGATGAGAATATCGAAGAAATCCTGAATAAGTTAGGCGGCGAAGACGTGCCGGCTGATGTGCAAAAAATCGCGCAAGAGACCTCTGAAGATTTCAGCAAAACTCTAATGCCATCAAGGCAACACCTTCTATGGAGAACGATTATGAGAAGCAGAATAACAAAACCTGCCGCGGCAGCGGTGATGATTGTTGTGATTTTAATTGGAATCAATATGCTCAAAGGGACACCGGCTTGGGCAATTGAACAAACGGTTCATGCCCTTAAAAATATTCAAACAATTATTATTTCCGGGACAACCGTTTATTCTGATTCTAATAATATTTCAGAGCATAAGCCATTTAAATGTTGGATAAAGCTCAATGACGAAAATGGTAATTTATTAATGCGTGTAGAATCCCCGCAAGAAATAATAGTTGTTCAAGGCGATAAGGTATATTATCGCAGGCCCGGCTCCAATAGGGTTAAGATTTTCGAGGGCCATACGGTTCGCAATTTGAAGTTCTGGTATAAAATTATGGAGTTGAGTCCATGGTTGACCGGTAAAATCCTTCAGACACTCAAGCCATTAGCAGATGATTGGCAGGAAAATTTCGGAAAAATGGAAAAGACAGGCCAAGACTGTGTGTTTGTAAAGTGCAGTTTTAAACAACTGTCTGCTTCTTTCTGGTTTGTATTTGATATTAAAAGCAAGTTGATAGTTGAGGGTAAACATTGGAGTAATCCAAACTATGAAGAACCTGTAAATCTTCATGCAGATAGCTTTGTTTATAACGAAGATATTCCGGATGAAACCTTTAATTTTGAAATTCCTGATGGAGCAAAGGTTATATACCAAAAGTATGTAGAACAAAGAGACGAGCTTAAGCAAAAGGCATGGAAATTGTTTAAGGACAAGCAATATGCCAATGCACTTAAAATCTATCAAGAGGCTGACGATATATTTATGGTCGGGATATGTTATGACAACATGGGAGAGCATAATAGGGCTATAGAATCTTTTGAAGAAATAATTGATCAAGAAGAAGATTTTCAAGGCAGCTTGTCCTCCACCTATTTTTATCTTGGCAACTCCTATATGCAGATTGGTCAGAAAGAAAAAGCAATTGAGGCATTTGAAAATTGTCTGCAGTCCGGAAGAGGGTTTCGAGATACTAAAGGATTCCCTATGGAAAATGCCCGTGAGTATGTTGAAAAACTTAAGAACCAAAAATAATCCTAACGTATCTTAGCACGATAGGCCGGACTATTTAGCCCGGTCTTTTTTTATGCCCTGTTACTCTAATTGGCGCGTTTTGTGTTACAAGTTCCAGGCTTTTGCGAAGGCGCGGAAGCTTCGGTCGAAAGTTTTCTCGACCTCGTCGGGGAAACAACAGCCGGGCAGTTCTTTGATAGCCAAATGAGACCTTATACAATCGCAGCATACCCCCTTTTTGCTGCATGGATATGTACAATTGCAGTTTTGCAGATTTTGCTCTTTTTTGCATTCCATAGTTGGTAGCATCCTTAATAGTGAAGTTCAAAAATTTAAACTGTGGAGTCATCCAGCAGAAGATTCGCGATGGATAACGACTTCCGCCGCTGGGCGTCCTGTGGACTTAATTTTACATTTTGCATTTTGATATTTGATTTTCTATTCAGCGGGCCGGCAGCTTATAAAGGCAAATGCTCAGAGGCGGCACGCTCAACTTATCCAGGGTACCTGAGAACGACTTTTCTTCAATCACAACTTTTGGCTCTTTACCGGGCTCGTTGTAGGCCATTGCGTCTGGGCCGGAAATCTGCCGGCGTTGTCCACCGCCGGTCAGTTGGGCGTCCTTGACGTCCAGCGCGATTTCATACGAGTGCGCAGTGGGATTGACAACGGCAACAGTTACGGCTTTGCGGTCCTCGGTCCACGCGGCAACCACGTCAAGCGGCTCGACATTGCCGCTGACGGCAACCGGGATACTGCCAAAGTGGTTGCGATAAAGTTTCAGCGTCAGGCCGGTCGTTGCAAATGCGGCTTCGGTCTTGGTTGTCTTGATACAGCCGATGACGTTGACGGTCTGGGCGTAATTGGCCATAAATATCATATCACTGCTGCGTATCATCTCGTGCAGGCCGGTAGCAATGCCCAGAGCGTCTTTGAGCGTGTAGCGACAGCCGATCTCGCCGTATTCGTACACGTAAGGCCTGTGCCAGTAGTTCCACTCGTCGAGGGCAATGCGGATACCTTTGCCTTTAAGCGACTCAATTTTTTCGCGGTAACTATGGTGGGCCTTGACCCTGCTGCGGATGGCGTCAACGGTCTGCCACACGTGCTTAATCACGGACTCCTGTTCTCCCCTGTAAAAGTGCTCGCTTATCAGGTCCATATAATCGGCGCAGTTCCCCAGCATTCCTCTCGACCATTTCCCTGTGTCACCAACGGCAGCGAGTTTGATTGAGGGGTCCACCTTGCGCATCGCCTTGGCGAACAGATTGTGCTTCTGAGTGTAGTGCTCAAGTTTCATATGTCCCAACTGCCATTTGCCGTACATTTCGTTACCGATGCCCCACCACTTGACATTGTAGGGTTCGGGATGGCCGTTGAGGGCACGCCATCTGCCCATAGGCGTATCGGTTGGGCCGTTGGCATATTCGACTTCCTCGGCGGCGGAGTGGTCGTCGCCAAAGCCGGAATTCACCACAATCTGTGGTTCGGCACCGACCTCTCGGCAGAAGGCAACAAACTCGTCAAGGCCGAAGTCGTTATGCTCGACGCCCGTCCAGGCGGGATTCTTTCGCGGCGGTCGTTTGTCGCGGTCGCCGAGGCCGTCTCGCCAGTCATAACCGCTGACGAAGTTCCCGCCGGGCCAGCGATAGATAGGGGCATTTAATTCTTTGAGAAGCTTCAGCGTATCAGCCCTCATACCCTTGATGTTGTCGACGGGCATAAGCGAAACAGTGCCGATTCGAAGCGTACCTTTGCCGCGGCCCACTATTTCCAGCCGGCCGTTGTCGCTGTCACTACCTACTTTGAAGGAAAAGTCCGTTGTGGTGAATTCGCTGGAAAGGTTCTCGATGAATACACTCTTGCCGGCGCCGGGACCCCAGTACAAACTTACCTGCGCTACCGCAGATTTGGAATCAGCGGCGAGCACGACTCGCCCGACGTATTCTTGGCCTTTGCGAAGTGCCAGCTCCTCTTGTGCGATGCCGCAGGCCTTTTTGCCTGCTAACCGGACCTCCGGAGTATGCTCACCTACAAAAGAATTCTCGGTTGACATCTTTACAGCATCCTTGTCACCGACAACCCGCCACGGGGACGCTATAAGAACACGAGCTCCCTGGTGCTCTTTCCACACAGGGCCTTCAGCGGGGATGGGATGCCAGAACTTGCGGTCTTCGAGCATTTCGGCCCAGATGCCACCGTATATGCACCGGCCAAGGTGCTCGATGAACTGGCCGTAGATGTACTTTGAAATCGGCTCGCCGGTTTTGCCGGCCTCGATTGTTACGACAGGCTTCTGAACGGATGCCTCGTCCGTTGGGGTTGCGACAGCCGGGCCGCATACGCCGGCCAATACCATAGCTGTCAAGAGACCAATGATAACAAAGCGGACTCTGCACATATCAATTCTCCTTTCCATTTTGCGTTTTTCCTTGTGAGGGACGTTAATACCGGGAGCAGCATTATAGAGAAAATCACCAGAAGTGCAACTCGATAATGTCCTTGTCGTTTAGAACGTGGTTTCGCTGGGCGTTTTGGCCGTCATAGACCCCGGCGCCCCAGATTCTTGCGAATTTCAGTTTTTCGGCCAACTCCCTGTGAATGGCGGCGGCCAGGTCCATAACGGTTGAGCCGGCTGACAGTGTGAACGGGTCGTTCATATCGGCGGGTTT
>CAZQYB010000026.1:0-3944 GCA_964597535.1 uncultured Pirellulales bacterium | reverse complement strand
CCCGGCGGCTTGGCGTAAATGCGGATTATATTCAACAATTTGAAAAACGTACCGCGCAGCTTCTCAACGCCGGTGCCGATTTCGGTTGATATTTCGACAAACTCAAAGGTTCGTTCGCAGGATTTCTTCAATGTTTGGAGTGTCTTTGGTTTGGCAATGTCGGACTTCGTGCAGATGCAAAAAACCTTTTTGCCGAGAGGATTGCCGTGCGTGTCGAGGGCGGGTGTCTCGCTATCGACGAGCAGGTTCCTTGATTCGAGAAAATCAAGGCAGAGGCGCAATTGCTTCTTGACGTCAGCGGAAAGGTCGATACAGACGCCAATCAGGTCGCAGTTGCGATATGTCCCTACCTGACCCGGAGCGCTGTAGTCGGCCGTAATAGGCGGCATATCCACAAGTTGAATCTGAACGTCTTCGAATGTTAACATTCCGGGAACAGGCGCCGTGGTTGCAAAGGGAAAATCGGCGACGTTGACTTTTGCATTTGTCAGGGCCGCAACGATGGAGCTTTTACCGCAGTTCGGCGCGCCCAGCAGTACAACCTGGCCCGAACCGCTTCGCGGGATGTAAAAAATGTCAACGTGTTTTGCCTTTCCCTTTTTTGCGGGCGCTTCTTTTAGTTTGCTCAGTTTCCTTCGCAAATCTGCCCGCAAATGGTCCGTGCCTTTGTGCTTCGGCATCACACGAAGCATCTGCTCAAGGGCAAGAATCTTCTCCTCCGTGGTCGTCGCCTCGCGAAACCACCGCTCAGCCTTGAAATATTCCGGCGTCAAATTTGCAGGCATCGTAAGAAACTCAAAATTAAAAATTCAAAATGCAAAATTACAAATCGCTTTCTTACTCAGCAACTTTCTCTGCAACGAGGTCGCCTACTTCGCTCGTGGAGTATCCCATTTTGCTGGCTGCCAGCGATTGTATCTTGTTGGCGGTTACAAACTTGACCGCGTCCTCGACCTTCGTGGCGGCCTTGTCCTCGCCGAGGGTCTCAAGCATCATTTGCGCCGCGCAAATAGCAGCCAGCGGGTTGATAACGCCTTTGCCGGTATATTTCGGTGCGCTTCCACCAATCGGCTCAAACATACTGACGCCTTCGGGGTTGATGTTGCCGCCGGCCGCAATACCCATCCCGCCTTGGACCATCGCACCGAGGTCGGTGATGATGTCACCGAACATATTGCCGGTCACGATTACATCGAACCATTCGGGATTTTTGACCATCCACATACACGTGGCGTCAACGTGATAGTATTCCCTTTCGATATCGGGATATTCGGCCTCGCCCATTTCATTGAAAGCGCGCTCCCACAGGTCATAGATATATGTCAGCACGTTGGTTTTTCCGCAGAGTGCGAGGGTGTTTTTGTCGCTCTTGCCGCGCGCTTTCTTGCCGTATTTGCGAGCGTATTCGAATGCATACTTCAAACACCGGTCGACCAGGAAGCGAGTATAAACAGCTGATTGCACAGCCACTTCCTGGGGCGTTCCTTTCATCGTAAAGCCGCCGGTACCCGTGTAGAGGTCGCCGGTATTTTCACGAACAACGACAAAGTCAATATCATCCGGGCCTTTGTCTTTCAAAGGCGTCTCCACGCCGGGATACAGCTTAACCGGCCGAAGGTTGATATACTGGTCCAGCCCAAAACGCGCTTTCAGCAGTATTCCCTTTTCCAGAATCCCCGGCGCAACGTCCGGGTGGCCAATTGCACCTAACAGAATCGCATCGAATTTGCGAAGCTCTTCGACGCCGCTGTCCGGCAGGGTTTCGCCGGTCCTTTTGTACCTTTCGCCGCCGAAATCAAATTCTGTCAAATCAACTTTGAACTTAAACTTGTCGGCAGCGACTTTCAACACCTTTACCGCTTCGACCGTCACTTCCGGCCCCGTCCCGTCACCGGGTATCACAGCAATCTTATACACTTCTGTTTCTCCTTTTTGTGCTACAATTACGTCTTTCTCCTTCCAGGGTTCAGCAAAGCATAAGTTACTTATTCTGCTTTACGCATTTTTCTTTTCTGTCCCGGCGTCATAATCAGGATTTGCTCTGGGCAGCTTAGCCCCGACATCGTTCAGCCAGGCAGTCAGTCTGGCATCAAGCTGTTCTACCTTTCCGGCCATCTTCTTGGAAAGGTCGTTTGTCTCAGATATATCCTCTTCAAGGTTAAATAGTTCAAAGGTATTGCCCTCATATCTGCGTATGAGCTTCCAGCGGCCGCTGCGAACAATACTATAAGGCACGATCTCATCTCGATAGTGCGGAAAATGCCAGAAGATTGCGTCCCTGCCCAACCTGGTGGTTCCGTTCGACTTCAGATGCTCAACGAGCGAGAGGCCATCAATTTCTCGGTCCGCGGGTGACTTGACTCCCGCAAGCTCGCAAATGGTCGGCAGGTAATCTACACTGGTAACCGGCTCACGGCTGATGGTGCCGGGTTTTGCGACACCGGGCCAGCGAATTATCAGCGGAACACGGATGCCCCCCTCGTATGGATAGCCCTTGCCGGCACGCAGCGGCGCGTTGTTGGTAAACCGTGAAAGTCCGCCGTTGTCACTGGTGAAGATTATCACCGTTCTCTCGGCTATATTGGCCTCTTCCAGCGCAGACATAATTTGGCCCACGGATTCGTCCACGCTTTGTATCATCGCCGCGTATTTGGCGCTCTTCTGGCCGTATTGGGGCTTCGTACGGTATCTCGAAGTAATCTCTTCCTTTGCCTGGATGGGGACATGTACCGCATAGTGGGCCATATAGAGGAAAAATGGTTTGTCGCTGTGTTCCTTAATAAAGCTTGCCGCCTCGTCAGCCTCGCGGTCGGTCAGGTATTCGCCCTCTCGACGGGGTTTTAGTGTCGGGATGCCTCGTTTGTTTTTTCTTTTTTGATAAGGGTCGAAATAGCTTGGTGGCATGCCGAAGTGACATCCGGCTATATTGAAGTCGAAGCCCTGCTTTTGCGGATACCACGCATCGTGACCTAAGTGCCATTTGCCGATATGACAGCAGGTGTATCCAGCGGGTTTGAGGATTTCGGCAATGGTAACCTCTTCCAGCTCCATCCAGTATGGATTGGGCGGACATAATAATTTCCTTTTGCTGCCACCGACATATTCGGTAGGGCCTTTCTCATTTGGGTCGGTCCGATTGCCCTCGAAATCAAGCCAGCGTATCCAATCGGTAACTCCTACACGAGCAGGATACCGTCCGGTCATAACTGCTGCCCTTGTCGGTGAGCAGACTGCGCAGGCAGCGTACGCATCGGTGAATCGCATCCCCCCAGCGGCCAGCTTGTCTATGTTCGGCGTCTCGTAAAACCTGCTGCCGTAGCAGCCGGCGTCCATCCAGCCCAAATCATCAATCAAAAAGAAAACAAAATTGAGCTTTTCCGCGGACGACTTATCTGCGCGTCTGCACCCCGGCAGCGCCATCGCCGCAACACCCACGCCAATAGTCTTCAAAAAATCTCGTCGATTCATAGAACTGTTCTTTTTCAGTATTTTATTTATCCAGAATCTTGCATATCGCCTGGAATTTGTTTTTATAAGAATCCCTTTCTTCGCAGAGCGCCTGGGCCTTTCTGTACAGGTTCTCACGAGTTAATTGTATTAGCTCAAGGATAATCTCTCTGTCACTCTGGCGTACTTTCTTTTGAAGCTGTTTAAGTCGGTTCGTAATACTCCTCTGGATACCTTCCAGTTGATTCAGCGTAATGTTATCATCAGGATTTTGCTTGGGACTCATTGTTCACGACCTCCGACAAATATGTTCAGCAATCTTTCTGGGCCAATTTTAACCACGGATTTCACCCCTGAGGGGTTCACCCCTAAGGGGTTCACGGATTAACTGATACTATACTCTCAAAGAACCGCCTTATCAAGAAAATCTACACGATATGCTACGATATGCCGCGATGGGTGGCAGCTTGTTGCCCATGCTGTTCTGTTGATTCTCC
>CAZQYB010000025.1:4555-22530 GCA_964597535.1 uncultured Pirellulales bacterium | reverse complement strand
GGCCGGTGACGCACAGGGTTGTGACGGTGGCGGGCAGGGCGATTGCCAATCCGAGCAACCTATATGTTCCGATAGGGACATCGGTGAACGAGCTTATAGAATTCTGCGGAGGAGTGACGCACAAGTCGGCAAAGGTGATACTGGGCGGTCCTATGATGGGGATAGCAATTGCCGATTTGACGATACCCATTACCAAAACCACAGGCGCTATAACGGTATTAATGGGAGAAGAAATCGGCAGGGCCAAATTCGCCAGACGCCAAACTGCGTGTATTCGGTGCGGCAGATGTATAGAGGTATGTCCTGAGGGTTTGAATCCGACGAAGATTGCGCACGCCGTCAAGTATAATTTTTTGGATGTGGCGGAAAGCTATTATATAAGCGGGTGTATGGAGTGCGGCTGTTGCAGTTACGTGTGCCCTGCTAATATAGAGCTGACGGGGTATATCAAGACGGGGAAAATCTTTCTTTCCGGGCAAAAGAAGAAAGTGCCGGGATAATTTGTGGAAGAACTAAATGCTTAAGGATATAAGAGTTTCTTGTTCGCCGCATATCAGCGGTCCGTTTTCCACGCGTGGCGTGATGGTGGACGTTATAATCGGTTTGGCGCCTGCTATGATAGCGGCTGGTTATTATTTTCGTGTGCATGCGTTTGCCCTTATCTCCACGTGCGTGATTTCATCTGTTGTGACCGAATGGCTTTGCAATGTGGTCCGTAAGAAATCCAATGCGTTCGAATCCTTAGGTGATTTTAGCGCTGTTGTTACCGGCATAATCCTTGCGCTATCGGTTCCTCCGAATTTACCAATTTGGGCAGCAGTAATCGGCAGCGCCTTCGCTATTGCAATTGGAAAGATGGTTTTTGGCGGACTGGGTGCGAATATCTTTAATCCAGCTATGGTCGGCAGAGCCTTTCTGACCGCCTGCTTTGGTATGTTGATGACTACGTGGACGGTGCCGGCGGCGATTGATAGCGCGATGCCGAAAATCGCTGCTGACGGAGTTCATACACGCACTCAGGCGACACCGTTAGCGTGGAGTAAAGAGGCCATAAAAACAGGGAAGGGAGCTGAAGTTGTCAACGAGCAACTTTCGGCTGCGTTTAGAGGCGAGGTTGGCGGATGTCTGGGTGAGACAAGCGTTCTGGTTCTTTTGATTGGCGGTATTTATCTGTTGATAAGACGAACAATAAATTTTCATATTCCATTAGCTGTGCTGCTGTCGGCTTCTGTCTTCGCGACAATCGCGTATCTGATAAATTCTAATGCGTACGTTTCGCCGTTGTGCCACCTGTGCAGCGGCGGACTGTTAATTGGTGCGTTTTTCATAGCTACCGACCCTGTTACCGCGCCTTTGACTACCAAGGGGATGTGGATTTTCGGAGTCGGCGTAGGGTTGATGACGATGCTTGTAAGAATTGTCGGAGAATATCCTGAAGGCGTGATGTATGCGGTTCTTTTGATGAACGCTGTTACTCCTTTGATTGACAGGTTCTGCAAGCTGGTTCCGGCGGGAGGTGAGCCCGGTGTCTAAGATAAGACATTTTATCGAACAAAGCTGGCTGCTGATTGTTTCGTCGTTCTGCTTCGGGCTGTTGATAGCAATAGCAAACGCGGCGTGGTCACCGAGAATAGAGCAAAACAGGATAGATAAGCTGAATTGTCTAATGGGCGAATTGCTTCCTGCGGCCAAAAGTTTTGAGCTGACGGTGGAGATAAAGGTTGAGTTGGCCAAAGGTAAGAGGGTAAAGAGTAACATATACAAGGCCCTGTCGGACGAGGGCGGTTGTGTCGGCTGGGCATTTAACTGCGAAGGGCCGGGCTTTCAAGACAAGATTGAACTGGTTGTTGGTGTTGATAAGGACCTTGAAAAGATAGCAGGGTTCAATGTTTTGGCGAGTAACGAGACTCCGGGTTTTGGCGACCAGATAAAATTGGGTTACTATCGCAGCCAGTTTGCAGGGGCCCCGGCGGAGAAACTGGAGCTTGTAAAAACGGGTGATGATAAAAGAATCGATTGCGAAATCGTCGCTATAAGCGGAGCTACTGTCAGCAGTGAGGCGGTGGTTAAAATAATAAATTTGTCTCTACCCCAGATAAAAGAGCAGATGAAAGAAAGAGGACTAATCGGCAATGCCAGGTGAAAAGCAAGCTACAACCGAGCTTTATAAACGGACTCTCGTCGCAGGTCTGTGGGATGAGAATCCTGTTTTTCGCCTGCTGTTAGGGATGTGTCCGACACTGGCGGTTACGGCTGCGGTCAAGCCGGCTTTGACTATGGGCTGCAGCGTCATCTTCGTATTGCTGTGCAGCAACATTGTGGTCAGCCTGATGCGAAATCTACTCAAACCGCACCTTCGAATTTTGATGTTCACGCTGACGATAGCAACATTTGTGACAATTTGCGATTTGTTCCTGAAGGCATTTATGCCGGAGATGAGCGAGCGGCTGGGGCCGTACGTTCCCTTGATTATCGTCAATTGCATTATTATTTGCCGGGCCGAGGCTTGTGCGAGTAAGAACGGTCTGGTTGTAAGCGTTATAGACGGGATTGGTATGGGGCTCGGTTTTACGGTGACGCTTTGCGTGCTGGCCGGTGTCAGGGAGCTGCTGGCTACGGGAAAGATATTTGAGCTGCAAGTGATGCCGGAGGCATTTGTGCCGTGGGCGGCGATGAGTATGCCGGTAGGGGCCTTTATAACTTTGGGCCTGCTGTTAGGGCTGGTTAATGCGGTGACGAAGAGGCAGGCTTAGGAGATGTGATTTATGGATACTCTCAACATTTTGCTTTTAGGTTTTATATCTATCGTCCTGATTAATAATCTTGTGTTCACGAAGTTTCTGGGTATTTGTCCGTATCTTGGCGTGTCCGGCAGAATCGATATGGCTTTCGGTATGGGTATGGCGGTGACATTTGTGGTGACACTGAGCGGGACACTGACGTGGATGATTGACCACTGGATTTTGATGAAGTTTGGTCTTGGGGTTACACGATACGTGTGCTTTATATTGGTTATTGCCGGTGCGGTGCAGCTTGTCGAGATGTATGTGCGAAAATTCTTTCCCTCACTGTATCAGAGCTTTGGCATATTCTTGCCGTTGATTACGACAAACTGCGCGATTTTGGGACTGTGTCTTTTTATCAGTCTCTGGGGCATTGATAATCTGCTCGAGGCGGTTGTGTTGAGTTTCGGAGGCGGGATAGGTTTTACTATGGCGATTTGTATTATGGCGGGTATTCGGGAGAACCTTAATCTGGCCGACGTGCCTGAGTGCCTTAAAGGGGCGCCTATTACGCTGATTACCGCGGGGCTGCTTACATTGGCCTTTATGGGATTTGCGGGAATGATAAGGTAAGAAGATTAAAAATCAAAAATCAAAATGCAAAATTATCGATTTAATTTTAGAATTTGAGTTTCAGTGTTTGGTTCTTTAAGATGGTATTAGCGAGTGCGTTGGAGTTGTGGAATAGTGCGTGGCCTGCGGGGCTGACGATGCTGGGGCTGGGCAGCGGCTTTGCAGTTGTGCTTTTGTTCGCAAGTGAAAAGCTGAAAGTCGAGGTTGACCCGAAGATTGAGCAGATACACGATGTCCTGCCGAAGCTCGACTGCGGGGCGTGCGGATTTGCGGGATGTTGGCAATATGCCGAAGCGGTTCTGGAAAATCCCGAACTGCTCGGCGAATGCGCGCCGGGGGGACAAAAAACCATAGAAGCAATTGGTAAAATATTGAGCCTGCAAATCAGCGAGTCGGGCGCACCTAAAAGACCGATTGTGCACTGCCGGGCTCGCAGTGGGGACAAGACTTATTACGCAAAATACGAGGGCATACCAACGTGCATATCGGCAAACGCCTTAGCTAATGTGCAGGCGTGCAAATTTGGGTGCCTCGGCTTCGGCGATTGTGTGAGTGTCTGCAGGTTTGAGGCAATCAGAATCGTTGACGGCCTGGCTGTCGTTGACTATGAAAAATGCACCGGTTGCGGTGCCTGCGCAAAGGCCTGCCCTCGTAATTTAATCGAAATGGTTCCTTTCGGTTATGAAAATATGTTGACGGTTGCGTGCAGCAGCAGAGAGAGCGGCAAGATGGCACGGTCGATGTGCAAGGTCGGATGTATCGGGTGCGGCATCTGTGCCAAGCAAACCGACGTGTTTTCGGTTGAGGACAATTTGGCCCGGCTGGATTATGAAAAGTACCAGCCGAGCGAGCAGACTGAAACCGCTATGAACAAGTGCCCGACGAAGGTAATCATCGAGGTCGGCAAAACCGCCCGAGTTGCTGAACAACCGGCTGAAAAGCCCGCAACTGTTTGAACAATTCGGACAGGGGGCAGCATTTATTAGGGGGTTATCTTTTTATGTATTTTTCTGCGCCGGTGGTTTTTATAAATTTTTGCTGTGGTGGTGAGGTTATCAAAATCGCCTCGGTTTGCGGTAATTTTTCGATTAAGGCAAGACCTTTTTCCGTACCCATTACGGTGACGGCTGTTGCGAGGGCGTCGGCATCCATTGCATTTTTGGCGATAATGGTTACGCTTGATAAACCCTCGGCACCCGCTGCGGTTTTGCGGCTTATGATATGAGTGTACTTTTTGCCTTTTATCAAGGCGAACCGCCGATAGTTTCCGCTGGTTGCGATTGCGGCGTCTGTCAGCTTCAAGACGAGCAAAGACGTTCCGATTAAATCTTCTGTTTTGTTGGGGTCCTGCACGCCGATTAGCCAGTGGCTTTTGCCCTTTGACGGAGTGCCGAAGCATCGAATGTCACCGCCGATATCGACCATTGCCCCGAGTGCGCCGGATTTTTTCATCGCCTCGACCGCCTTGTCGATTGCGTATCCTTTCGCTATGCCGCCCAAATCCAGCTTCATACCGTCAACGGCGAATCGCACACTCATTTCATTGGCATCGAGTATGAGCAGCTCGTAGCCGACCTTCGAGCGAGCTTGCTGGAGTTCGGTATCGGTGGGGACAGAGTTCGCTTCGGAAGCCGAACGCCAAAGCTGCACTAATGGTCCCACCGTGACATCAAAGGCGCTGGAAGAAAGTTTGCTGAACCGGACAGCTTTTTGCAGGACTTCGTATGTTGATTTGCTGACTTTGACTGCTTGCTTAAAAGCATTTCGGTTGACCTTGCTTATTTCCGAGTCGTTCTTGTAATCGCTCATCAGCTCGTCAACTTTGTTAATTTCCGCAAAGCCGGCTTCGATGCATCGCTTAGCTGTGTTCGTATCCGGTGCGACCGCTACGATTTGGGCCAATGTCCCCATCACCGGTCGATGGCTGCTGTCGGCCTCGGCGGGAGGTCTCGGCCGAATATATAATGCAGCAATCAAGCAGACGGCAACAATGATTCCAATTGCAATGCGAATATTCTGCTTATTCATAAAAATCCTTTCGATACACAGAACTTGATGATTGATAATTAAGCAATAATAAATAGAAAACAATCAAATATCAATCTATAATACCGCCGTGGACAAGAGAGAGGTAACAATATTGACAGAGCGAGTTGAGCGGGAGTTTCTGCCGTACGTTCGCAGGCCGAGCAGGTACATCGGCGGTGAAATTAACCAAATCAAAAAAGACCTGTCACAAAGCGAATTAACCATCGCATTGTGCTTCCCGGATATTTACGAAGTGGCGATGAGCTATCTGGGTCTTGCAATTATCTATGATGTTCTCAACAAAATGGAGGGCGTGGCCGCTGAGCGGGTCTTTACGCCCTGGACAGATGCTGAAAAAGTGCTGCGTGAGAAAGAAATTCAGCTGTTTAGTCTGGAATCCAAAGCAGCACTGAAGAGTTTTGATATTGTTGGTTTTAGCTTAACCAATGAGCTTTGCTATACGAATGTGCTCAATATGCTTGACCTCGGCGGGCTGAATATTCGCAGCAGTCTTCGAGATGAAAATGACCCGTTGGTAATCGCAGGCGGAGGTATGTCTAATTGCTGTGAACCTATCGCTGAGTTCGTTGATTTGTTTGTGCTCGGTGAAGGTGAGGAAGCGGTTGTTGAACTTGTGCAATTGGTTAAGCGTGAGAAAGAAGCCGGCGCGACAAAAGAAGAAATTCTTTTGTCGGCTGCTGAGCAGTTCGACTGGGCGTATGTCCCTGCGTTTTATAAGTTCGAATATGACGGTGAGAAGATAAAGTCGTTCGGGTCGGAAGTTCCTGATTTGGGCGCGCAGTTGGCGAATGCGGTTGTCGAGGATTTTGATAGCGCTGCTATTGTGCTTCGGCCGATAGTTCCGTTTGCCCAGGCCGTTCACGAACGAGTCAGTGTCGAGATTATGCGGGGCTGTCCGGGTCGGTGTCGATTTTGCCAGGCGAGCTTTTGCAGAAGGCCTGTTCGTTACCGCAGTGTTGAAAAAATTATCGATATTGCAAAGGCCGGTTACGCAGCAAGCGGATTTGATACGGTAAGTCTGCTGAGTTTATCGACCGGTGACTATCCCGACCTTGAAGAATTGGTTGGGGGGCTGGATGAATATTTTCGGGACAAATATGTCGGCCTGTCGCTGCCGAGTTTGCGTGTTGGCCAGCAGTTGAGACTGTTGCCTAAGCTGGTAACGAGCGTGAGAAAAAGCGGTCTGACAATTGCGGTTGAGGCGGCCAGTGAAAGACTAAGAGAGATTATCAACAAGCCGTTGAAGGATGAGGATTTGTTTGCCGGCGTTGAGGCAGCTTACCGGGCGGGGTGGCAGCGATTAAAGCTATACTTTATGGTTGGTCTGCCGGGTGAAAGCGAGGAGGACATAAGAGAGATTGCAAATTTGTCATTTAAGTTGGCGCGACTTGGCAAAGATGTGAGCGGCAGAACGGGGCAGATAAACATTACCATAAGCTGGTTTGTGCCGAAGGCGCATACGCCGTTTGGCTGGCTCTGGCAAAAACCAAAAACGTATTTCGAGCAGGCAAAACGGTTGATACTCGATGAGAAAAAAAAACTTCGAGCAAGGTTTTTGCGGTTCAAATTCCATAATATTAGCCGGAGTGTGTTAGAGTCGGCGATAGGGCGCGGCGACAGGCGACTTTGCGATGTTGTCGAAGCGGCGTGGCAGGGGGGTGCAAGGTTTGATTTGTGGAACGAGTGTTTTGACTATGAAATTTGGAAAAAGGCATTTGAGAAATTCGGTTTGGATGTTGAGGCGGTCGCTCGAAGGCAATTTGACTGTGACGAGGTTTTGCCGTGGGAGCATTTAGGCGGGCCGGATAAGAAATATCTGTTGGGGCATTTGGAGGAAGCGAAAATGCGTGGATGAGTAGATGAGGGTATCGGGTAATCAGAGTATCAGGGTGCAGGACATCTGGAGAACAGGGTGTCAGGTGTAGTAAGTTCGACCCTCGTGACCTTTGGTTCGGTTAAGTATCTCGGCAAATGTATCTCGCGAGCAATTAGATTTTTTTCATTCCCGGGGGCAGCTCTATTCCGACATGACCTTTTGCTTCCTTGAAATCCACTATGATTTTGACGGCGGCCTTGGGTTCATCGACCACCGTGAAGACGTCCATATCTTCCGGTGAGATGTGGTTGTGTTCTTTTAGCATCTTTTCGTTCATCCACTTAATTAATCCATCCCAGTATTCGGAGCCCATCAAAATGACGGGGAAAGAGGCCTGCTTTAATGTTTGAATGAGTACGAGCGACTCGAAAAATTCGTCCATAGTTCCATAACCGCCGGGGAAGACTATAAAGCCATGAGCGTATTTGAGGAACATAACCTTGCGACAAAAGAAATATCTAAAGTGCAGTGACAGGTTCTGATACTCGTTTGGTATCTGTTCCAAAGGCAGTTCGATATTAAGGCCGATGCTTTTACCGTTTACTTGTGCGGCGCCCTTATTTGCCGCCTCCATAATTCCCCCTCCGCCGCCGGTTATTACTGCGAATCCGGCCTTTGCTATTTCGGAGGCGGTTTTCACGGCGAGTTTGTAATACTTTTCGTTTGGCTTTGCCCTCGATGAGCCGAAGAAGGATACGGCGGGCCCAATAGAACCAAGCTCATCAAATCCCTCGACGAACTCAGCCATTACCCTGAATATTCGCCAGAGGTCCTTTACGGGTTTATCAATAATATCCGCCATAGGTAAAAATTCTCCTTTGATATTCTGTTATTCTACTGCACACCATCTGATTCTCATTCTACCACAAAGCCGGGTTGTTTGCAGCCGGACAATATCTTGAAATTGGGCAATTTTCGCAGTCCGGCTTGCGTGCATTGCAGATATTTCGCCCGTGGAAAATCAGCAGATGACTGAATAGCGTCCAGCTTTTCTTCGGTACTATTTCGGCCAAATCAAATTCCAACTTTACGGCGTTGCTGTTTTCTGAAAGTCCCAATCGGCGGGAGAGGCGAATAACGTGGGTATCGCAGGCTATTGCCGGTTTGCCGAAGGCGTTGCCCAATACAACATTTGCCGTTTTTCTACCCACACCGGGAAGTGCAGTAAGCTCTTGCATTGTGTTGGGGACTTTGCCGTCAAATTGCTCGATTATCTTTGAACAGGTGCCTTTGATGCTGATTGCTTTATTGTGGTAAAAGCCGGTGGTTCTTATATCCTCTTCGATATGTTTTATGTCGGCTTTTACCCAGTCTTTGGCTGATTTGTATTTCTTGAACACTTCTTTGGTGACCATATTGACCCTGGCGTCCGTGCACTGGGCTGAGAGAATTGTGGCGATAAGCAGTTCCAGGGGATTTTTAAAGTTAAGCGCGGTCTTTGCGCCGGGGTATGCCTTTTTCAATATCGGCAGAATTTTTCTGACCCTCTGCCTGGCTTGGTCTTTTTCAACTTTTATCTTTGTTTTTTTTGCTGCTGTTTTTTTTGGCATAGCTGTTATCGAGTGGGAAGTTTCTCCAATTGTGTTTTCAGTTGGTCGCCAAAGGCCATACCTCGCCATCTGACTGACTCCTCCTTAGCTGGGACAAGCAGGATGCTGACGGGGACGCCTGGTTCGTTGTAAACATTTTTCAGGGCAATCGTCGCCGGGTAGTCTTTGACGGTAGTGTCGGCTTTGATTGCCAAAACATTCTTTTCTTCGATTAATTTTGCGATGTCTTTGCGCCGAAAAACCAATCTGTCCGCCGCCTGACAGCTTAAACACCAGTCCGCAGTGAACTTAATCAGAACAGGTTTTCCCTGGGCTTTGGCGGTTTCTATAACGGCGGCATCGTACTTTTGCCAGTCGATAAGCTCTTCGGTTGGTGCGGGCAGAAAGGTCCATCCTGCTACAACTGCCAGAAGTACGGCGATAATTCGCACAAGCCACTTGCGTGATGGTTTGGTGTTGTAATCGACCCAGCCACTCCACATCCAAACGCAAAACGCAAGGATTACGGCAAAATAAAGTATGCGGGCTGTGCGGACTTCGGGCAGGGCGACGATGAGCTTTACGGCGATAATGAGCAGAACAAATCCGATTGTTTGCTTGAACAACTCCATCCATCGTCCCGGCTTGGGCGTGCGTTTTAGTAAGCCGGGCATTGAAGTAAGCATTGCGTACGGTACAGCCATCCCCACGCCAATAACCATTATGGCGAGCGTGCCCAGTACTAATCGCTGAGCTTGCGCCCAGGCAAAGGCCGCGGCGAGGATTGCGAAGCTGCAGGGTGTGCTCAATATAGCAGCCAGGAAGCCCATTCCCACAGCTCCGGTATATCCCCTGCCGGAACCGGCTTTGCCTGATATTGCAGACGGGACGGTAACGGTAAAGAGGCCGAACATAAACAATGCCAGCACAATCAGCAAAAGCGCCATACCGGCAACAAAGGCCGGGTTGCGGAACTGGTCACCCCACTGCAGGGCGGTGCTGTAAAAGACCTGCAAGATAATGTTTGCGCCCGCGAGGCAGGCGAAGAACAGTAATATCCCAAGACAAAAGGCAAGGCCCATTACGGTCGATTTGCCTTTGCTCTGTTTTGCCTGCTCGACAATGCGCATAACAATGATGGGCAGGACGGGCCAGACGCAGGGCATAATATTCAGGGACAGGCCCGCCAGGAAGGCCAAACCAAGAGCAAACCAGGGTGAATAACTCGGGCCTTTAACTACCTGGTATTCGTCGGGGGCGGTTTTGAAGCTGATTTCTTTCCAGGAGTCGGCCTGACTGTAATCAATCGTTACGGGCAGCGTTTTTTCGAATGGCGGCAGGCAAACCATATTTGTACAAGTCTGGCCTGAGATTTTGACCTTAACAGGGCCAGCGAGCTTGGTCGGGACGTTGGCTTTTTTGATTGGCACAAAGACGGTGAAGCGGCCTGCATATACCTCGACTTTCCTGCCAAAGGGGTCCACGATGATGTCCCACATTGGTAAGACAGGTTTGTCAAAGACAAAGTTTTCGGATTTGGCTTCGACCTTCAGTTCGAAGCCGGCAGCGGGGGCGGTTTCCGCTCTTGCATAGTAGTGAAGCTCTTTGGCGCCCTGAAAAATGACGGCGATGCCGGCCCTGCCATCCATACGAGCGACTTCAAGATGCGCGGACGAAGACTGCTTTTCATTTCCTGTCAGCTCAACGGGGGGAGTGGGAACTGTAGTTGTATTCCGGCCTTGTGCGCAGCAATTGACCAGCAGAACGCAAGCTATCCATAGCATCGCAACAGGTTTTTTCCGCATAGGCGATTTAGAGATAGTTGGAATAAAAATAGTATTAGGTTTTGGACTTTTCCTGTTGTTCTTTTTGTTGCTTATCCTTTGCCTGTTCGGCGGCTAACAAATCGGCAACTGTGGGTTTGTCCAGCTCGCCGCCTTCCAGTATCAGCTTGACATCCTCGGCGTCGAGAGTTTCGTATTTCAGCAATGCTTTTGCTATTCGGTGAAGTTTGTCCTTGTTTTTTTCTATCAGTTCTTTTGCTTTTTTGTAGGCCTCATCGGTAATTTTTTTTACTTCGCTATCGATAGCTTCGGCTGTTCTCTCGGAATATTCTTTTTCGCCCGGCATCAGATATATGCGGTCTCTGAGCCCCAAATCCGGTTCGTAACTAATCAGCCCAAGCTGGTCGCTCATACCCCAGGTCAAAATCATTTGCCTTGCAATTTTAGTGGCCTGCTGAAAATCGGATTGTGCGCCGCTGGATATATCATCGCAGAACATTTCTTCTGCGATTCTCCCGGCAAAACACACCTGCAGGAGCGCCATACAATATCTTTTCGTAAATATCGTTCTGTCTTTTTCGGGCAGAGCAAAAGTGGCACCGCCCATCGGCCCGCGTGGAATGATACTTACCTTATGCAGTGGGTCGGCATCTTTTAGCAGAGATTGCACGAGCGTATGTCCGGCCTCGTGATAAGCGGTGATTTCCTTTTCCTTTTGGTCGATAACCCTGCTCTTTCTGGCTCTTCCCCATCGAACTTTATCGCGAGCTTCTTCCAAATCGGCCGTTTCGACATAATCTTTATTGGCCATAGTTGCTGCCAGTGCTGCTTCGTTAATAATAGCAGCGAGGTCTGCGCCGCTAAACATAGGTGTTCCACGCGCCAATCTTTCGAGGTTAGCATTGGGTCCTAATTTAACTTTCCTTGCGTGAACTTTGAGAATATCCACTCGGCCTTTGAGGTCCGGGAATGGTACAAAAATTTGCCTGTCGAACCTGCCCGGGCGTGTCAATGCGTGGTCTAAGATATCGGCGCGGTTGGTCGCTGCAACCACAATCACCTGGTCGTTGGTACCGAAGCCGTCCATTTCAACTAAAATGGCGTTTAGTGTTTGTTCTCGCTCGTCGTGTCCACCACCGACGAAGCCGGCACCGCGTTTTCGTCCGATGGCATCAACCTCATCGAGAAAGATGATACAGGGCGAATTTTCTTTGGCCTGCTTGAAGAGGTCGCGTACGCGCGATGCGCCGACTCCGACGAACATTTCCACGAAATCGCTGCCGGATATGCTGAAGAAAGGGACGTCGGCCTGACCTGCTATTGCTTTTGCGAGTAATGTCTTTCCACACCCAGGGGGGCCCATAAGTAAAACTCCACGAGGGATGCGGCCGCCAAGACGCTGGAATTTTTTCGGGTTCTTCAGAAATTCGATTATCTCAGCTACTTCCTCTTTGGCTTCTTCGATACCAGCTACATCCTTAAATGTAATCTTAACGCGGTCTTTGCCCTGTAGTCGGTGCTTGCTTCGGCCAAAGGACATCAGCATTCCACCGGTGCCGCTGCGAATGTTGCGGGCAAAGATGAAATAGAAGAATCCCACGAGCACAAGCAGCGGCAGGACCCATTGCATCAGCATAATGAGCCAGATGCGCTGCTTGGCAAATTTAACCTTTATTCCGCTTTTCTCTAACTTCTCGCGAAACTCTTTACCGACCCAGTCCTGCTTGTAGTCTACTTTGAAGGCGGCCGGCAGCTTTTTGTCCCGACTATCGATACCTTTCTGATTAAACTTGCCTGTAATCTCGGTTTCGCCGATATCGACACTTTCGATGTGCTTGTTCTCAATATGATTGGTGAATTCATCCCATCTGATTTCATCAATCTTATGCCATTGCTGCAGCATCATCCAGGCCGTCAGAAGCACAGCTCCAATTACGAGGTAACCAAACGGCCCCCGTTTATAGCGCGGCAACGGCGGCTTCTTGCCTGGTCTTCCTTGTGGGCCGGAACGTGGTTGAGTTGGTTTTCTGTTTTGATTGTTACTCATATTTCGTGTCTCGTTGTTTGTGATTCGCGTCAAGTTCACGATTGGCGGGATACGTTTCCTTTACCATTTCTTTTCCATTGATTCTACGATTTTTCGTGCCAGCTTGTTTGCCGCAAGGCTTGAGGCGTACTTAAATCCTTGTTCTTGGAGCGGCGAATAACTGGCTGAGGCACTGACCAACTGGCTGTCTATCAGTAATTGGCCTGTTTTTAGGTTTTTCCAATTAACCGTCGCTCGCAGTTCGACCTCTTTTTCCAGAGCACTACCTCTCTCTCGTTCGACGCTGAGTATAAATTGATCAATTGACAATATTTGTCCGCTTATTACAGTGTCGGCTCTGTCTCTGCTGGAGATTATCTTATATGGCGTTTCTGCCTCGATACGTTTTGCCAAAGCGTCGGTCAGCTCATACTCGACTCCCCGCCAAAAGGTTTGGTTTTCAAACATTTCCACGTAAACGCTGCTCACATTTTCAGGAAACAGCGACTCGTTGGAATAGCCGCTCATTTTGCCACATCCGGAAAAGGCCAAGCACAACAGAGTGCACAAGAGCATAAGAAGACCGGAGCAGAAGTGACTTGAGCAGTTATGGCTATTTTTAAGGTTTTCTTTCTTCATTTCTTTACGTTTTCACCACGCAAATTTTTGGTGGTGCCCTTATCTTTCAATATTTCATTTGCCATTTTTGCTGCGGCGCTTTCCGGCCAATTATCCATTATCATTCTATAATAAAAATTAGCCGCCTGTTTGTTACCGGTTTTTTGATAATATCGGCCAATACTGAGTTGTTTATAAGCTAATTGCCCATTTATTTGGTTGAGTATTTTATCGGCGTCGATTTTTTCGGTGGGATATTGTTTTTTGAAGTTTTCGTAGTAGTTTTTTGCACTAATTAGACTGGAGGCATCATATTTTGGTCCTCTATATGCGGCGTGTTTGCATCGAGCCATAGCAAACAGTGCATCCTTGCCGGTTTCGGTCGTTTGCCACTGTGAGAAAATCCGCGACCACATGAGGTAGGCGTTGTTGAACTTCTTTCTTTTTTCATAACTTTCAGCCATCGCTTTAGTCCCTTTTATTCCGATTGGTGCATCGAGGCCGACCCGGTCAATAATCCTTTCCATGATTTTGCCACCCTCGGCGTATCCTTTTATTCTGAAGATGCGTAACACCCTCTTTTTGCGTCCGGATAGATAAGCCATAGCTATGGAAAACTGCCTGTCTAAAGCTGCCTGGTAAAGTTCGCTTTCGTGATAATATTTATTCAGGAATTTATCATAGCTTCTGATTGCTTTGGTGAATTTTCCTTTGCAAAAGAGTATTTCTGCGTTGACGAAGGCATTGAAAGCATTTTGGTCAGGGCCTACATTTTCCGGGAAGTTCTCTTTCAGTTGAGCTAATTGCTTTTCGGCGGCCTCGCATTGCCCGGTGTTAAGCAGCTTCTTTGCTTTAGCTACTTCCAGCAGATATTCCGATGGAGGCTTCCATTCCTTGCCTTGTTCCAAATGCCAGGTTTTCCCGGAGACCATCGACAAAGCCGACAGTACGGCTACCGCTGCTAACATTGTAAATCGTATCCTGTATTCGGACATAATCAAGCTTCACTCCTCATTTTAGGATTTATACCGCACCTATTTAATTTTAACGCCCGCTAAATTATATAACTCCATAAGAGCAAAAGGATTATCTTTTACATAAGCGCACTTTTAAAATAGGTGCGGTATTAGTCATAATCCGCTACCGTCAAACATTATACCCACTTTTGAAAGCATTGCAAACCCGGAGTTCAAAATATAATGTCTTGTGATTTTTTGGGCTTTTTCTTGCGATTGTTGCCCTTATTATGGTATAATGCCTGCAACTTGCGGGGGGCAGGTAAAATAGAAGGCGGTAAGAATCTTGGAGGAATGCCGCAATGATGGCGCAGAAAGCAATTTTCCCGATTCTAATTGTTTTTTTGCTGGCGGGCAGCGCGTTGGCGGAGAAGTACAGCGGGGGGACGGGCGAGCCGAATAATCCCTACAGAATAGGCACGCCAAATGATTTAAACGACATCGGCAATCACCTGGAGGACTGGGGCTCGCATTTCGTAATGGTAAACGACATCAATTTGGCCGAGTACACCGGCACACAGTTCAACATAATCGGCAGTTCGTATCCAGATTCTTTCACGGGGGTCTTTGACGGCAGTGGACACAGGATTTTCAATTTCAATTATGAGACAAACAGCGGCAACAACATAGGTCTTTTTGGTTCAGTTTATGGTATCGATTGCGAAATCAAAAACCTCGCATTTGAAAATCCTAATGTGCGTGCCTTGACAAGTGATTACGTAGGTGTGCTAGCCGGTTACAATTCAGGAAAAATTAGTGATTGTCTTGTGACTGGAGGTGTTGTATACGGAAACCACTCGGTTGGTGGCCTTGTTGGAGTTTCTCAAGGGACTTTGTCAAGAGTCTATGCGAGTGTACTTGTGAATGGCGATTTGTTTGTCGGAGGCTTGGCAGGTGAAGTAATTTTTGCAAGCATTTACGATTCGTATTCAGCAGGAACATGTAGAGGAGATGCTGCAATCGGTGGATTGGCAGGATTTGTGAACGGCCCAGAGGTTTTGAACTGCTATTCCGTAGCCGTTGTAGACGGGAATACCGCGGTTGGTAGCCTGACGGGTCTAAGTCATTGCACTGCGTATCACGAGTGTTTCTTCAACGAACTCGTCAATCCAGACGTTAACGCAGTTGGAGAATGGTTAGGACAAGACCCCAATGCCCACGCTAAGAATACAGTCCAGATGCAGCAGCGGAGCACGTTTACCAATGTCGGCTGGGATTTTGTGGAGGTATGGGATATTGGGGAGAAGCAGACGTATCCATTTTTGAGGGTATATCCGGCTGGTGACATCGACCACGATGATAGAGTGAATTTCTTTGACTTTGCAATTATCGCTTCGCACTGGCTGGAAGAGAAGTAAATATGATTAGAAAAGCTATCGTTTTGATTTTGCTTGGGACATTTGGATTGACGGGTACGGCCTGGGCTGGGACTTACAGCGGGGGGACGGGTGAGCCGAACAGTCCGTACAAAATAGCTACGGCGAATGATTTGAACGATATCGGTAATCATATCGAAGACTTCAACAAATGCTTCGTAATGGTCAACGACATTAACCTCGCAGCCTACACCGGCACACAATTCAATATCATCGGCGACCGGGATAATCCCTTCACCGGCGTTTTCGATGGCAACGATTGTAATATCGTCAACCTTACCATAACAGGAGGGGGTAGTACTGGTTTATTCGGCCGAATTGCCGAAAACGGCCACGTCAAAAATCTTGGTGTAATAGATGTAAATATAGCAGGTTCTGGTTGGGATATTGGTGGCATCTGCGGAAAAAGCAATTCTGGAACAATCAGCAACTCTTATGTCACCGGCACTGTGACTGGTAGTGGTTCTAATTTTGATGTCGGCGGACTATGCGGAGACAATGCTGGAGGCACGATTACCAACTGCTATACCATGTGTTCGGTTTCGTCTGGAGATCATTCTTATAGTGTCGGCGGTATATGCGGAGATAATAGAGGAACGATAAGTAACTGCCACGCCATCGGTCCTGTAACCTGCTTTGGAGTAGGAGTCGGCGGCCTGTGTGGAAATAATGGATGGATTGATGACCATAATGGGACGATAATCAACTGCTACGCCACAGGCTCGGTGACCGACTACGACCAATCAGCCGGTGGTCTTTGTGGATTGAATTCGGGCAATATTATCAATTCCTACGCAACAGGCCCTGTGACAGGTGTTTTGTACCTCGGCGGCCTCTGTGGACATAACGAAGGAACAATCATCGACTGCAATGCCACCGGTTCAGTGTCCGGTTATCAAGAAGTGGGCGGTTTCTGCGGAAGTAATGACGGTGACCTCAGCAACTGCTACGCGACCGGCTTTGTGAGCGGTGATGAGCATTCTTCTTATATAGGCGGGCTCTGCGGAAGCAATGGATATGAATATGATATCGGTGGCACTATCCAGCACTGCTATGCCACCGGCACTGTTGCCGGCGGGAATGATTGTTCCTATCTTGGTGGGCTCTCTGGAAATAATAATGGCACAATCAGCAACTGTTACGCTGCTGGCTCTGTTTACGGTGGGGATAATTCTACCGAACTCGGCGGGCTCTGCGGAAGAAATTGGGCCCCTTACCAAATCAGAAATTCCTACGCGACCGGCTCTGTCACCGCTGGGGACGGTTCTGAACAACTCGGCGGTCTCTGCGGATTTAATCATGGTGCGAACACTAATTGCTACGCCACCGGTTCTGTTTCCGGCGGGGCTGATTCCGCCTATCTTGGCGGCCTCTGCGGAGATAATGTTGGCCCTATCACCAACTGCTATGCCACCGGCTCAGTTTCCGGTGGGGATTATTCTCACGAACTCGGCGGGCTCTGCGGAGATAATTGGTTTGACACAATCATCAACTGCTACGCCACCGGCTCTGTGACCGGTGGGGATTATTCTCACGAACTCGGCGGCCTCTGCGGATTTAATTATGGTATGAACACTAATTGCTACGCCACCGGTTCTGTTTCCGGCGGGGTTGATTCCGCCTATCTTGGCGGCCTCTGCGGAGATAATGTTGCCCCTATCACCGACTGCTATGCCACCGGCTCTATTACCGCCGGGGATAATTCTGAAGCTCTCGGCGGCCTCTGCGGAAATAATGACTATGCTACCATCAGCAACTGCTACTTTCTCCACCCGAATGACGGCGGCGGGCCGGATAACGGATTCGGCACACCACTAATCGAGGAACTGATGAAACAGCAAAACAGCTTCTCCGACTGGGACTTTGTGGAGGTTTGGGATATCGGAGAATACCAGACGTATCCATATTTGAGGGTTTATCCGGCGGGGGATTTGAATCACGATGGGCGGGTTGATTTCTTCGACGTTGCGATTTTGGCCGATGATTGGCTGGCAGGGACGAATAATTGATTATTGATAATTGATTATTGATGATTATGATTGAGGTCGCATTGCGACGGTGCCTTGTAATTGATTAAGGATTATTGCGCCAGAGCCATCCCTAAACTGCGCTTTCCGCTTGGGGACGCCTTTCGGCGGAGGCTGCCACCCGCCGTGTGAAACGCGGGGGTAAATGTGAGATTGGCAAAAATCTTTATTTTTTTTACACTTTTCTGAGAATTGTGCAGTAACTTCCAACCTATAAAGAAATTAAGCAAGATGGACTTATTGGCTGAAGAGGGGAATTTTCTTGACAAGCGGTTGACTTGTATATATAGTTTATGTAGTTTGTGAATGTGAACACAA
>CAZQYB010000025.1:0-4545 GCA_964597535.1 uncultured Pirellulales bacterium | reverse complement strand
GATTTTCATGCGCGGGTACTACATAAGCAGAACTATGGTAGTCGCTCTTTCAAGATAAATTTGATATAGTCAGGGCAAGAGGCAGAGTACAGCAGCCCAGCGGGTCCGGATACGAAGCTTTGAATTAACTTTAAGGCCAAACAGGAGTCCGAAAACGGTCAAAGCCTTTAACGTGTCAATCATCGCTGTTGTAATTGCTGCGACGGGGATTCTTGGAACGCTCCAGTTGGGCGGATGCCAAAGCAGCGGCGGGCAACCGTTGCGCACTTGCGGTACCGGTGAGGACCGAAAAAAATATTTTTTTGGGTTTTTCGAAGCTACCGACGGTAACTTACTTTCCGTAAAGAAATTATGCAAGGGCATTCTGTTTGCTAAAGGGCGGAATTTTCTTGACTAACAATTGCCCTGTGCCTATAATCGTGGTAATTTGTGAATGTGAACACAAGTACTAATTAGCCGTAGTATAGCTTATGAGGTACGGTAGAATTCCGGATGAAGCTGTTCGGCGGTTGCCGATTTACTTGCGGCGATTGCTGTTTTTGGTGGAACAGAGGCAGCAGAACATCTCGAGCAAAGGTTTGGCGGAATTGCTTGGTGTTAACCCCTCGCAGATAAGAAAGGATTTTTCTTATTTTGGTGTTTTTGGCACGCCGGGCGTTGGGTATAAGACAGAAAAGCTCATAAGGCAAATAAAAAAAATCCTTAGACTCGATGTTGTCCGGAAGGCGGCTTTGGTCGGGGTTGGTAATCTGGGCTCGGTTGTTTTGTCGTATCCGGGCTTTATGGTGTACGGTTTGGACATTGTCGCCGCGTTCGATACTGACACTAAAAAGATAGGCAGAAAAGTTAATAATATAACGATAGAGAATGCCTCGAAGCTGCAGACGTTAAGAAGAAGAAAGATAGAGCTTGCGATTATTGCCGTTCCGCCCGATGCTGCTCAGAGGACGGCCGAGGCGTTGGTCAAAGCCGGTGTAAAGGGCATTTTGAATTTCTCTCCGTGCTACATAGCGGTGCCCAGGAAAGTCAAAGTAATAACTATCGATATTGCGATGGACCTTGCTCGGCTGCCATATTATATGCCGGCGAGTTGAGCTGTTAAAGTTTAAGCGAGAAGAAATGGAAATTGTCTTTATAAGTAAATTGAAACCATTATTAGATGCTGTTGCCGAGCAGATGGAGCTTTACGTTCCGAAGAAGGCGGGCGATTATTATGTGTTCAGGAGGTACGAGGTTTCCGAGGAGACGGCGGTTGAGTTTAACAACATACGCACCTGTACTCTGGTGAAGGAATTTTTGTTTCCGCTTCGAGAGGTGGCTGCTGTTTTTCCGGAGCCGGTTGAGCCGGATGATATAAAGCCGTTTGCGGTTTTCGGTCTTAAAGATTGCGATTTGCGCTCCATCGAGATTCTTGACAAGGTCTTTGCGGAAGAGGAATTCAAAGACCCGTTTTATGTGAAGCGTCGCGAGAATATGTTCATAATCTCATCCGATTGCTCGAACCCCGGCAAGAGCTGTTTCTGTACTGTTTTTGATGGTCGGCCCTTTGCCGGCAGCGGTTTTGATTTGAATGTTTCTCAGGTAAGTGGCGGTTTTGTTATCGAAGTCGGTTCGGACAAAGGCGAAGACTTTGTTGAAAAACACTCGCAGCTTTTTACCGAAGTTCCTGAAGCGTTATTGAGCGAGCGTGATGAAAACAGGGCCCAGGCCCAAAAGCAGCTTGAGCAAAACAATGCTGAGTACGAGTTTGATAAGCCGATTAGAGAAATTGTGGAGGGCGGTCAGGACTCGGATGTTTTTGATGCGGAGGCGAAAAGTTGTGTTGAATGTCAGGCGTGTACGCGGATATGTCCGACGTGTCATTGCTTTTACCTTTACGATACGAAGCAGAAGGATTACTTTGCGAAGATGAAGATGTGGGACAGTTGTATGAGAATGGCCTATGCTGAAGTAGCCGGCGGTGCCAATCCCCACAAGATGCTCGGCGACAGAATCAAACATCGCCTTATGCATAAATTTGTTTATTTTCTCGATAGGTATGGTATTGATATGTGTGTTGGCTGCGGCAGATGTGTCGATGGCTGTGCCGGTGAGGCGGATATCCGAACAACACTAAGAAAATTGAGTGAAGAGCTTAAAGATAAGAAAGAAGCGAAAACTGCGAAATGAACCAAAACCCGTACCAACCTATAAACGGCGAAATCGTTGATATTATAGATGAGTCGCCAACAATTAAAACTTTTGTTATCGTTCCGGAAGAAGAGTTCAGGTTTGGGACAGGCCAATTCGTGGAACTGACCCTTCCGGGCGAAGGTGAAGCGCCGTTTACGCCTTCGTCATCGCCGGCAGAAACAAAAAAGATGGAAATTACCATTATGAAGACCGGGCGGGTGACAGGTTTGCTGCACGAGTGCAAAAAAGGACAAAAAGTCGGTATTCGCGGGCCATTTGGCAACGGCTATCCGATTGACGATTTTGTTGGAAAATATGTCTACATCGTCGGTGGTGGCGTGGGTCTGGCGCCAATCCGGTCATTGTTTTTGACTCTGGTTGAGAGAATAAAGGACTTCAAGTCGATAGTTTGCCGATTCGGAGCGAGAACGCCAGACGACTTTATTTATAAGAAGACACTTTTTGATGCGTGGCGGAAAATTGCGGGTGTCGATATGAAGCTTACAGTCGATGAAGCGGACGGTGAGTGGAAAGGCAGTGTCGGCGTGGTAACAACGGTATGTGCAAGGGAAGATGTGCATATTAAAAATGCGGTGGCGGTGGTTTGTGGACCACCGATTATGATGAAATTTGCCACATTGAAATTGTTGGGGTGTGGTTTCAAGGCGAAAGATATTTATCTATCGATGGAAAAAAATATGAGCTGCGGGATAGGTAAATGTGGCCATTGTATGATTGGCAAATACTATGTTTGTAAAGATGGGCCGGTCTTTACTTATGAGCAGATAAAGGACTACCCCAAGATTTGGGATTAGTGCGAGTAAAGAGACTATGGGTGCGAAGTTAATAATCGATTTGGCGAAATGCAAACTTCAGGGCGAGTCCAACGTGCAGTGTTCATACAAGCATCACCCTGGGAACAAAGGAATTGACTCGCTGTTAGAAATGATTCGTTTCGCTTTGATTTGTCGGAAGTGCGAGGCGGCGCCTTGTATTAATGCCTGTCCTAACGGGGCTTTGGAAAAGGTGCCGACGGAAAACGACGATACCGGCATACTTAAGCGGGCGAATATGCTTTGTACAGGGTGCGGAAGCTGCGCGATAGCATGTCCGTTTGGGACGATATATACCGATTTGATACCATATCCTTCCAGTGTTTGCGATGTGTGTCGAGGCAGGCTCAAAGAGGGCGAAAAACCATTGTGCGTTACCACCTGTGAGGATGGAAGTATAGATTATAGAGAATTCGATGTTGAAAAAGAAGAAGATTTGGTAGAGGTTTTTGAAGATATTGTTGTTAAAGTTTCCGGCGGCGGCTTGTGGGAGCCGTTTTTGAGAGAATCGGAAAAAGAAAAGGCGAAGAAATGCCAGATGCCTTACTAAACTTGTTCTGGATTCTGATTTTTCCGGGCTTTTTGTTTACCGTTTGTTTGGGCCTGATTGCCTCGTGGATTGTCCGCAAGGTCAGCGCCCTTGTACAGTGGCGTGTTGGTCCGCCGGTCTTGCAGCCCTTTTACGATGTTATGAAGTTGATGGGCAAGGAAGTGCTTGTTCCGCAGGATGCTCAACGAACCGTTTTTCTTGCCGCACCGCTTATCGGTATGGCAGGAGTACTATTGCTTTCGACATTGCTCTGGCGGGTAACGGTTGCGCCGACGAAGCCTTTTGTTGGTGACATAATTGTGGCGATTTATTTGATGGTGCTGCCTTCACTGGCGTTGATTCTTGGCAGTTCAGCCAGCGCCAGCCCCCATGCGGCTGTGGGTACAAGTCGTGAAATGAAACTGGTTATGAGCTATGAGCTGCCGCTGGTGCTGGCCCTTATCGTGGTGGTCATAAAAACCGGCGGCCAACTGAGTTTAGCTGCGATTGCCGGGCAGACGCCGGCCCTTAGTATATCGGGAATGCTGGCTTTTTTAGTAGCGCTACTGTGCATTCAGGCAAAACTTGGATTTGTCCCATTTGATATAGCCGAGGCCGAGACGGAAGTTGCCAGCGGAGTGCTGATAGAATATTCCGGTGCATTGCTTGCTGTCTGGAAACTTATGCAGGCGATGCTACTGGTGGCGTTGCCGCTGTTTCTGGTGGTGGTGTTTCTTGGTGGTTTTGGTACCTCGGGCTGGCCATTGGTGTGGGGTATCGGCAAGTATGTGCTGATATTGGTGCTGCTGATTTTGATAAAGAATACCAACCCGCGTATGCGGATTGACCAGGCAATGAAATTCTTCTGGGTTTATTGCGGCATTGCCTTGGTTATTGCTATCATTTTAGCAATAATAGGTAACAATTATGGCATCAGTTGGCTATAAGGTGGATTTATGAGTTGGAAAATATGGTCATTAAAAAAGTCGCCTTGGGTATTTCACGTTAACA
>CAZQYB010000024.1:390-23109 GCA_964597535.1 uncultured Pirellulales bacterium | reverse complement strand
CTGATTACTCTGCCCGCATCGCTTGAACGCGAATCGACAACTTTATCCCGATTTTCCTTACAAAAGGGACATCTCACAAGTTGAGTACACCTCAAAAAAATTTCCCAATAACCACACACTCAAACAGAATGACCCTACATATCCATAGTTTCATATTCTAAGCTCAATATATAGTATGTCAAAAAAAATCCTGCAGCAAACTATAAATAGCTCGAAATCAAAAGCTGTTAAATTCTATTTTGACCGCCTTTAATCTACGGCAGGATAAACACTAACACAAATTGTTTAAAGAAACTAACAGCTCTTTTTACGGGGAGATTTTTACAAAAAAAAAGGTCTCTGCACAACACGCGCAGAGACCCACTCAGAAAGAAACTTATATGGCCCCCCCATATTCAAGCGTCCACATGATGCAAAAAGCGATACTTTTAGTCTTGCCCTCTCACTTCAATCAAGTCACCAGTCTCATAGCAAGATTACGAAGTTGGGCTTAATCTCGTTACCCTGCAGGCAGCCACCCTAACACAAACAGAGCAAGCTGGCTTTGGCCTCCCTTTGCTCACCCAACTCTAATAAAATATAACACAAAAATCCCGATGGGGCAAATCAAGCCCCCTCTTTTTTATTTTTTATAATAGCCCGATAAACTCTCGCGGGGCACCAGATGCACCCAATGCGCCGTTACACCGTAATCTCAACGCTCTACAACAGACCGGGCAATACCACTTTTTTATACGCCCCCTTATGTTTCTTCGATTTTGGCCTTGCCTTTTAATCGGTCTATAAACTCCTCGACGGCTTCCGCTCGCATCTTATCTTTAAGCTCATTGGTTATCTGGTCTTTGACTTCTTCAAAAGCGGGTACGACCACCGGTTTTCTATCATACAACTTTGCTATATGAAATCCGAAGCGGGTGCGAAAAACTTCGCTCGTCCTCCCGGCACCTAAGTTAAAAACAACATCCTCGAACTCCTCGACCATCTGGCCTCTTGTGATATAACCCAGGTCGCCATCATTTTCTAGACAGTCGGAATAATTCGCGACAACCGTTTCAAAGACTGCACCATTTTTTAATTCATCTTGCGCTTTTCTTATCACATTTTCGGCAGTCGCCTCATCGCTCTGCCAGTTTATATACTTTACTATATGGCTTACCCTGACTTGTTCCGCCGATTTGAACTGCTCTTTATTTTCCTCATAATATTGCCGAACCGCATCTTTTGCCGGCTCAGGCAGCCCCTTATGGATATCCTCAAACAGCCGATTAAGTTTGAGCGTCGACCGAATGATTCCCTTCGTCTTCTCATCATCCTGCACATTGAATTCCTTGTAGAACTCCGCCTCACTGTCATGCTGTTTTTTAAATTGCGCCATTAAAGCCGTAACTTCGTTTTCCGGTATATGGCCGATGCGCCTTTCTGCCTCCTGCTTTAGCAGAACCATTTCAATCACATTCTCTCTGGACCAATCAAGTAACTGAGACTCTCGCTCCTCCTGTGGCTGGTCTCTGAACGCCTTCTCATAATCCGGCTTCAGCCGCTCAACCTCCCGCTGTATCATCGAATCTCCAATTTTTTCGCCGTTAACAATTAAGGTCATTACCTTGCCACCCTTCAGTGTTAATTTGATTTCAACCCCTCGCCTTTGCATACCAGTCAGGGTCCCGGGCCAGCTTTTCTCTGGCCTCCTGCGCCATCGCTTCAAAGGCGGGGTGGGTGCTCTCCCAGGCACGCTCGTTAAATGGGCTTTGCCGCATCTTTTCCACCTCGCCGGCTACCTCGTTAAAATATCTCCCGTAGATATGCAGCGAATCACTTATGTCAACATATCTGCCCACTGTCACTGGCCGATTTATCTTTGCCGATATCCCCTCAGCGATAATCCTTTGAAGCTCAGTAAAGGCATAGACATTCATAAACCACGCCTTGTAAAGGTCTCTGCTGCGCCAGTGCGTATTCATATTAAGTGCCATTTCGCCCGTCGAACTCTCGGGCTCAGCCACCAATCTGCACCATATCCGCTGGAGACAGGGTGGGTCGTCTGTCTTTGGGTCAGCGGTGGGCATCCAGGTTATCGCCTGCGCCCTTCGGCTGTGACCGGCCTGCGACAGACAATCGATGATATATTGAATCTGGTCAACTTTCCTGAACGCTTTGGCAGAACCGGACTCTCGTATATTTTCCACCGGACAATATGCAAACAACCGCTCGTGATAGGTATAGGTCCACTTGCCCGCAGCAGGGTCTATCCAGTGGTCGTGAATACCGCTGACAACCTCCTGCCGATACACCTCAAGCTCTGCGGGTCCGCCGGGGAAATTTCTATGAACCCTCGGCTCACCAAGCGGATTCGTGATGGTAACAACAACCGTTGCATCCTTGCTGGGCGGGTCTTCCGGCTTATCATACTGGGTCTTGACCTCAAGCCCTTCATCCCAAACCGCCAGAACAGCCCTCTCCCACGCCTCCGGAAGACAATCAGCAGTAATCAAGATTACAGGCATGTCAGCCCCAACACGACTGCGGTTATTTATCTCCTGCTCCATGGATTTGTCTTTTTCTATTTCCAGCCCCCAAGGTCAATTTCTTCTTCGGTTATATTGTATCGGGACCGGAACCGTTCTGGAATGTCAGCCAGCATTCTCTTTGCCTTAAAAGCGTAAACGCTACCCGGATATTTCTCAATTATCTGGCGGCAACAATCAACCATTGTCTTAAGCCCTATACCCTGCAGTCTCCCCATCTTGCGATGCTGCAACGCCACATTGAAAAGTTTCTCAGCATCTATCCTTTCTATCTCGGAAAGCTCTCTGAACTGCGGCTTAGCTGGCTTTTCCCCCTCGGACCTCTGATTCGCCAGTGGCGGTCGTCTCAACTCCGGGTCAGCCCGTAGTCTCTCATCGTCTTTTCTTATTTGCTCATGAAAAGTCTTTGGTTTATGCTCCCCTTCCGGCTCAGGTTCAGAAGACGAAAAAACACTTATCAAAACAATCACGCCCAGGACAACAACCACAAGACCTGCTATTTTCAGCCAGAATGTACTCATAATTATCCCCAGTCTTTCCTGCCGGCAAATTGACTATTGATAAAAGAGAACTAAACGCTAAAATCAATTATAAAGAATTCATAATCAACTGTCAATTTAGCGGGTTTTTTATGTTCACAGGGCTTATTGAAGCAGTTCGCACGGTAAAATCGGTTCACCGAGGCACAGGCGCAATACAGATGGCCATAGACCTTGGGCACTTGGCCGACAAAACCAAAATCGGCGATAGCATAGCCGTAAACGGCGTCTGCCTGACCATCGCCGGGCTTAAAAGCGGCCTCGCAACCTTCGACATAAGCTCCGAGACGCTTGAAAAATCAACCCTCGGCCAATTAAAACCCTCTTCGCCGGTCAATATCGAACGTGCCCTAATGCCCTCCGACCGCATCGGCGGACATTTCGTACTCGGCCATATCGACGGCACAGCAACAATAAAAACAATTCACAGGCACGGGCAATTCGCCGATATAGAATTCACCGCCAAGCCGGAACTGCTCGACCAGATGGTAGTCAAAGGCTCAGTCGCTGTTGATGGAATTTCTCTGACGATAGCAAATATGAACGAAAGCAGCTTCAGCGCCGCCGTAATACCGCAGACGCTGAAAAATACCACACTCGGCAAAGCAAAAATCGCAGATGAGGTAAATATTGAAACGGACATAATTGCAAAAATAATGAAAAAGCAGTTCGAAAAAATCCTGCCGCAGAAACAAGGGTTGACTGTGGAAAAGCTAAGAGAACTTGGCTTCTAAGATAAACACTATTATGAAAAACAACGACAACAATTCGATAGACAATCAGCCGGTCGTGGGCATAACAATGGGTGACCCGGCGGGTATCGGCCCTGAGGTTGTCGTAAAGGCACTGGCCGACCCCGACATACGCCGCGCTGCAAAATTCATTATCTTTGGCATGCACGAGCAACTCGCCTACGCCGCCGACAAGGCCGAGATTGAACCTTTCTGGGGCCGGTATCAGCACGAAAAAATCACCGCCGATGTCCCCTGCAAAGTCGTTGTAGCCGATTACGATGAGTATTCTGTCCCATCCTGGATTAAAGCCCCCAGCAGGATAGCCGGAGAGGCATCTATAAGATTTTGTCTCGACGCCATCGACGCCGCACGCGATGGCATAATCGACGCCATAGTGACGGCACCAATCAACAAAACCAGTTGGAATTTAGCCGGCGCCAAATGGCCCGGTCATACAGAAATGCTCGCCGACCGATGCAAATCACAACGCTACGCGATGATGTTCGTCGCCGGGCCCATAAAGCTGGCGCTGGCGACAATTCACGAGGCGCTGTTTGAAGTTCGCCACAAATTCACAATCGGCTGTGTATTCGAACCGATAGACCTGTTAAACGACGCTTTGAAGGAGTACTTTAACGTTGAGACCCCCAGAATCGCCGTTGCAGCTCTTAATCCACACGCCGGCGAAAACGGCCAATTCGGTGACGAAGAGCAGCGCATAATATCACCTGCGATTCTTTTGGCACAGGAGCAAGGGATAAATTGCGCCGGCCCGTTCCCTGCCGATACGCTTTTTTTGCGAGCCGTGAACGGCCAATTCGATGCCGTCGTCGCAATGTATCACGACCAGGGCATGATACCTGTAAAACTGCTCGCATTCGATAAGGCCGTTAATGTTACCATCGGCATCCCTATAATCAGAACATCGCCCGCTCACGGAACAGCTTTCGATATCGCAGGTCAGAACCTTGCCAACCCCACAGGTATGAAATCAGCCATAACCACTGCAATACAAATGGCTGCAGCTAAGGAAAATCAAAAATTAAAATGCAAAATGCAAAATTAAGGAAGTCGTACCTAAGGAACTCCATAATTTTGATTTTTGTTCTTTTATTTTTTCAGTGAATAGATGCAGACTAAGCAGCAAATCCAGCAGTTGCTTGCATCGGCAGGCATCCGTCCTAATAAACGGCTCGGCCAACATTTTCTCATCGACTTGAATTTGATGCGGCTGCTCGTCGATTCTGCGCATATTAAAAATAGCGATATTGTCCTTGAGGTTGGTTGTGGTACGGGCTCTTTGACCGAGGCCTTAGCCGATAAAGCCGGTATGGTCATCGCCGTCGAGCTTGATAAGACTCTTGCCGAAATCGCAAAAAAACAGCTTGAAGAAAAACAAAACGTTGAGATTGTCAACGTTGATATACTGGAAAGCAAACACAACATCAATCAATCGGTTACAGATACAATCGCACCAGCCCGTAAAAAGCGTAAAGGCCGGTTCCTGTTGGTCGCAAATCTGCCTTACAGCGTAGCTTCACCGGTGATGCTGAATCTGATTACTGGGCTGGTAACGGTGGATGCTATGTATGTTACTGTCCAGAAGGAAGTAGCTCAGCGAATCACAGCCGAACCGGGCGAGAAGCACTACGGCCTGTTGACCATCTTCTTGGCTGCCACCGGTGATGTAAAAATGCTCAGGGTGTTGAAACCAACAGTTTTTTGGCCCCGGCCGCGGGTCGATTCCGCAATGCTCAGTTTTATTCGCAGAAAGGCCAAAGCAGGACGAATTAAGAATATGGAGCTTTTCAGCAAGCTGGTAAAACTTTTTATGCAGCACCGCCGAAAGATGTTAAAAACCAGCACACGATTCGCGATTCACGATTTAAACTGGCCCGAAATCTTCGAGCAGTGTTCTATCGACCCAACACAACGTCCCGACCAACTCTCTCCCGAAAACTACATCGCCATAGCAAATTTATGTAGCGAACGGCTGAACCAGGAGTAAAAAGCACAAATGAAATCAATGTGTTATAAACTATCCCTTTCAACAGTTGTGGTGCTCTCAATCATTCTTGTACTCACATCCTGCACTAACTTAAACCAACAGCGCCGTACCGTAAGCGCAGAAGCCTGGCCGCAGGAAATAAGCCGAATCAAGTACATCAGCTCCGCAGACTCTACATTCCAGCCCGCTCTCTTCTATGCCCCGATGACAAAAAGGCCTGTTCCTTTACTGGTCGCCCTGCACACCTGGTCAGGCAATTACCTTCAAAAAATGTCCATCCCGTATGCTCAGTGGTGCATCGATAAGGGCTGGGTCTTTATACACCCGAATTTCCGAGGGCCTAATAGAAACCCGCAAGCCACCGGTTCCGAATTAGTCGTCGCCGATATTATCAGTGCGGTGGATTACGCCAAAACGCACGCAAATGTTGATACCAGCCGCATATATCTGATAGGGGCCTCCGGCGGCGGCTATACCTCATTATTAATGGCCGCACGAGCTCCGGACATTTGGGCGGGCGTCTCTTCCTGGGTGCCTATTACAAACCTGGCGGATTGGTACTTTGAGTGCAGAAGTCTCAAATGCGGCCACGCCGACGATATTGTCAAATCCTGCGGCGGACCTCCCGGAACCAGTCCCGCTGTTGACCTTCAATACGGCAAAAGGTCGCCGATTACCTATCTCAAAAAAGCAATCCATCTGCCGCTCGACATCAACGCAGGCATAAAGGATGGCCACCATTCCGGAGGTGTCTCGGTCAGCCATTCATTAAGGGCATTCAATCTCGTTGCCCTGGAAAAAGACCGTATTTCTGAAGAAGACATCCGGTATTTTGTGCAAAAAGTACAGGTCCCGCCGCACTTAAAGAGGGATTTGACCGACCCAGACTACGGAAAAAAGGCCCCTTTGTTTAGGAGTACCTCAGGCAAAGCGCGAGTTACGATTTTCGATGGCGGTCACGAAATCATATACGAGGCCGCCCTGACCTGGCTCGAAAAGCAGAAAAAACAACCTCGCACCGTTACCAATTAAATGACCGCCGACTTGTGCCGATGTGAATGGCACCCGATATTTACTGCTACCGGCAGTGACGCAATATGACAGGGGGCCGTCTCCACCAAACAGGCCAAAGCGGTGGTATCTCCCCCAAGACCTTGTGGCCCCAGGCCGAGCGCATTGACCCTCGAAAGCAAATCTGCTTCAAACCCTGCATAAAACTCATCACTGTTTTTCGTGCCCAGATTCCGCAATAGCGCCTTTTTACTCAACAGACAGCAAAGCTCAAAATCTCCCCCAATTCCCACTCCGACAACAAACGGTGGACACGCATCAGCACCGGCATCCTTGACAACACCAACAACCCAATCAATTATTTGCTCTTTCTGGGCTGTGGGCCTGAACATCTTGAACCGGCTTTTGTTTTCGCACCCCCCACCTTTAGCCATAATGGTTACTTTCAGCTTGTCGCCCGGCACAATTGTATGATGAATTATGGCGGGCGTATTTGAGCCCGTGTTCTCCCGTTCATTTAAGGGGTCGCCAACAACACTTTTCCGAAGATACCCTTTTTCATAGCCGGCCGCGACGCCGGCATTAATCGCATCGAACAGCGTCTTGCCGGCGTCGGCTCTTATAGCCACCTCACAGCCCTGCTCAACAAAAACCACCGCAAGACCGGTATCCTGACACAATGGTATCCCCTCAGCCGCCGCTTGCCGGGCATTGTCAATAAGCTTTTTAAATATTGTCACTGCCTTTGGATTGGATTCCTTCCGCACCGCCTCCTCAAGAGCCACCAAAACATCCTCCGGCAATTCATAGCAGGCCGATATGCAAAGCGATTCCACTTTTCTTACAACTTTTTCAAACTCAATGTACCGCACGGTAATCGGTTTTTTTTGTTCATTGTTCGTAGTTCGTCGATGAATTATGAACTACGAACTATGAACTCAAAGGTTTTGTACGTCGTATTGCCGACCGCATCGACAACTTTAACTGCGATTATATGTTCGCCGGCTTCTAAATCTTCTATCACGATGGTGAAATCCTCCTCTGTAGTATCATAGACCAGGTCGTCCGGCATAGCGCCTATCCATTCGGCGTTGCTGTCAACGGTATAGTACGCATCGCTGATTGCGCTTAATTCATCAGATATTTGCAGCTTCAGTGTCACCACCTTTTCATCTTTCTCGACAGAGTGCTTTTTAATAACCGGCCCGGTGTTATCAACCACTACCGGCTCACTTACTCTGCTGCCCGTCAACTTAGTTGTGGTCGTATTGTCTCTCTCGTCGCTTGCGATTACTCTGATTTCATACCGTCCGTCTTCTACCGTCTTGCTGTCCCATTCGAAGCTGCTTGTCTCAACTTCATCTTCGAGTTCAATCCAGTTTGTCCTCCCTGCTTTTCTGAAATCTATTTTGTAAATAAGTTTATCACCGTTGTTATCTTTGCTCTTGTAGCCGATTTTGAACATTCCTGTTTTGCCCGCCGCCGTAACTCTATCAACATTGACGGACTCAACCTTCGGTGCCAGATTCGGTACAGTATCGGCCACAGCAACCTTTCTTATAAGCGGACTTTCCGTCCCGTCCACACTTTGCAGCAGAAGTTTATACTGACAGAACCTGCCGAGAGGGCAGCGCAGTTGCATCGGCCCTGTGATTTCGACCGGCTCAGTCCACTCTGAAAAAGTCGGGTCGTTTACATCTTTAACATTCCCGCTGCGCGAAGCCACCAAAACCTTACAGTCTTGCGGAATATCTGCGTCGATTTGCAGCTTGCCCCACCTCGCCGGCTGACCGGCATCGATTAAGGCAGAACGGTAAGTCCCTTCAGACGCGAAAGTTCTGCTTAGCTTTATCAGCTTCGCCGGATTTGCCGTCCCAAGATACATATCATCCCCGCTCACAGCTACCGCCGTTATCTGCGATGCCTGCTCGTCCTCATAGATAATTGCTTCCTGCTCCGAGGCTGGCTCGATGGTAAAAAGCTGGGCACTGTTGCCGGTCCCAACAAGCAAATTACCCTTTTGAGCTGCCAGGCAAAAGAAAATCGCAGTCTCGCTGAATATATCGGTTACGTAACCGTCTTTAGTTATCTTGTATATATAACTGGCCTCGCCGGGCTTGGGGGGCTTGAGGGCCGCCCTTTTTCCTTCGGACGGCTGACCTTCGGCCTTTTGCCCTGTATGTGCAATTTGAAGTTTGCGACCTCCATCCTTTTCCGAGGCGCTTTTTTCCGCCTTCATACTCTCTGGCCTACCAGCCAAAGGCAGTTGCGAAGCAAATTGGGTTTGGGCATGAACAATCTTAGCCGACGTCGCCGAAGCATACAACTCACCCTCCTCGCTAAACAGCAGTGCTGTAATCTCGGGCTGGTCGCTGTCGTACAGAACCGCTGCCGTTTGGGTATTCGGGTTTATCTTATATACCAATCCTCGGCTGTCACTACCGGCATAAACAAAGCCGTCTTCTCCGATTGCCAGCGAAAGTATATTCTTGTCAAGGCTGTCGTAAATGACCCCGGACAACACGGGGTCAAACGGGTCAAAACGATAAACCTTACCTTCCGGCCCACTGCCCAAATAAACGTTGCCCTTATCATCGGTAGCCATCGCGAAGATATATTTGGCATTGTTAGGTTCAAAAATCGTTTCTATCTTGTCTGCTTCGAACCGAAGCAGTTTGCACTTGTCGCCGCTTATACCGGCTAAAAGCCTGCCCGCAACATCAGTCGTCATCACGAAAATATGCTCGTTGGACAGATATCGCTCCGCTTCCACCACATTCACATCGCCGGGCTCGTTTGCATCGTTCGCATTGTTGGGCTCTCCTTTTTCATCACCGCTCACCGTTTCTGATTCCAGCGGATAGATTTTGGTCAGCTCGCCGAGGCTGTATTTGAAAATATCGCCGTTAGGGCTTGTGCCAAAAAAAACCGTCCCCCCGCTAACAACAATGCTGTTTATCGACCAAACACCTTCAAACTCTTCAGCCAGCGCCTTCCACGCCCGACCGAGTTGAAGCGTCCCTTGTGAGCCGACCACAATATCCTCGGCCTCCCCATTCAGGAAATCCACACTGCTGCTGTGATGTGTAATCTTGCTGCTGACCGCCCAACAGACCGAACCCGACAAGCAAGCTAAAGACAAAACGCCAAAAACACTGAGCCATAGCATAAAATGGATATCCACCCTAAGCGGACCTCTAACAGGCGGACTCAGAGTCTTTAAGTTTCTACTCACAGTTTTTCGTGTTTCGGTGCTCATTTTTCGCTCCTATCATTGTTCTACTGTTATGCGCATAACTTTCTTGTCGATAACAACCGTGCCGGTGCCAAAACTTCTCTCGACCCAATGTTGGTATGGCCGCGTTTTCAGCGTCCTCTTCGCATCCTGCAAAACCAACGCCTTTGTTGGCGGCAAATCAGGAAGTTCCGCCTCTTCTACCACAACACCACAGGGAGGCAAAACCAGCAAACAATACAATCTATCTCGCTTGACCGCCAAAATATTATTAATCGCCTCAATCAAGCTCGACAGATTCTGTGGAATAAATCTGTACGGTGCAGCTTTCCCAAGAAACCTCCTATAACCATATCCGCCGCATACAACCAAATCATATTTGCCGGGCGCCAATTCGCTGGGAACTCTCAAGCTGCTCTCGTACCTCTTCTTTTCCGCAAGGAAAGACTCCACAACCACCACTATCTTGATTTCCTCCCCCGCCTTGACCCTTGAATCAGACAAATCCACCGACCATATATGTGAAACGATATTTTTCGGAACTATGCGAACCTTCACCTCAATCGATTCTATATCAACCTTCTTGTACGGATTATTCATAAGTATCGCCACCACGCCGACACTTTCTATTATCAGTTCATCCAGTCCCAGACTCGTTGAGACATTTTCAAAGGTAATCGGTTCAGCATCCTTTACGCCGACAGTTACCTCATAATTTAAGCTGTGCTCCGGCGGCAAACTGCCGAGAAAAAGTGCCGCCCCCGACACAGCCAAACGCAGCATTAGCGGAGTAAGCCGTCGGTTATTAACTACCCCGCAGTTATATAATCGCTCCTCGGCGTCATTATAACGGTCCACTCTTATCGTCAGCGGTATTATCCTCGCCTTGGCGCCTATCCGGCCAAAGATCGCTGCCGATTCGTCCGTCCGCAAGGCGCCGATTGTTTTAACAGCACTGGCGAACTTAAAGGAGCGAGATAGACTCGATACCACAGTATGCACCTTTCCTGTAGCCATCGGCAAATCCACAGGACCATAACCGAGAAAGCTGTGTCCAAAACCATAGACCTTATCATCCACAACTTCGGTTACTGTCCCGATTACATCCATTGCTATATCACCGCTTACCAACGGTATGGCAAGAGTAGCTCCCGGAACCAATCCCGGCCCCTCCGCTAACTGTCCGGTGCTGTCCGATTCAAGAGACGAATCATAAGTTCCGTCCAACGAATATTCACCGCCGATACCGGCAACAGCCATAAGCCCGAAGGGCTCAACTACCGCTCCCAACCGCTCACTAAGCTCGGCTGGCAGACCGGATATAATCAACGGGCAGGGCAGCCGTTCAAAGCCGGACCTGCGAAGCTGGACGCCAGGTAGAGTACTATGCACCGAGTGCCGAGTATCGAACAATTGCTCGCCAATCTTGGCAAAATCGATTGGTGCCGAATAATCAAACACAAAACCTGGTTCTCTGCCACTATGCTTTGTGGATGAGGTCTCCTTACCCACCTTCAGCATCTCTGCGATGGGTGTCACGCCGTAAAGCGGGTCCTTACTGAAATACCAGCCAAAAGCCAACGCCCCCGCCAATCGTCCGTTGATATAAACGGGCGAACCGCTGCACCCCGACACAGGGCCTGTGTGGATGAAACGTTTATCAGTACTCTGTACTAAAATAGCATCTCGCCCGGGCCTTATATTGTGAACCACGCTCAAAACCTCAAGGTCGAACTTCTCGATTTTGGTGCCTTTGTACGTGGTCAGGCAGTGCCCCTTCATCCCAGGGCGTATTTCATCGACACCGATATATTTGCTCTTATCAAGCCCCTCGTCCGCCCGGCAGAAAGAACAACTCAAAGCCCCAAGAAAGCAAACAGTAAAAAGTAAAATTTTCTGCTTTTTCATTTTTGCCTCTTTTTGAACATTTATAACCTTTCATTGACTATCAGCTAAGGGTTTCCAAACGCGCCATCATGCGCCCGGGGGTCTCCAAAATCTTAATCGACAAATAGACCCATTGCAAGGTAAAACAAATTTTGCTACAATACCAACAATGCGTCATGGCTTACGCAATATAATATTTTGACGGAGAAAAAAATGAAACCCAAACATCGCCACGAGTTAAAAACCAATGAATTGGCTGAATGGCTAATGAACTTCCCCCAATGGGCGAAGAAAAATCTCACAACGATTATCTACGTCTCAGTGCTGATTGCTGTTGTCGCAGGCCTTTACATCTGGAAAATCTATAGTAAAAACGTAGTATCAGTTCAAAAACAACTCAAGTTTACGACACTCCTCACCCGGCTATCACAGAGCAAAATGGAAATCATTAGGGCACAGGCACAGGGATTAGATGTTTCATACATACTCCTCCGGCCTGCCAATAATCTCAAAACATTCGCCCAAAACGCAAAAGATGATACAGTCGCTGCCTTGGCGCTCATTAAACGGGCAGAAGCCCTGCGGACAGAATTGCACTATAGCCAGGGAGCTGTGGACAAGCAGTATTCAACAACGCAGATAAGCCTGGCAAAGGATAGTTACAACGAAGCGATATCCCGGCTCGCACGCCTCAAAGCACAGCAAAAATCTAATCCGTCCCTGACGGCATTGGCTAAATTCGGCCTCGGGCTATGCGAAGAAGAGCTTGGAAACTTCGACCAGGCAAAGCAAATATACAGTGACATCATTGCAAATCCTGACTTCGAAGCCGCCACCGCCGCCATGCAGGCAAAACTGCGACTCGACACAATGGCAGATTATCAGAAAAAAGTGGCCTTTAAAACCCCCACAAAACCGATACCAGCCAGGTCCATACAACCACAGATCCAGCTAAAACCCGTTGACGTCAATCTTGGATCCCAAATGCCACAGATAGAAGTGAAACCGGTTGACATCAAGCCGCCCGAGACCAATCTGCCCAGCCAATAATGCGTGGATAGGCAATCGTGAACAGTGAACCTAATCACAAACCACAAATCACGAATAACGAGCCGCAGATACTTCAGGTGGGAAACTCAATCAAAGAGCGTCGTATTGATAAATACCTCCACGGCCGATTCAGCAACCTCAGTCGAAACTTCATCCAGGAAGCAATAAAGACCGGCTCCGTTAAAGTCAACGGCAAACCGGTAAAGCCCAGCTTCAAACTAAGTCCGGGCGACAAAATCGACCTGACCTTCCCCGAACTGCCCCGCAAAGAAATCCTGCCCGAAAACATCCCGCTGGACGTAATTTATGAAGACCAGGATTTAATCGTCCTCAACAAACAAGCCGATATGATTGTCCACCCCGCACGCGGCAACACGCACGGAACCCTGGTAAATGCCCTCGCATTCTATTCGGACAAGCTATCGAGCGGCACCGGCGAATTCCGCCCAGGCATCATCCATCGCCTCGACAAAAACACCACCGGAGTTCTCGTCGTCGCCAAAAACGACACCGCCCAGTGGAAAATCGCCAAACAATTCGAACGCCGCCAAATCAAAAAAAACTACCTCGCCGTAGTCCACGGCACGCCGGAGCTAACAGCCGACCGCATAAGCGCACCGCTCGGTGTCCATCCAAGAATAAGGGAGAAATACGCAATCAGGCCCGAAACCGGCAAAGAAGCAATCACCTTTTACGAAGTGCTTGAAAGTTTTCGCGGCTTTTCTTTACTCAAGCTAAACCCAAAAACCGGCCGAACCCACCAGATACGCGTCCACCTCTTATATGTAAAGCATCCGATTGTAGCCGACGATATGTACGGCGGAAAACTCATCTATCCCTGGCAATTACAGGCCTGCCCTGAGCGAAGCCGAAAGAACACCGAACCCGCCGTGCAGGAACCGGTCATAAACAGGGTTGCACTCCACGCCTCAACACTCGAATTCAAGCACCCAACAACCGAAAAGATTATGAAATTCGAAGCCCCCTTACCCGACGATATGCAAAATCTACTCGATATGCTCAGAAAATACCGAAAAGGCTAAGATGCCAGCTCAGCACTCACCAATTCAATGGTATAGCCTCCGGATATGTGCCACCAAATGATGCCCACATTCCTCTCGAATTTGTAGCTTTGGCCCCTGGTTGTCGCTTGCTCAAGAAAGTATACATCTCCAATGACCTCACTAACTGTCCAAAAATTCGTACATACGGGTCCATGAAAGCGCTTTTCTGAAGCCTCCAATACAGCGCCTTTCAGAAATTCCAACTCATATTTTTCATCTGCAAAAACCATGTCCTTGAACAGAGGAAAGACTATGAGAGGTTCCTCAGCATACTCGCTTAGAATAAAGACCCTCTGGCCCCGTACGACCAAGCCCTTGTATGGGAATTCATCAAAACCTTCAACGTGAAAATGGAACTTGTTTTCATCCTCTTTGTCTTGTATCAGTGTGAGTGTGAATTCTTCATTGATCCATTTCTTGCCGAAATACCATCTTGAGTTTGTGATCTTGTACCTGTATTTAAGATCATTTCGTAATGGCCACCAATCTAAAACGCCCTCACCTTCAGATAAGGGAACTGGATAGCGGTTAACCAATTCTACCAGCCAATCTATATACCTATATTCCTTGGGTGTTTCTTCTGAACAAGATACTATGGAAATCATTAAAAGAAATACAAGCCCTATCGTTTTGGTGGCGGATTTTCGCATGGTAAACCTGCAGTGAAACAACAACAAAGGTTACTCCTGCGGCAGTTTGGCCAGGTCGGCGTCGGAGCCGGCTACCATCAAAATATCATCCTTATAGATAACGGTACTGGGCATCGGGACATTGATAATCCCGCCCCTCTCACTCTTCTTGGCCTTGCTGTGCTCGTCCCGCTTGATTGTAACCAGATTGACGTTGTACCTTTGCCGAAGCTGCAAATCCATCACCGTTTTGCCATCAAAGCTGGCCGGTGCCTTTACGCGAGCCAGACTGTAGCCCGGCGCAAAATCTATCTTTTCTCCAATTTGCGGCGCGATAAGTTTATACGCCCATTTTTGAGCCGACTCGATTTCAGGATAAATCACATCGGTGGCTCCCACCTTGGAAAAGACCTCGCCCGCAATCAAATCTTCCGCTCTCGCGTATATCTGCTTGACCCCCATCTGCCGCAGATTCACTACCGTCAGAATGGCCGATTCAAAACCCCGTCCCGTACCCTGCCCTATGCCGATTATAGCGACATCGACCTTATCAACGCCCTGTGCCTTCAACGCCTCCTCATCCGTGCTGTCCAGCCGAACCGCCAGGGATACCTGGTCGCGAATCAGCTCTATTTCATTTCTGTCTTTGTCAATCGCGATAACCTCTGCTCCGCTCATCGCCAAGGCAATAGCCAGTTTTTTCCCGAACCGCCCCAATCCTATTACAGCAAACTGTTTCATAATTTATCCCTCGCATTGTGTTCATTGTTCATTGTTATGAACCGTCAACTATGAACTCACAACACTTTTATCCGACAATTATCGCCTCGTCCGGATAATTGTATTTAACCGGCTTCAGATTAAACGTCAGCGCCGCCAGCAGCGTCAACGGCCCCAATCTGCCAACAAATATCACCACTACGATAATCAATTTCCCAGCGGTTGTCAAAGAAGGTGTTATGCCGGTCGTCAAGCCAACGGTACCCAGGGCAGAACCCGTCTCAAACATAATCTCCGACATTGTAAAGCTGTTCGCCTTCTCGGTAATACTCAGCAACAATGTGGCACCAAACAAAACCGCCGCAAAGAGCAGCGTAACAGTAATTGCCCTGCCGACAACGACTATCCGAACCGAGCGCTTGAACATCTCAACCTCCTGACGTTTCCGCAGCGCAGCAATAGCCGTCATTATTACCACCGCTAACGTCACCGTCTTGATTCCGCCTGCGGTAGAGCCGGGTGAACCACCGATAAACATAAGCAAAATCAAAATAAATCTGCTCGAAGCCGACAGTGCCGATACGTCAACGGTATTAAACCCGGCCGTCCTGGCTGTAACCGATTGAAACAATGCGCCCAGAATCCCCGGATTGTCGGCAGAGTTACTACCCGATGCGTAACGCTCGAACAAAAGAATCGCCAGCGCCCCCAAAACTATAAGACAGGCGCTTACGCTAAGAACAATCTTCGTCTGCAGCCCCATCCGCTTTGGCGCTTCCCTGGAAAACCGATACTCCTTGTTAAACAGGCCCTTGAAGAACCGCTTCACCCGCTCGGATGCAATATTAAACAAATCGTAATGAACACCAAAACCAAGTCCCCCCAGAATTATCAAAGGAACCATCACCAAATATACCTGCCAGCTCCTGTTGTAGCTGACCATACTGTCGCTGAACAAACAAAAGCCCGCATTGCAAAAAGCGCTGATAGAATGAAAAATACTGCAAAACCACTGCTGCTGTAAATTGCCAACCTTCCTCCACATCCCAAACATACTCACGGCGCCGGCAGCTTCGATAAGTAAGGTCCCAACAAAAATAAATGCGATGATACGGCTTATTCGGCCGAGCGTGCGCGCGCTCAACAAATCCTGCATTGCTACCGATTCACGTAAGCTCAATGCCTGCCCAAGCAATAAGGCAAATACCGCACCGAACACTACTATTCCCAACCCGCCAAGCTGTATCAACGACAGGATTATTAACTGACCCATCAGGCTGAAGTCTTTGCCGGTATCCCTTACGATAAGACCGGTAACGCATGTAGCGCTGGTTGCCGTAAATAAAGCATCGACAAAACTTGCATTTTCGCCGGCAGATGCTCTCGGCAGCATCAGCAGACCTGCCCCTGAGATTATCAAAACCAGAAAACTTGCAATTAGCGTCCACGTTGGATTCCTCCCGGACGCCGCTAAATTCACTGTGGTTCTGCAAACCTTGGTGATAACCTGCAGAACAAGATAGATACCTACGGCAAAATGCCGAACTTCCGCAGGTGACGCCTTGCCGAACCAACGGCCCGCGCCGAACACAGCTATTCCAAGCGCAATCAAAAAGGGCGCTTCAAACCAGTTACCTCGCCAGAAGTCCCTTGTTGAAACAACGTTAAACAGCCGAATTATCTTTTCTGTAATAAAAACACAAAGCAAAACAACCTGAACGCCGTACAGAATCGGCGCAGGCGCCAGCGGCTTATCAAAACCGAACAGCATAACAAAGGACGCCGCCACCACCGCCGCCGCTAAAGCGTTAACGCCGATTAAAACCTTCTCCAGCCGCTTGTTTCTGTAAACTATCTGCATAAATGGTCGGTAGGTAGTTTTCAGTCTTCTACCAATTATCTATTATCAATTATCAATAACCAATAATCAATCTTTTTTAGCCCACGTCCGCTAATCCCAGCGAATCGCCGAATTTATTCAACAACACCTGACGAATGTCCTCATGTCCATACTTTGCCAACATAGGGTCTTGCCCTCCCAGCTCAAATGCGTTCTTCCTCGCCATAACCAGCAGCTCATAATCATCCACAATATTTGCGATTTTCAAATCCGGCAGCCCGTGCTGCCGTGCACTGAATAATTCACCCGGCCCACGCAATCGCAAATCATACTCGGATATCTCAAATCCGTCATTGCTCCTGGTCATTATTTCGAGTCTGTTCCTTGCCGCTTCGCTCTCAGTCTCCGCAAACAAAAGACAATAAGATTTAGCTTCTCCTCTTCCGATACGTCCTCTCAACTGATGCAACTGGGCCAGCCCAAACCTGTCCGCTCCTTCGATAACCATTATCGTTGCGTTCGGCACGTCCACCCCCACCTCCACCACCACGGTAGAAACCAACACATCAATCTTACCTCTGCGAAATTCCGACATAACCTGCTGCTTCCTTGCAGAGGCCATCTGCCCGTGAAGCAGCTTTACCGTAAATTGCGGAAAAACCTCCTTCGCAAGATGCTTCCAACCATCGGTGGCGGCCTTAATATCGTCGCTCGTCGCTCGTCGCTCGTCACTCGAGGCACGAGTCACGAGGCACGAGTCACGATTTATCCGCGGATACACAAAATAAGCCTGTCTCTTTCCTCTCAGCCGCTCACCGATAAACTCGTATGCCTTCTGTCGATTTCCTCTTTCAACCCAACGGGTAATCACATGCCCTCTGCCAGGCGGAGAATGTTTGATAATGGAAACGTCCAAATCCCCAAAGGCCGTCATCGCCAGCGTCCGCGGGATAGGTGTAGCCGTCATAACAAGACAGTGCGGAGTAGTTTCCTTTCGCAGTCGTGCGCGTTGATGAACGCCGAACTTATGTTGCTCATCGATTATTACAAGCCCAAGCTTGTCAAACTTTACATCTTTCTGCAGCAACGCCACAGTCCCGACAACAATATCAATCGCCCCCTGACGTATCTGCTTCAAAAGCCCTGTTCTCTTCTTGCCGGTCAATCCTCCTGTTATCAAAACCCTTTTTACTTTACTGTTTCTCAAATACCTTTCGATGCTTATAAAATGCTGCTCCGCCAAAATCTCCGTTGGCGCCATAATCGCCACTTGTCTCTTGTTGGCGACCGCCAGCAAAACCGCATAAAGTGCCACCACCGTCTTGCCCGACCCAACGTCACCTTGTAATAGCCGATTCATCGGCTCAGACTTACCCATATCCGAAACGATTTCAGTTATCGCGTTGTTCTGGTCTTCCGTTAGCAAAAATGGAAAACGCCTTCTAATCCGGCTGTCAATCTCACTGCTGCAACTGCACGGACTCGCCGACGAGAAATGCTTAACTTTATACCGCCGAAGTGCCAGCCCTAATTGCATCAGGAAAAACTCGTCATATTTCAACCGCCGTTTTGCTTGAGCCAGTTTTTCCTCATCCGGCGGTAGATGTATCCACTCAAATGCATCTTTTCTGCCAACCAGATTCGTCTTCTTAAGAAAGCTTCTTTCATAAAACTCAGGCACAAGCTCAGCCAGATTATCAAGCACAGGTCGGATTATTCGCTTGATTTGCGTGCTGGATAGCTTGCCGCAGGCAGGATAAACCCCACCGCTAAAATACTCAACTGGCCTTGGATGTCTCTCGTCAAGCACCAAAAATTTCGGATTGGCCATCTGCAACTGATGCTTATATAATGCGACTTTGCCAGAGGCCATTATCACCTGGCCGGGTTTTAATTGATTGCGCAGAAACTCGCCGTGAAACCAGATAATCCTGCAAACTCCGGTATTATCTGCAACCATGGCCTCGAATATCGCAGGCCTTCGATGGCTTTGAAAGTCCGTCGATTCTACCTGCCCTATTATGGTGACATTGTCGTTGGGTCGTATTTCGTTCATCTTCACCGACTCCGGCACAAAAACCCAGTCACGCGGAAAATACTCTAACAAATCCCCCACTGTCCGCACGCCTAACCGCGCGAAGACTTTCGCCCGCGCCGGCCCAACTCCTTTCAAATATTGAACCGACATCGAAAAATCGAGCTTATTCTGTGCTTTTCCGCTTATATTTGTCATTACCACTTTCGTTATTGCCGCTTTTGTCATTATGAGTCCGCCGGAGGCGGACGCGGCAATCTCATCCATCACTTCCGCTTTTCAGCATCACTCCCGCTCCTCTGATGTCCTTCTGAGCGAAGCGAAGAATCTCTTCTTTTTGTTTCTTAAACCTGTGCAATCTGTGGGTAATTTTCTTTTTGCCTATTCCTTAAACCCGTATTTGCCTAACAGCTTAACAAACCGACAATCACAAACTACCTTATCAACTATTTTACCCTGCCGCTTCTCACAAACCACAAGCTCCTGCACCCCCGCACCACCAACCGGCCCTACCATCAAACCACCTTCGGCAAGCTGCCCCACCAACGGCTCCGGCATCTTCGGCACCGCTGCGGTGATGATAATCCTGTCAAAACATTTTTCCTCCGGCCAGCCGCAACTACCGTCGCCAATATAGAATTCAACATTCCCAACGCCCAAAACGGCCTGAGCTAATTCCGATAGCTGCGCGAATCTTTCTATCGTATACACTTTTTTTGCCAGCTTGCTCAGAATGGCAGTTTGATATCCACTCCCTGTACCAATCTCCAGAACCTCGCAATTGGGATTAAGCCGTAGCTCTTGAGTCATCAATGCTACGATATACGGCTGAGAAATGGTTTGCCCCATCCCGATAGGCAGCGGGCCGTCGGCATACGCCTGCGACTGATACGACCCCGGTACAAATTCTTCACGCCGAACCTCGCCCATCACCTCCAGCAAATCAGGGTCCTTTATATCCCGACCCATCAGGTCCCACCTGACCATCCGCTCCCGAACTCTCGCAAATTTGTCCACCTTTTCTCCGCTGTGCATAATCCTAATAATCCCTTTTTAGCACTGGTTTTGCAAATCAAATTTTCCCGCTTCACTACAATAGATTGAAGGATAAGTTGACTTTGAGCAATAAGCTGAAATAATAGCACTGTGATTACTTTATAGATTTAGGAAAATGGCCAAATGCCGATTAACCTGAACTTGCCAAAAAAGCCCGGCCTGTTCATAACCGCCACCGATACAGCGGCCGGCAAAACGGTAGTAGCCGGCGCCATCGCCAAAATTCTCACCGACAAAGGCCTGAAAGTCGGCGTCTTCAAACCAATCGCAACCGGCTGTCACCAAACCTGGGAAGGCCTGGTCGCCTATGATACCGAGTTCTTGGCTACTTGTGCAAACAGCGACCTGCCGCTTTCTGCAATAACCCCTATTGGCCTCGTCACCGCCGCCGCACCCATTGTAAGTGCCGCCCGAGAGCGAACCCCCATAGATTTCAACAAAATAGCGACCGCCTATAAGCAAATTTGTGAAAACACCAACTTGGTTATTGTCGAAGGCATCGGCGGCGCACGCACGCCGTTGACACCAGAGTTTGACATCCTGGATTTGGCAGTCGAATTCGACCTGCCTGTTGTGATAGTGGCCCGCTCAAATCAGGGAATGATAAATCATACACTTATGACAATTGACTGTGTTCGTGCCGCAGAAGTGAAAATTGCCGGTGTGCTAATCAACGGCTATAACGCCACCGAAGCAACGGTCGCCGAGAACACCGCTGAGCAGCTAATAACCCAATGCACCGGCGCAAATATCCTCACAGTTGTCCCCTTCGATGAGACTGTTAATATCGAAGAACAGTATTTAGGAGACCTTGCCCTTGACTCACTGACAGATTGCGATTGGGAAAAATTAGCCCGGCGATGACAAGTATTCTTGATTTTCTCAAAACACTTCCGACAAATTCACAAAATTGCTGGTTTCCAAAACTCACAGGTTCAGGTATCATAGGAGCATAAATCGTATTCTGTAAATCGAGTTGCGAGATACAAGCTGCGAACTATGAACTACGAACTATGAACTAAGGACTTAAAATATGGCTGCTCCGCCGGAATTCAGACGCTATCTGATAAATATCGACTCTACCTCAACACATCAGCTTTTTACCGATTGCCTGGTAATCGGAGCCGGCATCGCAGGCCTTAGCGCCGCTATTGAAGCAGCCGAGCACCGCAACGTCATCATTGTTTGCAAGGATACTTTGGAGAACAGCAATACCTGGAATGCCCAGGGAGGCATCGCTTCGGTACTTGATAAAACAGACACATTTGAATCACACATAGCCGATACGCTTAACACCGGCTGTCGTCTAAGTGACGAAAATGTAGTCAACTTGGTCATCCGCCAGGGACCCGAACTGATTCGGCAACTCCTCCAATGGGACACCGAGTTTGATATGGTCGATGGCCATATCGCTACTACACTTGAAGCAGGCCACTCCCACGCTCGTGTTGCTCACGCTCATGGAGACGAAACAGGACGCATAATCGCTGAGGCGCTCATAAAAAAAGCCAGACAGAACCAAAACATAAAAATAATAGAGAACTTCTACGTTATCGATTTACTTACCAATGACGACAACGAGTGCGTAGGAATAATCGGCCGTGACAACCGAGGCGCACAGATAATTTGGTCGGCAAATACGATACTGGCAACCGGAGGTACCGGACAGCTCTATCGCGAAACCACTAATCCGGATGTTGCAACCGGAGACGGACTCGCTATGGCCTACCGCGCCGGCGCCGTACTACAGGATTTGGAGTTTATGCAGTTTCATCCGACTACACTCTACGTCGCAGGCGCATCACGGGCTCTTATCACCGAAACACTACGGGGAGAAGGAGCTGTCCTCTTGGACAACAATGGCTATCGTTTTATGAAAGACTATCACGAATCCGCAGAGCTTGCTCCACGCGACATTGTCAGCCGGGCCATCCTTGCTCAAATGCTCAAAACCAAATCGACACACGTCTTTCTGGACGTTCACCACTTCGACAAAAAACATTTTGCAAAAAGATTCCCTCTGATTAGTGAACTATGCGCAAGTTTCGACATAGACGTCAGCCGGGACTTAATTCCGGTACGACCCAGCGCACACTATATGATTGGCGGTGTAAAAACCGACACCTCCGCCAGGACGAACATCGAAAATCTGTACGCTTGTGGTGAAGCCGCTTCGACCGGCCTGCACGGCGCAAATCGACTCGGCAGCAATTCCCTCCTCGAAGGATTGGTATTCGGCAAAATAGCCGGCAGGCAGGCCTTACAAAATATCAAAACCGCCCCTGCCAATATCAAGCACCCACCAATAAAATATCAAATCCCACATTCAGACCGCACCCGTTTGGATACTACTGATGTTAGAAATTCACTTCGGGCCCTTATGTGG
>CAZQYB010000024.1:0-380 GCA_964597535.1 uncultured Pirellulales bacterium | reverse complement strand
GGCGAAATGTCGGCATCACCCGAAAGGCCCAGCCGCTCCTTGAAGCTCAGGAGATTGTCAAGTTCTGGCAACGCTATGTAATGGACAAAATCTTCGATGGACCGGCGGGCTGGGAATGCCAGAATATGCTCACTATCTGCCTGCTGATGGCCCACTCAGCTCAAATACGCCAGGAAAGTCGGGGCGTACACTTCAGAAACGATTTCCCCGATGCCGACGATGAGCACTTCAAAAAACATATCGAAACGGTGCGTGGAAAATAAAGCGAACTTTTGCTATAATAGTCTGTAGTGCTTAACGGCCTAACGATAATCAGTAATCAATAATCGATTAAAAGAGTGGGTCGGGCGGTCGCCCCCGCCGTTTTGCTGTGCAAAAGC
>CAZQYB010000023.1:0-23448 GCA_964597535.1 uncultured Pirellulales bacterium | reverse complement strand
GACCATTGGCTGATTCTGGTCACAGTTGTTGTGTCTCTGGCTCTGGCGTTTTTTATATACCGGCCGTTTTGTCATCTTATCTGCCCTTTTGGTTTTGTTTCGTGGGTTGCAGAACAGATCAGCTTAACGAGGATAAAGATTGACCATGAGAAGTGCACAAACTGTGGGCTGTGCATCAAGGCCTGCCCAAGCCAAGCCGCTAAAGACAGAGTATCGGATAAGCTATTTGGCGCTGATTGCTTCAGTTGCGCCCGTTGCCTGAATGTATGCCCTGAGGATGCTATCCGATATGGTTCTGTGTTTTCCAAAAGCTCTTGCGAGAAACTTCAGTAAGGATTGGTGGGTTGCCAGCCCACCCTACAATCTTATCGTTTTGTCAAAAGTCAAAACCTGCGTTAAAACCGCAGAGTGATAGATTGCTTTCCCCTCGACCCTTCGGCTACTTCGGCGCCGCTCAGGACAAGTTTCGCAGGAATGACAACTGTGCGTCGCCGTGCCGGCGACGGCTAAACGAATAACCCACAAATAAATTTGTGGGCTAAATACAATTGAGATTGCCGCGCGGGCCTCGCACTGACAAGCCTTGAAATCATATTTGAAAGAGGACTGAGTAGAGACAGCCAAGTTCTGATATGCCTTTGACCTATCTCCGACAGCACCGGCGCGGGGGGTTTTTGTGCGTTTTTCGGGCAAAAACGGTGATTTGAAAAATTTTTTGGAAAATTTTCATTTTTTTGTTGACTGAAATATTACAAATGTAGTATTTTATATATTACAAGCGTAATACCAAGGGAGCAAACGATGAAGACAATGCCAAAAATCTCGGAGTCCGAATGGGAGGTTATGAGAGTACTATGGGCTGAGAGTCCGTTAACGGCGAATAAGATTGTTGAGATATTGACCGCAACAACCCACTGGAAAGCGCCAACCATAAGGACGCTTGTAAACAGGCTGACGGAAAAGAACGCACTTGGCTACAAGAAAAAAGGCAGAGAGTACCATTACTATCCGCTGGTAGCCGAGGCCGAGTGTATCCTGGCTGAGAGCCATTCGTTTTTGCGCCGGGTCTATCGGGGCGCGCTGAAGCCAATACTGTCGGCGTTTATGGAAAATGAAGAACTATCGCCGGAGGATGTGGAAGAACTGAAGCGGATTTTAGACAAGAATAAGAAAGGGAGAAAGCAGTAATGGAATCTTTCTTTGCGGAGTTGTCCGGGTTCTTCGGCTGGCTGCTGCGGTCGTCAGTGTATGCGGGCGTGTTGGTCTGCCTTGTTCTGGCAGTCAAGGCATTGGTTCGCGGCAGGTTGGCAGCGAGGTGGCATTATTTTCTTTGGCTGGTGGTGGTGGTGCGGATGGTTATGCCGTGGGGGCCGCAGAGCACTGTGAGCATTCTCAACCTGATTCCAGATTCAGCAAAATGGCACGCAAAATCTCTTCTATCAAGAGAGGTTGGAGAGAGAGATTTCGAGACGGGCCCGGTTGCTATTGACGGAAAGGAACCAAAGGTAGAGATAACAGATGCAAAGTTGTGGCACAGTCGCTCATTTCGAGTGGCGGATATGTTAGCGCTGGTCTGGCTGACGGGTGGGCTGGTTTTGGCGGCGTACGTTTTTGTGAGTAACTTCAGGATGTGGAGGATTGTCAAGAGCGTGCGTCCTTTGACCGACCAAAGAATTCTTGAGCTACTTGAAGACTGCAAGGGACAGATGGGTGTAGAGACGATTCTTGGAGTTATCGTAACTGACAGGGTCAAAAGCCCTGCCCTATTCGGATTTGTTCGGCCGCGGCTGCTGCTGCCAGCAGGCATTATTGAGACTCATAGCGTTAAGGAATTGCGTCATATCTTCCTTCACGAACTATCGCATTTAAAACGTCACGACATATTACTTGGCTGGGTGACGAGCCTGCTTTTGGTTATACACTGGTTCAACCCTCTGGTTTGGTACGCTTTTTACCGGATGCGTCAGGACCGGGAATTAGCGTGTGACGCTTCGGCGTTGTCAGCTATGGGTACTGACGAATCCAAGAAATACGGCCTGACAATTGTCCGATTACTGGAGAAATTTTCGCGGGCCCGTGCCCTGCCTATCGTGGCTGCGGTGTCGGAAGATAAATCTAATCTGAAAAAGCGAATTACTATGATATCGCAATTCAAAAAGGAACCATACGCGTGGTCAGCTTTGTCAGTAGCGCTGATTATTGTGCTGAGTTTCGTGTCTCTTACGGATGCGAAGCAGCGAGCTTTGGTGCCAGTGACGCGTGAGAATATTCTGAAGGTACTCGGGCAGCGATTGTCCTATCGGCGTGGAGCGGAGCTGCTTGACGGAATAAATGATTATATTGACGCGGCTGGAATTCACCTTGAGACGTCGAAGAGGATGGAGTCGGCGTCAGAACAAGAGCTGGCAGCGTACAAAGCACTCGATGAGGTATTGGAAAGTGGAGATTACGGTACTCTGGGCAGTGGTGACATAATGACAGCACAGCAGAAGATACGCGCTGCGATAATATATAGTGAGCGGTCGAAAGTTGAGTTGCTTGACAGTACCGAAGAGCTTGAAGATGTATTAAAGGCGTTGGGTATGGACAAAAAACGTGTAAGGAAATAAATTACTTTTTAACCGATTTTGAAAGGGCAGAAAAATGAAGACAAGACAAATGGCTCTTTTGTTGGAGTCTGTGATGGTTTGGCTGGTGCTTGGTGCGACGGCGATGGTGCAGGGGGACATTGTGTTCCTTGACGACTTTGCCGTGGACAGCAACACGGGGCGGTTTGTTATTGAAGCGGAGCACTACAGCAGCCGGAGTTTGGGGGTGAATTCAGGGTGGTGGGAAGTTGACGGCAGTAATCATACGTTTCTCGAAGGCCCCAGTGAGGGTCAAAAGACACCGACAGCCGAAAAATGGGAGCAAAAATCGGAAATTGGCAGTGAGGATGTTGTCAACATTACATCTCTTGAAGGCACTGACAGGCTACGACGACGGCGAGTGGTGACGAGACCGCCGGTAATCAGCAGCGACGAGCTTGCAGGCAGCGTTAAGGAAGATGGGACGCCGATTATCACTGCGGGGTCGTTAAGGAAGGGGCCGACGGTTGGACTGGAGTCGCGCGGCCACTATATGATGGCTGTGGGTATCATCGACGGCACTGTTGCGCCTATTGATTCATCCTACGCAGGTCCCTCTGTGGATTACAGGGTGGCCATAGTGACGCCGGGTACTTACCGACTTTATGTGCGCTGGGCAGCCTGGGATATTAATTCTGACTCGCTGTACGCATATATCGTCAAGTCTGACGGAACGGTACTGAGGGGCGCGGGCCCGGATTACTTTATGTACCATCAGTCTCGTGGCAGATGGCACTGGGATAACCGGGGCGTAGAGAACACACCGTACAGTACACTCGCCGGTATGCCTGGCAGTGCGGCTTGGACGATTAAGGAGCCTGGCGATTATATTATTCGCGTGGCGATGCGTGAGCCGAGAACGGCGGTGGACACGTTGGTGTTTCAAACCAACGACCTGCCAGCACCGGGTGGTTCAGAGTTGGCTGAGTCACAAATTACCGACAAACCGGTTGAGAACAAAGCAGTCCTGGCAGTGCGTGGGCAGTTGTTGGCGGCACTTGAGGAACGACGTGCGGCCTTGAAGACAATTGAAGGGGCTTTGGCAAGAGAAAATCAATTATACGCAGCGCTTGAGGAAATGCTGTCAAGCGGTGCGTACAAGAATATAAGCAGATGGGATGTAATCACGGCAAAGCAGAAAGTAAGCACGATGATAGAGAGCGAAGAGCAATCAAGAGCAGCACTTGAGCGAGGCATTGCGGAATTAGAGGGTGCGTTGCAGGCGTTGGGCTGGAGCCCTCCGGCTCCGCCGGCGTTAGTCGCGTACTGGAAGTTCGACGAACACTCAGGAGCCACGGCTACTGACTCTGTGGGCAAAAATAACGGGACTGTGCACGGTGCAGAATGGACGACGGGTCTGTTCGGCAGTGCGTTGAGCTTTGACGGGAAGGATGACTACGTTGAAGTGCCCGACAATGCTTCTTTGAGATTTATGCAAAGCAGCAGCTTTACCATATCGTTCTGGGCGATGCCTGTTTCTCGAGGTTACATAGTCTGTAAGATGCGCGGCGGCGGACGAAGGAATGTCTTTGGGTATCAGACGGCGTGGAGTCCCAAGGTCATGGCGTTTTGGTTTGCCGCGGAGTCTTCGTGGAAAGCTGCAACAAGCGTTTCAACGGGTCGGGACTCGGCTCCGGCGGGGAGCTGGCACCACGTAGCGGGGGTGTACGCCGATAAGGACATAAAGATATATTTGAACGGAGAGCTTAGAGACAACAAGACGTTTGAACTGGAAACAGGCAGCACGACGCCTGATAAGAATTTGGTGATAGGAGCAAGGTCATACGATTCTACGATTACGTCGTACTTCGGCGGTAAAATCGACGACGTTCGCATTTATGACGGAGCTTTATCCGACGCTGAAATTTGGGCACTTTGTGAAAGCGGGACGTAGTCCGTGATGTTTGATGGAGAACTGTAGTACTGTGTCAACTGTGATTTTGCGGGTCAAAACCTGCGGTAAAACCGCAGGCTAAATAGAGATTGCTTCGCTACGCTCGCAATGACATTTCTTAATAATTGTCAGACCCCGCACTAATTTACCCCCGCCAGATAAATGCAGAGGCAGGCGGCAGATGCCTAATAAGTGCAGGGCAGGCCTGGATTCCCGCCTACGCGGGAATGACAATGAGGCGTCGTCGGGTGACGATGGGGATAATTGTGCAGAGGGTGACAAACTGGGTCTTGACAGAGACCTTTATAATTTGTTTCTGGTTTGCTCGGCTTCGGTAGCTTTTTTGAGTATTCTTTTTTCTTTTGATGTGAGGCTTTGGATTCCGGATTCGTGGACCTTTTGGAGGATGCGGTCAACTTCCTGCTGAAAATTTTGTTGTTCGGCAATTTTCTTTTCCCAGGCCGGGGCCTGGACTTTTGATTTAAGTTTGGTTCGCCGAGACTTTGATAATACGTAGATGGCGCCGGCCGCCATACCGCCCAAGTGCGCAGCCTGGCCCCCGGCATTTGCGCCCTTTGAGAGTATGACGGCGGTTGCTATGAAAATACAAATAATGGCAGCCACTCTGATGGGGACGGGAAAGAACATTATGAAAACCACAAATTGTGGGAAAAGGATTGCACAGGCCGCCAACATACCCAATATTGCGCCGGATGCACCTATAAGCGGAAGAACGCCATAGAGAGGATGGGGAGAAATTAGCTTGAGTCCAAATAGAATCGGATAAAACAGGCCGCCTACGACACCACAACCAAGGTAAAATGCCAAAAACTTCTTGCCGCCCCAATGGCGTTCGAGCGTAGGTCCCAAGAAAAACAAGCCAAGCATATTAAACAGTATGTGCCACAGTCCGGCATGCAAAAACTGGTATGTTACAAATCGCCAGAACTGGAGCGCCTTAATAAAAGGGGCCGGATATGCAGCAAACCACCGCACTAAGAGAGCATTGGCTCCCAAAATCTGTGCAAAATACACCACCGCGTTAATTATCAAGAGCCACTTGACCACAGGTGTCATGCGGGGGAAGGCCATCCGCATCTGGGGTGCGGAGCGATATTGACTGTGGTAGTTTTCCTGAGTGTAATCTCTGTCGTACAGGCCCATATTTTACTCGTATATCGTATCCGCCCACGGCGGACAAGTATCGTATTGCGTATAAGGCATTTGTATCTTTGTATCGTCTATACGTTACTTAGGTTGTTGTGTTCTCATTCTTTGGAGTATCAGCATTAGAACGAGGCCGAAAATGACCATGTAAATGCTCACGTTCTGAGAGATTGTTCCTCCTTTATAGATTGCCCAACGACCATACTCAAACGGGTTATCGTCCCGCACAAATTCTATGAGAAAGCGGACGATGCCGTAGAGTATAAACATCAAGGCAAAGGTACAGCCCGGTTCGGCAAAGAGTTTTTTTCTGTTTTTGGAGTTGCCGGCTTTCCGTGCTTTTCGCCAGAAAAGGTAGAGAATAAGGCACAAAACAGCACCATTAGCTGATGAATACAATTCGGTGGGGTGGACGGGTAAGGAGCGATATTTGTCATCACTTTTAAGCATTTGCTTTTGCCGGGCGGTTAAATCTTTATACGGCTTTAATCCTGAGTACCATTGGCCTTGTTTGTCGAAATAGCCGAAGAAATCTGCGGGCAATTCCAATTGCGGCTCGCGGCGGTTTCTCTGCAAATTCGGAAAAACCTGGCTTCGGTAAGCAAAAGAGTCGTATGGAAAACGAACAGCCCAGGGCAGGTTTGTCGGTTTGCCGAAGCAGCAGCCGTTTAGAAAACAGCCGATTCTGCCGAATGCAAGTGCCGACATCAGGCCGATAGCAAGGATATCGAGGTATTGACGCTTGGGAAGCTTATGGTAGCAGAGATAAAGGAAGATGACAGAGATGGCGAGTACTACGCCTCCCACAAGCTCAAGGCCTCCCTGCCAAATAGCAAAGACAGAAAGCAAATTTCCCTGGTACCTGTCGAAATAGTGAAGGACGTGAAAAAGTCGGGCTCCGACAACTCCGGCTATAAGGGAATACAGGGCAGCGTTTGTGATAAGCTGAGGGTCAGGTGTGATATCACGGCTGAGCCACCTTATGACGAAGACTGCGGAGAGAAAAGCGATGACCATCATCAGGCCGTAGCTCCATACGGTCAAAGAGGTGAAAGGTATTTTAAAAAGTTCACGGTACATTTTGTTCGTGTCTCGTGTCTCGTCGCTCGTGGCTCGTAGAAGTCACGGGTCAGAAGTTTTTATCCACCGCGTTTAATTTTATTATTTTCGTCGAGAACAACGACTTTCGGTTTTAGTTTCCCGGCCTCGTCGAGTGAGTAAAACCCAAAGCTAAAAACGATAATAATGTCTTTCGGCCTGATGAGTTGAGCGGCTGCACCAAGTATCACGATTTGGCCGGAGCCGGCCTCTGCAGGGACGGCGTAGGTTTCCAGTCTGCTGCCACTGGTTATGTCCGCAATCAAAACAGACTCGTAAGGCAAAATATCTACCGCTGCCATCAGTTCCGCATCTATTGCGATACTGCCTGGATAGTGCAACCTGGTATCAGTAACCGTTGCACGATGTAACTTGCTTTTCAATATTTTTACAAACATAATTCGCGACCCGTGATTCGTGTATCGTGTTTCGATTCAGTATTCACCAATTTCCGATTGGTGGTAATTATACACTATTGCGTGCCTGTGTCCACAAGTATGTTGTCAATTAATCGGGCGGTACCGATTTTGACAGCGACGGCGGCGAGGATTCTGCCGGTGATGTGGCTGAGACTTTGAAGCGTTTCGGCGTCCACGATACTTATGTATTCTATATTTATTGACGGGGCCTGATTCAGTATCCCGCGCATCTGAGTAATAATTTCTTCGCTGTCCGTGATGTCGGCGTCAATCATCTGGCTACACTTTTGGAGTGACTTGTAAATCAGGGTTGCATCTTTTTTTTGCTGTTCTGTTAGATACTGATTTCTACTGCTGAGCGCCAGTCCATCAGGCCCGCGAACTATCGGGCAAACGACAATTCTTAGCGGCATATTCAAATCGGCTACCATCCGCTTAATAACGACAGCCTGCTGGGCGTCCTTCCGGCCGAAAAACGCAATATCAGGAGCGATGATATTAAATAACTTCGCGCAGACGGTCGTTACTCCGCGAAAATGTTCCGGTCGGAATTGGCCACAAAGTGATTCGGTCAACTTTTCGACGTTTACCCAGGTAAGATTTTGCACCGGATACATTTGCTCCGTACTCGGGACAAAAACGACATCGACACCGATTTTTCTGCACGTTTCGAGGTCGGTATCCAAACTGCGAGGATATTTTTTAAAATCTTCCGCGGGGCCAAACTGTGTGGGATTGACAAAGATGCTGACCACAACAAAGTCACATTCTTTGACCGCGGTTTCGATTAACGAAATGTGACCGGGATGAAATGCGCCCATTGTCGGGACAAGACCTATTTTTTGGTTCCGGCTGCGGGCCGTTTGCACCAGGGCTCTAACTGACCGGATTGTCTTTGCAAGTTTCATTATACAGCAACGTAACTTTTTATTTGATTTGCTAAATGGTTAATATCACCGTTTTGGGTACAGTCGAAATCCGACATCGAGATACGGATGACGGGACAAAGCTTCCAATCAGCGAAGAGGCGCTCGTAATCGGCACCGAGTTTTTCCAGGAACTGCGGTCCAATCGCCTGCTCATAAGGTCGATTGCGTGTGTGGATACGGTCGAGACATTTTTTAGCTGAATCGCGCAGGTATATCACAAGGACCGGGGCGGCGACTTTGGCTCCGGCCGGCTGATAGGACTTTTCATACGAGGTTAGCTGCTGCGGGTTCAGCAGGCGTCTGGCATAGATTAGTTCCTTGTCAAAAATGTAATCGCTGACGGCAGTCTGTCCTGTGGGTAAGGCCTGAAGGTTCAATTGCTCGATTCTACTATTTAGAAAGTATAACTGCGAATCGAGAGCAAGCTCTTTTTTTCCGGCATAGACATCCGGGAGGAAAGGATTTTTATCGTAAGGTTCGAGCAGCAGCCTGGAAGGGAGGGCCTTGGCGAGTTTTCCTGCGAGAGTAGTTTTTCCCACGCCAATAATCCCAGCTATACTAACAAGCTGGGGTCGTTCGGGGTCAAGGACGAAATCTGCGCCGCCAAGGCGAGCGGCCAGCTCTCTTACCGGTTCTTTGATTACAGGGTGGGGTAATTCGGGATTGAGCCGGCATAACCCGGAAAGCACAAAAGAGCGGAGGTGCATCTGCGGATGCGGGACAGTTAAGTTCGAGGTATTTATAACGTCGGAGCCAAACAGTAAGAGGTCCAAATCAATAATTCTCGGCGACCATTTTTTCCGCCGTACTCTGCCAAGTGAGATTTCGATGTCAGCCAGTTTTTTGTGCAGGTCTTCCACGGTCGAAGTGGTCTTTATTTCAGCGACGGCGTTTAGATAATCAGGTTGATTGTCGCCGCTGAGCGAAGCGGTTTCAATCAGGTCACTCACGCGGGCAACTTCGACCTGCTCTGTCTCGGCGAGCATTTTGAGAGCGCTTCTTATGAAAGCGGCTTTGTCGCCCAGGTTACTTCCGAGACCTATATATGCTATTGTTAGTTCAGCCATTAAATCAGAACGTTAAAGCATACCATTTTATTCTCTTCATCCATAAAAAGGTCCCTAACCTCTTTGCTGAACCATACATAGTTCGCCAAGCAGTGCCTTTTATGCAACTATACTATGGGCTTTCGGACCAACGCGATGCGCCTTGGACTCTACCGTTTAGAAAACGTACAGTGTACCCACTACATGGACCCATTTCATACATCCATTCTACAACGTCATAGCCCTCATATTTACCTGCTTTGTAGAAGTTATCAGGGGGGGCCAGCAAGTAGAGAACCGCATCCTGTTCCATACCCATTTTTATGGCTTCCATCTGCTCGATTTGCGAGAGAGCTTTACTGCGAAAATACCTGGGATACTGAATTCTCTCCTTGGGATTCCTGAACTGATAACTTGCCAGCGCCAGTTTGACGTTCGTATCCAGCATATGTTTCAACTCAGCAAGTCTTTCCGGAGTAACAACCGCTATGAGCAAACTATTCGAATGAAACACTATCTCCTCTTTGTTTTGCCAAGGGTGAGAGTACGTTATCTCGTATATACCGGCCTTAGACATGTTGAAGCTGTCAGTCAGGACGTAAAGTTCACGGTAGAGTCTGCCAAAATCATTTTCATTTGAAAAGTCGATTTCCTTCAGCTTTGGAGGCCCGAGTTCCTTGTTCATGGCAATCTCAATCCCGCAGCGTTTTACAACCAAACCTGCACCGGCACATACTTGACGCGCGTCTATGCTTACAATGGCATGCTTGCTGCCTGAGTCAGAATATGTCAGCACAATTGCCATCCCTCGGTTTTTTGTAATCTTTGTCGATACGACAGAATCCTCAGGTTCAAGCGTTACATAGATTTCGGGGGGCAGAGCATAAGCATTGAATGTAACAGACATCATCAAGAATGTGCTTAAAAGAGAAAAAAGAGTAACGTGTTTGCCGTGCCAATATTCCTTGTTTGACTCTAACATTATTTATTCCTCGCTCTTGGATGGCTTATATGCTCAATCTGCATTTTGCAGGCGGCGTATTCTGTTACTGCTCAAAATCACGAGGCAGAAACTGGGCACGGGAAACAGTCCCACTCGCCCGCAGAACCGCAAGGTCGTCTTCACTAACCTGACCGCTGATGAACTGCTGAACGATAGGATGAGGATGTTCGCGAATATGACAGGAATCGCCATCGGCAATAATCTTACCGTTATGCAGCATAATGATGCGGTCCGCTATCTTGTAGGCGCTCGTCATATCGTGCGTAACCACAACAGTTGTGACACCAAGTTCTCTTCGCAGTTTCAAAATAAGCTCGTTAATTATGTCTGCACGGATAGGGTCCAGCCCGGTAGTCGGCTCATCATATAAAATTACTTCCGGGTCTAACGCAATAGCCCTTGCCAGCGCTACTCTTTTGCGCTGTCCGCCGGAAAGGTTCGCAGGATAAAAATGCTGAAAACCTTCAAGCCCAACCATTGCCAGCTTGGTCTTTATGACTTCCTCAACCCAATCCGGCTCGGCTAACTTACAATGCTGCCTTATCGGAAACATTATATTTTCAGCAACGCTGAGACTGTCAAACAGCGCTCCTCCCTGGAAAAGAAAGCCGTAATGTGTACGTATCTTATTTAAGTCACGTTCAGGCAGATTATCGACCCTGCGTTTCTTAAAATAAACCTCGCCCGAACTCGGTCGCAGCAGCACTATTAAATGTTTTATCAAGACGGTCTTGCCACATCCACTGGGGCCAATCACCACTGTAGTTTTGCCTTTCTCTATTGTCAGAGAAACATTATCCAAAACAACGTTGTCGCTGAACTTTTTGGTAACGTTCTCAAGGACAAGCAGACCGTTGTCAGCACCATCCTGACCTTCGCTTTTCTTACCGTCCTTTTTCACTTTTACATCCGTTTTGATTCTAAAACCTTATTCGGTATCAAATCAGACTTCTGAGCGGCCAAAACGTATGGTAAATTGCCTTGCAAATAATTGCCAAAGCAAAATTAAGCGCCAGTATCGCGATGAAGCTCGCTACAAACGCCTCTGTACATGCCTGCCCTACACCGTGAGCACCCTCTCTGCAATGAAAGCCCTTATAACAGCTAATAATCGCAATAGCTACGCCGAAGAAAAATCCCTTTGCGATTCCAATAGACATATCCCAGAGTTGCACTGCCGAGGCACTGAAGCTCCAATACGCCTGGCTGTTAACCCCTTTCAACATAACGCTCACGAAAAACCCTCCGAGAACGCCCAGCAAATCCGCATAAATGATTAAAGCTGGCGTAAGCAGCAGGCACGCCAAAACTCGCGGTGCCGCCAGATATCGTATCGGGTCCGTCCCCATGCTCCTGACCGCATCAATCTGTTCGGTAACATTCATAGTGCCCAACTCGGCGGTCAAAGCGCCGCCGACCCGCCCCGCCAGCATAACCGCCGCGAGCACAGGCCCCAGCTCACTCACGACCGAAAGGCCAATCAACTGTCCCATACGCTCTTCCAACCCCATTATCACGAGCTGGTCGTATGCCTGGATAGCCAACGTCATTCCCACGAATGCACCGGTCACCATTATGACCGGCACGCTGCGAACGCCGATGATATTCATCTGCGTCCATATCAGCGGATATGTCCGGCTGCTGATACAACTGCGCGCACACGCGATAATCGTCTGCCAGACAAATCTTCCAAACCGTCCTAAGCCAGCTACGCCTCTTACGGTTTTAGCTCCGAGCACCTCAATCATAATATTACACTCCAAAATCTATTGTCATTCTCAGTGAAGTGAAGAATCTCGTTTTGAATTTTACGCTATGGCGTCACGCTTTTCGATTTATGTCTCCGACTTTCTCTTACCCGCTAAATACTACTCACTCTCCTATATACGCTATATGCTATTAGTTGTCAACAACACATTTCTACGCCCCCGTCCGGCCATCAGCAATAATTGCATTTTTCGGCCAACCAACATAGTTATCGACTCATTTTAACCACCTCATTAGCCGCTATTCGTCACTCGATATTCTCCGCTCGACATTCAACATTCACTCAACTACTATAAACATTGCAAAAAAAACCTTATGGCATCCTGGATACCAATGATATATTATTAAATGAAGGTTGATGATGTAATAATATTGGAGTAGAAAAAAGTTTCAGCTATAATAGTCTAATAAAAGCTGACCAGAATATTTTACGGTCTTTAACCGATGGAGAAGATATGCTCACGAACCTAACTGTAGCCGATGTTCTGCGGCCTTGTGAGAAACGCCGTGCCGCATTTTATGATATCGCTCTGATTATTGGCGGCTCTTTACTCATCGGCCTCTGCGCCCAGCTCGCAATTCCGCTGTGGCCCGTCCCTGTCACCGGCCAGACCTTTGCAGTGTTGATGGTAGGGGCGTTGATTGGTGCGCGCCGGGGCTGTTTTGCTGTCCTTGCATACATAATTGAGGGAGCAGCCGGACTGCCTGTGTTTGCAATGGGTAGAGGCGGCTTTGCCGTACTGAGAGGATTCACTGCCGGGTATCTGGTCGGCTTCATCGCCGCCGCATATATCGTAGGCCTGCTGGCCCAGAAAGGATGGGACAGGCGAATTGGAACAACCATCCTGGCGATGGTCCTGGGAAATATCGTAATTTATACTTTTGGCCTGCTTTGGCTATCTTCTTTGCCTGGAATCAACAACGTATTGCGTGAGGGTTTATATCCTTTCATCATTGGCGATTTGCTGAAAATTGCTCTGGCTGCAATACTTTTGCCGTCGGGCTGGAAACTGCTCAACATCCTAACCCCGGCAGCAAAAAAATTAAACAACAGCAATACAGATTGATACCATTAGTGCCTGCTTTCGTCCATCAGGAAAGCAACAGGTAAGGATTCGATTATATCGGTCGCCATCAGACTGAGCCGGCCGGTTTTCTTTGCTGCAATATCACCGGCTAAGCCGTGGATGTAAACGCCCAAAACCGCCGCATCGAAATTGGCCAGGCCCTGGCCTATAAGTGCAGTTATAACACCTGTTAACACATCACCCGAACCGGCTGTGGCCATTCCCGGATTGCCCGTTTTGTTGACATAAACTTTTTGAGCATCACTAACAACTGTGCCTGCTCCTTTCAAGACAACGATAGTTTTAGTGTGCTCCGCCAATCGGCCCGCCTGTTGTTGCCGCTCAGACGGCAACTGTTCCCTGAACGCGCCGGCCCATAATCTTTTTATTTCGCCGGGATGAGGCGTCAAAATCAGGTTCGCTTTCAACTTTGCAGGCCAGTTTTTTATCCTGCTCAGATTATTCAGACCATCAGCGTCTATAACCAAACGCAGGTTCTCTTGCTCCAGAAGCGTCCCAATGACTGAGCATAGTCCCTGGCTCATACTAACACCCGGCCCGAATGCCAAGACATCATTCTCTGCAACGGCATTAAGAATGCTACCGATTGCCTTTGCAGATATTCGGCCTGCACTGTCTTCAGGCAGGGCAATGGTGGTGAATGAGGGTTCTATCGAAGCAACTATCGGCAAGACACTCTTCGGGGTCGCCACCCGCACAAGGCCGGCACCGGCCCGCAAGGCGGCTCGGCCCGCAAGTGCAGCCGCCCCGCTCATACCAACACTGCCGGCAATGATACAGACCCTGCCAAAATCGGCCTTGTGAGCATCCTCTTTTCTTGGTTTCAGTTTTGGAATTTGGTTTACTATCTGCATTTTTTCATTAGCCACTTTGCCGTTCTATTTTTTTGTTTATCAAGGCCGCCGTTACGCCTGCTGAAAAGCCATTATCGATATTAACGACAGTCACGCCGGCAGCACAACTGTTCAGCATCGTCAAAAGAGCCGACAGTCCTCCGAAGTTGGCACCGGAGCCGATACTGGTCGGCACAGCAATTACCGGACAACTGACCAGCCCCCCTACCACACTGGCTAATGCCCCTTCCATTCCCGCTACGACGATAATAACGTTGGCATTTTGGAGCTTTTTCAGATGCCCAAACAATCTGTGCAGCCCCGCCACTCCGACGTCACAAATCACCTCCGTCTGCTGCCCCATAATCTCTGCGGTAACCTTTGCCTCAGCGGCAACCGGCAAATCGGCAGTTCCAGCCGTAATTATCGGGATGACGGCTTTGGAAAGTGCAATCTCTTTCTGCTCCAGGACAATCGCCTTCGCTAATCTTTCGTATCGGACTTGTGGGAACTTCTTTGTCTTAGACAGTGCTTCGAAAAGGTCCTCTTCGGCTCGCGTGGCCAAGACATTATTTCCCCTCTCGGCCAGACTTGTGAATATTTTAATTATTTGTTCCGTAGTCTTGCCGGGACAGTAGATAACTTCAGGGAAACCACGCCGGATTTGGCGATGGTGGTCTATCTGAGCAAAGCCCAAGTCCTCAAACGGCAGGTACCGAAGCTTCTCAATAGCCTCCTCGACGCTCGTATCACCGGCCTTCACCTGCTCCAACAAAGATTTCAACTGCTCAGTTTGAATTTTGAATCTACCTCCAACGGCAACTCATGGCTCTTCGGGGACAAAACACATATCAGGATTCTCCCCCCGCGCTATCGCTCTTAACTTTGAGGCCCGCAACTTCGACTTTGCGCCCTTTTTCGTCTATCACCTCTCCATTGCGCCATTCGTACTTGCCCTCCGTGCCCCTGATACGAACCAATGCCCCCTCTCGGATAAAATCAGGCTCGAATAAACGCAGGGCATCATGGTTCGGATTCAGGACAAATTCCGTCACCTTGTGGTGGTGGCGGCTTGTCCCATAATCGCCCTGAACACCTCTGGTATGAAGACTATAATCGCACTCAACCGGCACCCAGGAATCATCAATCTTCTTGAAACGAACGTTTTCGAGGGTGGTCTCGCTGCTGCCTTTGCCCCCTCCCTCAGGCGGTTTTGAGTAACTCTCCGGTCGTTCAGCGCTCTTCCATCCTCTGCTGACAATCGCCTTTGCAATATGATAATCATGCTGGGGGTCAATCCACAGCCTGTATTGACATCCCTTCGCCGTGGCATCGATAACGTAACATTTCGACCGGTTAATAACCGGCCTTCTTCGCAGGACGGATATACTCTCGGCGGCCCTGAGCTCGATGTCTATCCGGTCGGATGTGCCATAGAAAAAACCTCTCAGTGGTGCGCCCTCGCCTCCTTCGATACTGCGTCTTGGCCGCGCAGTGAGCAAGCCAGCAGGGGTCAACCTCAGGTGCCCATTCTCTCTCAATTTGCTGCGAGAGATGGGAGAATAACCGTATCTATAACGCAATTTACCGTCCCAGAGTGCATACTCGAAACTGGCATCTTCTTCCTTCATACCACGTACAGGCGGACGGTCCCCCCACATTCTGAAGAGGCTGTAATGCCTATTGCCATCCGAACGCAGTTCCACCTTTACATAAGATGTGTAGCGTACGCCTTTCTTGATGTCTGGCCGCAGGGGAGTGTATGCTTCCCATTTGATCGTGCTGATATGTCTGCTGATAAAAGAGCAACCGAGCTTGTCCTGAGCTTTTGCATACTCAGCAAGTAATTCCTGCGCACTCGGTTCCTCAAGTGCGAACGCCGGCATCGCCAGCAGAGTCACTACTGCACCGATTACCATGTTACGCAAGCTTGATCGGATTTCACTCACGGACGACCACCCGCTTTCATTCTTTCCGTCAGCCGGTCGCTTTCGCTTCAAGGGTCAAATCTGCAAAAACTCCGGCCTTGAATTTATAATACGCCAACGAAGCTACCATAACCGCATTGTCAGTGCAATACTGTTTTGGAGCGACGAGCAGCTTTTTTGCAGGGACAGCCGACTCGCACATCTGTTTTAAGCCGGTCCTGAGCTCATTATTTGCCGCTACTCCGCCGCCGAGCAGCACGGTTTCGGCGCCGATTCTTTCAGCGGCACGCTGCGTCTTTCTCACGAGGACATCAACCACCGCCGCCTGAAATGATGCCGCTATGTCAGCAATTTGTTGTTGGCTCATCGAATCAACTTTGTTCCTGCCCTTCATATCCTGTCCCCTGCAATAGTACAGCACGGCTGTTTTGATACCGCTAAAGGAAAAATCCAATGAGTCCCTGCCGAGCATTGAGCGTGGGAACTTAATCGCATCTGGATTTCCTTTTTTCGCTGTTTTCTCAATACTTGGCCCGCCGGGATACGGCAATCCGAGAATTGTGGCGACTTTGTCGAAGGCCTCGCCCGCAGCATCATCGATGGTTGAGCCCAAAAGTCTCGGCTCCAGCGGCGACCGGTAATCATAAAGGCAGGTATGTCCGCCTGAAACGATAAGAGCAACTGCAGGCAGCCGCAAATTCCGACCGGTAAGAACCGCTGACTGCAGATGAGCGTGCAGGTGATTGATTGCTATCAAGGGCTTTTCCCAGGCAAAGCTAAGAGTTTTAGCGGCGGTAACACCGACGATAAGAGCGATAGTTAAACCGGGCTGATTTGCTACGGCGATTGCATCAATCTCGGCTTTACTAACATTCGCCTGTTCGATTGCCTCAGCTATAACCGGATATATTTTTTCGATGTGCGCGCGGGAGGCGATTTCAGGGACAACACCGCCGTATTTTTCGTGCAGCTTGGTCTGCGAGGCAATTACAGAAGATTTGACAATTCGGCCATCGGCAACAACCGCCGCCGCGGTTTCATCACAACTGGTCTCAATACCCAAAATATTTACAGACTTTTCCTGCACAAATGCAGATATTAGCCAAATAAATAAACATTGTCAATGTGGCTAAGAATTTCGGTTGGGATGTCCAGGGAACGTCGTATCCCCCTAAGGAAGATAAGGTGTATGACCACCAAAGGGTATAAGAAGCCAAGAAAGATTGGTAAGGGCGGGGGTTAACCCCTGCCGACAAAAGTCCGACAAGAAAAGTCCACTATTGAAAAAATGTGACCCTCAAAACACCATACGGGTGTTTTGGCGTGCCTTTCAAATTCTGGCTATTATTTGCTTTCCTCGATGTTAGATATAAGCTGGCAGACCATCACGCTACGGTTCTTATTAGATGCATTCTGTGCGGTGCAGTACTTTGGTCTCTATTGCGGATAGGAATTCGGGGCCTTGAACAAATAGTTGAAACACAAGGTGCGGCGAGCGAAGAAAAGCCACAAGAACCAGAGCACAAAAAGCCAAAAGATGAGCAGAACAATAGGTAATTCAGGACGGTCAGGCCGCAATGTTTTCACCTGCCCAATGCTCTTGTCTGCACCTTAGCCCTAAGGTTGGTTAGCTCAGCTCAGAATTTTCTGTAATACCGCTATGGGGTCGGGGACTTGGTACGTTGCATAGATTCTAAGGCGGTGAACTTGTCATCAGTAAAAGCAAAGAACTCCCTAAGGCCGGTTACCGAAAAGATGCCTTTGACTGGGAGGGAAACATTGCATAAAACAAGCCGATGTCCAAGACCGCTTAGCAACTGTTTCAATATCATGAGATTACAGATACTTGGAGAAGTCAGTATTTCGACTTTGGAAAAATCAATTATCACATCGCAATCAGCTCTATCGCCAATGATTTCATTGATGTTTTTAAGCTCATTAGCTATTTGCGGTTCTTTCATCGGCAAATTGACGAGGAGAACATCTTCCGAGAAATTTTGAATCACCATTTAAGCTACTCCATTCAACCTAACACGGTTTTTGTGAGCTTCAAGCATTTTATCGGAACGTTTTTAGGTGCAGTCTGGCTCTTAAATAAAGTATAATACAGAATTTGAAAAAAACAAATAATAAGAGTGATTCCCGAAACAGAAAGGTTATCGCAGAGGAGGCAAAGGCCTTTAACACAAATCAGAAGCGTCTCAGCGTCTTTTTCTTAAAAAACAACCCACCCGGGCCGAGCAATAAGGGCATCACCGTATAGGGTGCAGATTAGGCAACAAGCCAGTTTTTACCCTCACTTTAACGACCAATTGTCAGGGCAGTAATCGAGCCATACATCAGTAAACATATCCAAGTCAACTGAGTTAACATCACCGTTGTAATTCAGGTCGGCTCCACCGCACCAGTTGTTTAGGTCGTTACAATCCGTATCAAGCCAATGTTCGGCGAATGTTGCAAAATGCTGGAATCCGACTACGCATAATAAGGGTCCGGGAACAAGCTGCGTATTACCTTGTCCCTGCGAGTCGGCGGTCGCACTTACCGGCCCGTAGCCGTCGCTAACGGCAATATAATAAACCAGCGAATACTCGCCGGGGTCCAGTGTGCACCAAGGGTCGAACCAATCGCCGAAGTAGGTGAAAACAGTGGCCTCAGCGGGGCCGCTGTAGCCGAATATATATGGGTCATCAAAGTTCGCGATGCTGTATCCGTCGGGCACAACTGAATTCTCGAAACCAACAGCGTTGATAACCATCAGTTCCGGATTGCCAACGGAAAAATGCTCCACGGCAGTAGCACTCGTTTGTGGGCAATCGAGCAAATACATAAAGAGCATTTCGCCCGGGTCAAGTTCCAGAACCCCTGGTAGTGAGGAACTGGTGTCATCGAAGACATAAGAATAAGCTGTCAAACCCCACTCACCGGCAGAAAAGTAATCCTCTTCTGTGTGAACCGGGTCACCACCTATGCTGGGGTTTGCCAAGACGCTTAACGGGAGAGCCGCGATGAGAGCAATTGCGGCCGTTACTACTATTAACCTTCTCATCTTTATCTTCCCAATCCTTTACCGTTCTTTCCCAACGAAACAGGATTGATTGTCCAAACTTTTGTCACCTCTGGATTAGACAAAAGGGGACTTTTTGTGGGGGGAAAAGCTTGGCAGAAAACGAAAACAAGCCTTCTCACCACCTTTCCTCAAACATAAGTATATCCGATTGAGAATATAATGTCAAGGATGTTATAGGACTTTCTTGAGATGTCCAGAGAACATCGTATCCCTTAAGGAGGATAAGCTCTGTGATATGGGGCCGGTATCAGAAGCTAAGGAAGGTATGGAAGGGCAGGGGATAGTGTATGTTTCCCAGTTGCGTTTGTAACTCCTTGTAAAGTAAGGACTTAGTTCGGGCTCGTTACTATCGTCGGCATTTTTCGACTCTCAGCAGTTTTTTTTCAATGCCCGCTGGCTCGATTTGTTTAATCCCCAAGGCAGCCGGAATCCGCCAGGCATCGCAACCGCCGCCGGAGACCAAACGCTTACTTTGACCGTTAAAATCAAGCTCAGCTAACCCTACTTATCGCATCGCAGCCAAAAGGCGGCAGCAGGTGGCTATCCCGTAAACCGTGACCCGTGCCTCGGTGCCTGTCATTCCCGCGCAGCTTGTGCCCGCGAAGACTGGTGGCGGGAATCCAACCGAGATACGAAATACGAGATGCGAGATACGAATTTTCCCTTGAATTACGAGCGGCAATCGTTAAAATCGTGCGGTGAAATGTTGGTTTATGGAAGGAAAAAGTTTTTATGCAACTACAGGATATACTGAAAAAAAATGGTGGAATTGCGAACGCTCTTTTGGGTCTATGGGGAGTGCTTTGGATAATCGCTGGTACAGTCCACATAGCATGGGCATTTTGCCCAAACGTGAATCGATTATTTCTTGTCTCAGGACTTGGTGGAGTAGCAATTGGCATTGCAATCATATACAGGTACAAGCATGTTAAGAACAAAAAGAAAAATCGAGCAATGACCAAGGAGACGAGCAAAAACAATAAGTAAATCAGCACGGCCCAGCGGCGGTATCGGTTGGCTATACCGATGCTCATAATCATAACTGCGGGTACTTTCAATACTTCTGAGAGACCCTGCAAAACTCAAAAACTTTTCAATTTTAAACTATGGTTTTTAGCTTTAAGCTTTAACCTTTAAACTCACCTGAAACTCACCTGAAATTCAGGTTGGCATACTCCCCGTGATACTTCGTCGCGGCCTCATCGTAAGCCCTCCCGGCCTCAATCTCATCCTCAAAACAGCCAAGATACTTCGTTTTGCCATCCACCCCTATTTGGGCCATCCACTTCCCCGCTGACTTCAGCCAGCTCACCCCCTTGAATCTCGAAGTCCCATTACTACGCGAACCTGAGTTCGCACTGTTTTGCTTGGCCGTGCAGTTGCGAAGATTCCGTCTTCTGTTATCCAGCCCGTTCCCGTTGATATGGTCGCACACCAGATGACCCGGCGTATCCATAATCAACCTGTGCATCAAAATTGTCTTTGTCTTGGCCTTATTCCTCCGCGGCGCATTTTGCCCGGCGTAACACTTATAACGCCCTCTTTGACAATACCACTTGAACTGGGCCAGCCACATATAATCTTCCGGGTCAACCTTTACGAACTGGCCGTGGCCGAGAGGGATTTTGCAGTAATCGCCGAACTGGTCTCGATAGATGGGCAGCTCGTTCCTCGGCCAGTGGTCGGAGTCGATGGGGTTTTCGTCCGCGAAGCGGAATTGGCCGCATATATCATCTTCTTTAACGGCCGGCCAGCGGGCCTCGCCGGTATCGAGGTCGACGGCAGGGGGGTTCTTGACGCAATGCAGCACGTCGGCAATCCGCCGGGAAAAGTAGCACTTCGAGCATTGTATTTGTACCGACTTTGTCGCTTGGTGTTGCCCTCGCTCCACAGTCGTGTCCTTTCAGTTGATTTCTGATGAGGCCTTGGTGCGAAAAACCCGCCCCCCATAATTGGCTGAACTTGCGCATTTGATTCGAAATTTAGGGCTGTTTTGGCGTGGCGAGTGTCGGTAAGTGACTGTGAGTTAAGCGGTAAAAATTTTTTTCAGAATTGCAATTTTTGCCAGTGAGGTACTTCGTATTTGATTGATTTTTGGCCGGAGGCCAGATCCTTCGGCTCTGTCCGCCTTGCAGCGGACTTCGCTCAGGATGACAACCGTATTGGGATTTTTGTAGGCGAGGCGCTGCGGATTTGAGCGATTTTCGGCCGAAAGCCGGGTGCAATTTGCCGTTGACAAAACCTAATCAATAATTAATAATCAATATCGAATATCCGCCTCTGGCGGAATCGATAATCGATTAGAAGGGCCGAAGTGGCGGAACTGGCAGACGCGCGGGATTCAAAATCCCGTCCGGTTTACCCCGGGTGTGGGTTCGACTCCCACCTTCGGCAGTTTGCTCGTATTGCGTCCCTTCGGCTTCGCTCAGGACAAGCGTGCGTATCCGCCTTCGGCGGACAAATATCGTATTGAGTCAAAGATACAGAGGGGAAGATGTTATTGTTTGCCTGACGCGGAATGTACATCGTTTTTTTTGGATTCCTGCTACCCGTCCCCGTGCCTGCGCAGGGGCAAGCTTCGCGGGCACAAGTTGCGCAGAAATAACCCCGCACCAAATTGCGGCAGGTGCCTATTTCGTGCGGGGCAAGCACGTGGGGATTACTTTGCCACGAAGGGCGAAAGTTCACGGAGTTTGTTTACGATTTCCACGTTCGGCAGTTGGTTTCTGCGGAGATTAGAGGATAATCAAATCGCTACTGGCCGGAACGTTCGGGTCTGAAACCAGAGATAAGCAGGACCAGCCCTACCAGCCACATTACCACGAGGAAAACACCATCTACCCAGGGCAGGTCGAAGAAATATTTGGCTAAGTTGTGGTAATTGTAGAGGTGGTTTCTGGAATGTATTGCCGCCATTGAAAGCAGACCGTGGTGCAGGGCCGGGACGAATAGTCCGAGCGACCAAATGATTGCGCCAACAAAAATCTTTTTTACATCCATAGGAACTCCTTTTCAATTAAACGGTAATCGTTCAAATTCCAGGTCCATCCTTATTTGGCGACAAAGGGTGAAAGTTCGCGGAGTTTGTTTACGATTTCGGGCATTTTTTCGATTGTGTAATCGACTTCTTCTTCGGTGTTGTAACGGCTTAGGCTGAATCGAATTGAGCCGTGGGCGGCGGTGAAGGGTACACCCATCGCGCGCAATACGTGCGAGGGTTCGAGTGAGCCGGAGGTGCAGGCGGAGCCGCTGCTGGCGCAGATGCCGTATTTGTCGAGCATAAGCAGAATCGCTTCGCCCTCGATATACTCGAAGCTGATATTACTCGTGTTTGGCAGCCGATTTTCTTTATCGCCGTTGACTCTGCAATCGGGACACTTTTCTAATATCGCCCCCTCAAGTTTATCCCGCAGATGCTTGACTCTGCCGTTTTCTTCTTCGATATTCTCTGCCGCCAATTCGCACGCCTTGCCCAGTCCGACAATCCCCGGCACATTTTCGGTGCCGGCTCTGCGATTTGCCTCCTGATGGCCGCCTAACATAAACGGCGATAATCGTGTCCCCTTCCTGACATACAAAGCACCTACACCCTTCGGCCCGTGCAGCTTATGGGCTGAGACGCTCAGCAAATCAATATGACTTTTCGCCAGGTTCAGCGGTATTTTACCGACCGCCTGTACTGCGTCGGTGTGAAATACCACCCCCCTGCTGGTAACCAATTCGGTGATTTCATCAATCGGAAATATCGTGCCGGTTTCATTGTTTGCGTACATTATCGTAACCAGAGCGGTATCGTCATCAATTTGTTTTTCCAGCTCCGCCAGATTAAGTCGTCCCTGTCTGTCAACTGCCAGTTCCACAACCGTATAGCCGTGATTTTCCAAATCGCGACAAACCGTTAGCACAGCCGGATGCTCGACTCTGGTGGTAATGACTTTTCGCTTATTGGGATAGGCAGCAAGAGTACCTTTGATAGCGGTGTTGTCACTTTCGGTGCCGCAACTGGTGAATATAATCTCGCCGGGTTCGCAGCCAAGCAGGCTCGCTACCTGCTGGCGGGCTTTTCGGATTTTCCGGCCAATCTGTCCGCCGAATGTATGCATACTCGAAGGATTACCGTAAAGCTCACAGAACAACGGCCTCATCTCTTCGAGCACTTGCCCAGCTACTTTTGTCGTGGCATTGTTGTCGAAATATATGGTCTTCACTGTTTATCCTCTATGATTATGTGGTTCTTTTGCTGATTCTTTGTCTTCCTCTACAAAAAGCTCCTCGGTAACAAATTCTCTCAGCTTTGCTTCAACCACATCTTTCAGTGTAAACTCCGTCAGCCGGCACTGGGCACACATCCCTCTAAATGCGACGATAACTTTATTTCCCTCAACGTCTATTAGTTCGATATTACCTCCGTGAGCGCGCAGTGCCGGCCGAATTTGCTCATTTATCGTCTGTTGAATTAACTGTATTTTTCGAATATTGGTAAGTTTGCGGGCTTTGGCAGGCACCGAGGGAATTATATCCTTTATGTTGTCGGCCAGTATTTTTTCTATTATCTTTTCAATTTCGCTCTTACATCCGC
>CAZQYB010000022.1:0-23791 GCA_964597535.1 uncultured Pirellulales bacterium | reverse complement strand
AACACTTGGGCTGAGCAATATCTTCAAGATTAATCCCTCCAAAAGAAGGATGTAACAAGAGGACAGTCTCTATGAACTTATCAGGGTCTTTGGTGTCAAGGCACAGGGGAAATGCATCAACGCCGCCGAGATACTTGTAGATTAGGGCCTTTCCTTCCATAACGGGAAGAGCTGCCTGTGGGCCTATGTCTCCAAGCCCTAATACCCTGGTGCCGTCAGTGACAACGGCGACGGTGTTCCATTTGCTGGTTAGCTCGTAAACCATTTCAGGATTTCTGACAATGTCTCTGCAGGGAGATGCGACGCCGGGCGTGTACCATATATCAAAATCATGCAGGTCTTTTACGCGGCACTTAGGCGTTACGGCGACCTTGCCTTTGTAATATGAATGCAGTTGTGAGGCTATTTCCAATGGTTTTCTTGCTCTTGCCAAGAGTTCTTCTTCGTTGTATTCCATAATCCTGAACTCCCCTAAATAGTTTCTTAAACATCCTGTATGCTATCAGGATAAGGCAGTTAGGCGAAAAACGCAACCGGTTGGTCTGATTTTTGCTATTTTATCCCCCGTGAAAAACCTGCAACCACGGATTTCACAGATTGCCGCGGATTTTATTTTTTGCCACGAAGGCGCAAAGGCACAAAGAGTTTTTTTAGCCACGAATCAGCACGAATTTTAATCGCGGATTGGGCGGGATTTTTGGTTTTTCGGGTTTATTTTAGTTTACTATTCGGCAAATGGGCCATAAGATTGCGAGGAAAGAGGGATGCACTTGGGAGTGGAAAACCATCGCAAACAATGAGATAGTTTCCTAGGAGAACGTAAATATGATAAACGTCGTCAATGTCTGGCACCATTATGGTATTAAGCCGATTCTTAAAGATGTTTCTTTGAAAGTTGAGACCGGTGAGTTGGTGGCCGTTATGGGGCCCAACGGCATGGGCAAGAGTACCCTCCTCGGCCTTATGGCTGGCGTGCTGTGGCCCATCAAGGGTTACGTTGAAATCGACGGTCATCGACGTCGCAATTCTGTCGAAGAGGAAATCGAGATTCGGAAGAAAGTCGTTTACCTTCCCGACAATCCTTACCTGCCATTGTACAGCACCGGCCGTGAGTTCTTGCTCGCTGTGGGCAGACTCTACGAGGTCGAAGAAGAGCGTTTGATGGACCATGCCGAGCAACTCGTGAAACTCTTCGATTTACAGGAAAATGCCGATGCGCCTATCCGTTCCTATTCAACCGGACAAAAGAAAAAAATCGGCATATGTTCGGCTTTGATAACGGAGGCTTGTATCCTCATTCTTGATGAGCCTTTCTCCGGTGGCCTTGACTCCTCCGCCTTGCTTGCTTTAAGCCAAGTGCTCAAACGCCTAGCCGACCGCAAGGATGTCACCGTGGTCATGGCTGTTCCCGTTCCCGAACTGGTCGAGTCACTCGCGCACAAGATAGCAATCATAGCCCACGGCAAAATACTCGCTTATGATACAACCGAGGGCCTGCGCAAAATCGCTAGTTGTAAAGGTGGATTGCCCGAAGTCCTGGAAGAACTGATCCATCCCGACGTGTTTGAAAACATCGAAAGCTATCTCCAAGGGAGAGTGTCATGAAACAACATTGGCGCCAAGTCTTACCACCACGATTTATTATAGTCTTATTGTGCACAGCCTATTTGCTTACCTACCTTATGGATCTCTATATAATCCGTTTAGGTGTTCCAGTCCCCAAAGACATTGGCCGAATCCGGGTACCGTTTTTGGTTTTCGCTTCAGCCTTATATGGATACTATCGCGTTCGAGCTTTTCATCCATTTTATAACAGCAAATATTGGCAATGGCTATGTTTAACCCCTTGGTCCATGGATAAGCCGCTTCCCCAAGGCCCTGTTCATCTTATATGGGTCGATCTGGTCATACTAACGTTCTTGACACTCTTAGCCTATTTCAACTTGTCATTTGCTGCTCCAGTGCCGGTTATCATCTTTTTGGTTGTCTATCTTATTATGATTTGTATCACATTTGAGGCCGAACAGGGTTTCTTTGCTGTTCTTTTCCTTTTTCTTGCGCCTTTTGTCGTTTATCCATTCGCAAACCAGTATGTTGCAGTCTTAGTACTTATATTTCTCTACGTTCTGTGTTATGCTGGCTTCCGCCGGTTTTTGAGAGGCTTCCCTTGGAATACCAAATACTGGAAAGCTGACACAGTCAAAGAGCTCCGAGAACAAGCCGTAAGACAGCGTGTGATAGGCTGGCCTTTCAGATTCCTCAACGTTTATGAAACTCATAGGATATCTGTTTCCGAGGCTTTTCTGTTGAGCGTGCTACTGACCTGGTGGGTTCACGTTATCCGCTGGGTCATCTGCGAACCTTATGATTTGGGTTTGTTAGTGATTTTAGCTTTATTGGTCGCTTTTTTCAGGACCCTTATCTATGCTGGTGTCCACCGGCCGCCCATCAGCCTGCTGGGTCGTATCTTCACCGGCCACTTGATAATTCCCAAGTATGACAAGATTTACATTGCTCCGATTTGCATCTTACTGGTGGGGAAGCTACTGCCTGTTGCTCTTCTTCGTTTCGGTCTTGACCCGGTGTGGAATTTTGAATTGTCCTTCTTCCTAATTTTCCTTTTAGCCTTCTCATTACCTCCCAAGTTGAAAGAGTGGCGATTGACCGGCGCATATCGGATTGGTCGCCATGTGCAGTCGATCCAACCAAGATCGCCCAGTCCGCAGGACCAAGCACTAACCACGTTCTTTTCCGCAAAATTCAAGTCACGTGAATAAATCCAATCATAGGATTGTGTTTGATTAATTTCTTCATTGTAAACTGTCTCCATTATGAGGCGCATGCTCACAATGAAGCTGCACTAAATTGTGACAGAAGCTTATTTGGTACTGGGCAAGCAACTTACAGCAGAGCCGGGGGCTAAACATTTTTGAGATTGCCGCGCATCCCCTTCGACTGCGCTCAGGGCTAAAGCTGGCTCGCAATGACCCCGCACCAATTAGACGTGAGTTCGCACTCAATTCGTGCGGGGCAGGCGGGGAGTGTTGGGTAGTTTGGTTAGGCGGATGTTTTTGATGGCGGCGGCATTTATAACAATCTTCAAAGGTGTTATAGCTGAACGGTCTTACCTTCCCTGGCTGATTTATAGAGCGCAAGGATTAACTCAACAGAAAGCCTTGCACTGGCTGCTGGGACCATAGGCTCCCGGTCCTGCTTTACCGCCTGTATGAAATCGGCAATTATTCTCTCGTGGCCCTGGGTTCCGATGGCCATCGGGTCTGTGGTGCCGCTGGCATTGGAGATGCTTTCAAACTGCGGAGCTTCAAGTCCTTCTACAGTCCAATCCACAATTTCTCCATCGGTCAGAATGATGCTGCCCTTTTCGCCATGAATTTCGACTTTGTTCGGATAGCCCGGCTTGATGACGGTCGAAGCTTCCAATACTCCGCGAGCACCATTTTTGTACTCGACAATGGCATGGCCCATGTCTTCGACTTCTATGTTATGTGCTACCGTTGCAGTTCGGGCAAAAACAGATTTGGCAGGTCCCATCATCCAAACCATCAAGTCAAGTGTGTGTGCCGCCTGTTGAATGAACGGCCCGCCGCCGTCGAGCTGCCAGGTGCCTCTCCAGGCCGCACTGTCGTAGTATTCCTGCCCTCTGTACTTTTTCAGAAAGGTATTTGCGATATAGATTTTTCCAAGCTTACCCGACTGGACCGCTTCGTATGCCGCCCTGTTATGTGCGGCTGTGCGATGCTGAAATGCGCAGCCAAGCTTGACGCCCGCAGATTCACATGCCGCTGTCATTGCGTCTATCTTCTCAAGGGTGATATCAAGGGGTTTTTCGCAAAGCACGTGTTTTTTCAATTTCGCGGCACGAACAGCACCATCGGCGTGCAATCCGCTGGGTGTGGCTATTATGACCGCATCAAAATCCGCCTTCTGTGCCAAAGACTCCAGACTGTCTGAAAAATGAGCTATGTTATGCTTTTGCGCAAATTGCTCTGCTTTTAAAATTGTTCTGGAAACAACCGCTGTAATCGATGCATCTGGAACATTGCTGACTACGGCTACATATTTGCCCGCAATATTTCCCGCCCCCAACAGAACAAACTCTATTTTATCGCTGTCCATGAAAACTTGCCCTTAATGACTGGACGAAACTGCAATACTATACTCCTATATATAATACCAATGATATAATATTTGTCTATGACCTGCTCGGTAGATTATATGCCAGATTCAATAAGAGGATTTTCTTATCAAAAAGGACAATTCGGCATAGGGTGAGTATGGCCCAGCCTACACATCTAAAATCCACTCTTCAACCACGCGAGATTGAAGGCATAGTGCAACCTGCTATCCGTCAGATGTACAATCCCATCCGGCGTCTGCGTCGCTGCCCAGTATGATTTATTCTGTCCGTGTGTAGCATCAAGGGTTAATTCTCTGTTCCAGGGCCCCATCATATAACTCCTGCTGCCGTTCCTGACATCGCTCATCACACGCTTGAGAGGCCAGGTTTTCCCCTCATCCCAGGAAATGGCCGCGTAGGTTCCGTAGATTTTCGCATCTTTGCCGTTTGCGTCCCTGGCTTGCATTCCATCGGACGCCATGCTGATTAGCAAGATGGGCTTACGCCCCAGCCCATCGGGGTCAAGTTCAGGATTAGAATACTCTAACCGCAATAACGCCAGCCGCTGAACCGTCCCAATCCCTGGAAACTCTGTCTTGCTAAAGCTCCAGGTCTTGCCCTGGTCGCTTGACAGGCTCTTGGGCAGACTGCCGAACATTCTGCCCTTGTCCCGTGAAAATGTCATTATCCTGCCATCGTTAAGCTCAACACCGCCGACATGGTTTCCGGGAGGGCCATCTTTTACTGTACGCATCGACCAGGTTTTGCCACCGTCATTACTCCAGTTCACCGATGAACCGTCACCGCCAATGGCTGAACCATCTGAAAACGAAATCAAAGCGCCGTCCGAAGCTGTAAAAGCATTGCCCTGCGGCTGGTTGCGATCGGAGTCAAGATGAAATGCATCATTGTCCTGTTTAATGATAACCGGCTCTGTCCAGGTAACGCCGTTGTCAATGCTCTTTCGGAAAGATATCGCCAGCTTTGACCACTTGCCGTCAGTGCAGATTCCGTTGATGAGATATAGCGTAAAAGGCTCCTTAAAACCGTTGGCGAGCCTCGTCGCATTATTCCACAACTGAGAACCGTGCATGTTCCTATCGGCTTCCTTGTAAAATTCCGACACCTTGGTATCCCAGACCAGCTTTCCAGAAGCACTACGGCGTCCACGCAGCGCGGGGATTGTCAGCTCCTGGGCCTTTTCGCTCTCCCCGGTGAACCAAGCCAGGAAAACGTCGCCGTTCTGTGCCCATGTGACGGCCGGCGAATGGTTATGAGTGTAGAGCGGAATACTGAATTGCGCCGCCAGTTCTGGTGTATTGTACTCGGATTTCACATCGTAGAGCGAAACCAGCTTGAAATACGGCGTCTTACTATCAGAAGGCCATTTATATGCCCGCTGAGAGACGTTCTTAGCCCACTGCTTTACCGGTTGTTTCAGCTTCGGCTTCGGCAGGGTCCGGCCCTTCGGTACTCGCACCACTCGGAAACCGAGCAAGAAATGCTTGTCGGTCCTGTTGGACGAAGAGCGGTTCGCCGAACGCAGTGTCTGCATGTGAACATTGTGACTGCCTCCTCGAACCACCTTTGAAGAGCCGTTCGCGTAGCCAACGGGGTCAACCGTGTCAGAGGCCACATACGGGCCGTACCAGTCGAGCGTCCACTCCTCCACGCCGCCGTGCATGTCATAGAGACCCCACGCATTTGGTCCCTCCTGGCCGACCGTCAGGTCCACATCTTCCGGAGAGCCCCACGAAATATTCTTCGTTGGGCGATTGCCGCGCATAACAACCCACTCAGTAATAATCCGCCACTGCTTTGCTAACGGCCCAAGAGGATTCATCGAGTAGATATCTCCGCTGACGCCATCATTATATGGTGTCCTCGTGCTGGCGCGACAGGCGTATTCCCACTCCGCCTCGGTCGGCAGCCGGTAATCATACTTGGCATCATGTGACGACAGCCACCGGCAGTACCCCATCGCGTCATACCAGTTGACATAGACCACGGCTTCGGTGTCGCCTTCAGAGATACCGTCGGCCTTTCCTCGCAACACCGAGTGGCTCGCATCGTACCTTTCGTACCGGGCGTTGGTGACCTCGTACTTCGACATCTCGTACTTGTAGGTGATGGTCACCTGCCGCGTCGGGAACTCGTCCTGGATGAAGATGCCCTTCTGCGTGGTGATGTAGTCGGCGGACAAATCCGCTCCCATCATGAATGTGCCCGGGTTGATTTTAATCATCTCCATCGGCACCGAGTTCGTGAAGCCTTCGGCCTGTAAAGTTTGGGCAGTAAGCAACCCAGCACCCAACAAGCAGACCATAATCAACATTGCTTTTGTCTTTTGCATTTAGTTACTCCTTTGCATTTGAAGATACCGTATGTGCCTGACAAATGTGACCTGGCGCAGACCGCCCATTAGCATCCTCGCTCATAATATTAACTTTTCCATTCTTTGGCCGTCCAGACTAAACTCTATGACGTATTGGAACCTGTTTTTTATGCAGCCAAAAGCCTTTATCCGAAGAGATTTCCTTGGCGGGCCGGAGGCAATGTGGAGGTGGATAAGAGCACAGGGACACAAGTGCGCAAGTGCGGAAAAGGAAATGGGGTTTGCCGGTTTTTGTCGGCGATGGTCCTACATTTTGATGATAAATATATAAGCACCTTTGTTGTGGGTCTGGTCACAGCCGAATCGTGAAAGCAAAAACGAGTCGATATGTATAACCTCTGCATGAGAGGCATATCGTTCAAATACCGCTTTCATTCTCGCTGCGCTCAAAACGTTCCAATGATAGCTATCAACAGCTTTAACGATATGCTCAGCCCCGTTATACATATTGAAAAAGCCGATGCAGATGGCTTGCCGTGTCACGCGGCAAATTTCCGCAATTGCCGCTTGCATTGCCTCTATCGAAAGGTGTTCAAACAGGTCATGTACAAAACAATAGTCAAATGCTTTGTCAGGCGGATCAATCTCAAATACGTTGCGTACCTCGAAGCGCACGTCCGGGAACATTCGTTTTGCGTTGCGAATGTTCTTTTCGCAAAGGTCAAAACCGGTGTAGTCGAAGAAGCGGGCGATGCCGAATGCGTCAATAAAGCGGTAGTCATTGGCAGAGCCGCAGGCCGGCTCGAGCACGGAGACAGACTGAGATTTTTCATTTTCGAGCAACTCGCGCCACACCGCCTGAAAGGTGTTCAAAAGGTATTCTTGAATTGGCGCATCTGTTGTCTCAACTGGAGCCCAGGTAAAGAGGTCGCAGATATAGTTCGGCAACGCCAGAGAGGCAAAAGTCTGTGAAATAAACTGTGGGATTTGAAGCCCGTCCGCGTTTTTTTCGTCGTCCAGCAGCGCGTCGAGCACGGCGCTGAGCTGGTCGCCAGTGACCGAGGCCTTGAGAAGCTTGAGGAGCCAATTTACTACCAGGCTAAAGCGTAGTTCCTGGTCCATCACGAGCGCAAATTGTCCGGGGAACAGACGCTCGATGAGGAAATGACGTGTCAGGATGCTCTGGATGTTGATGCGCGGGTCCTGAACACCGCGGACGAGATAGCCGCGAAGCAATGTCCTGCTGTACTGCATCCACGACTTTCTCAGGGCTTGTGTTTCCAGTTCGAAGCTCTCTTCCACAATCCTTAACCTTAGGCGAAACAGGATAGAATATCCGGATTAATGCAAGGAATTTGGGTTTAGAGTTTTATAGCAAAAAACGCTGTAGTAGAAAAGGGTTTTTTTGTAAGATTATTCAGGAAATGTGAACATTCCCGGCGTTTGAGATGTCTAAATATATGGCAGGTGGAAGGAAGCGAGAGGGAATCGGCAATAGGTGAGATATTCTTGCATCTCACAGATTTAAGGATGCGGTCATGAAAGAGCAGAAATCGTTGAAGCCAAATCGAAAAGTGCTTGTTTCCATTACTGTGTTATTAAGCGGCGTTTGGATTGGCACGTGTGCGGTTGCAGGTGAGAAGATGGCAAGGTTGGTGGAGATAGATTTTCCCAAGCCAGCCGCAGGCTTCAAGTTAGATTGTTATGACTTGAACGACGAATGGATAGTCTGGAGTGAATCAAAGCTGTTGGACCGCTGGTCGCGTGCTCGAAGATACAGGTTCGAGGTTTTTCGCCGAAAGGTTGGCGAGGATGGGCGAGACAAGTTGCCCTTTATCCAGCAGGGGAGAGACCGTCCCTTAGTATTCACTACCAACAAGGGGGTAGCGCTGATTGTGCAGGACGAGAATCTTTGGCTTGTCCCTCCTGATGACAAGCAAGCAACTTATGTGTCTGGATTTGACCTGCGGGTCTTTGAGTTGTTTTCAGACGGTCTGATTGGAGCTGCAGAGCGGGAGAATGGGAAAGGAAAACTCGTATTCTATACGATTACAAAGGAAGGCAAACTTGGCAGGCGACTCGTGCTGGAGGAGAACTTTGTGACGGACGGGAGCGTATTTGACAATCGCTGGCCCAGAAGCGCCAGGAAAATCATTTCGCGGTGCGGAACCAAGGTCGCATGGATAAACGGGCACCCGCGAAGAGGGGAACCGAACATTGTAATTGGCGATATTGAGACCGGCGAAACTAAAACTGTTGGTAAAGGCACAAAGTCGCCGCATCCATTAGAAATAATGATAGTGGATGGTCACCCGTTAGAAATGGATGGTTACCCGTTAGAAATGGATGGGCTATACGGAAAGTGGCTTCTTTGTCACCAAGGTTATTTGGCTCGGTTAATCAATATAGATGACGGCAGGGAGTTACAACTGCCTGCGCCTGGGAGGATTATATATTTTTGTCCCCATGGTATTCTGTTCCAGGTTTGGGGAGGCCCAGGTGCACAATGTCGTTTGTGGGATCCTGTGCTCGAGAAGAGGTGGGACTTTATAGGCGACCCGGCTATGATGAAATTCTCCATCGCTTTGGACCCCAATGAGGAAGTTGCACGGAGGTATCTATCAGAGCGGTCGCGAGTGCGTTATTTTACGCCGGCAGATGAGATGACTGAGATACCGAGCGAATTGGTGGCAGATACGGCAGCGGCAACCAAGGCCTGCATGGATGTATATGAATCAGAGAAGGATGACACCAAAGCTGACCGCACGTGGAAGGCTCTTTTTGGCGTGAAATGGCCGTATCCACCCGAGACTATCGACGCAATGAAAGACATCCTGAATTCGTACAAGGACGTAAATGTTCGCAGGGCCGCGGCTCAGCGAATCGCTTTTTCTAATGCTCCTGCGGCCAGAGCGATACTGTTGGGAGCTCTCAAGTCTGATAAAGATGAGTTCATTTTAGTTTACTTAGGTTTAGTCTGCGATAAGAGGCATGCGCTTCGCATCATTGAGGCAAATCCAAGAGGTGGCTTCGCTCAAAAGGCGGCGGACACACTGGGGATACTCGGCCACACTGCGGCACTGGAGTATCTGCAAAGTGTGTCGGATCTCAAGTTTCCTCTGAAAACGCAGGAGGAGAGTGTGAAAAAAAGTGTTCTCAACGCGATACGGTATATTGAAATGAGGAGCGAGGTTGAAAGTGTGCTTAAGAGCTTGCGAACCGTGTCTGTTAATCGAAGGAACAATCTGAAATCTGCCTCTTGAAGGGGGAAGGAGGAATTGTCGGGACGTGCATTATTTGCGTCGGCCAAGTTCTTCGACTGCGCTCAGGATGACCCCGCACCAAATTGCGGCGCGGACCTATCTTGTGCTGGGCAAGCGGGTCAGTCGGATGTTTTTTATTGCGGCGGCGGTTTGCCAGGCGGCGATGCCGAGAGGTCTGGACTTTTTGACTTCTATGCGGACGCCGAGGTGTTTGCCGGCGGTTTCGAGGTCAACATATTGCTCATCATCGAGCCAGCACTGAATCCTGCCGGGCGTGACGCGGACGCGGACGTGATACCATCGGTTGTTATCAAAATATGCTTTTCTGGTGGTTTCATTATCGGAGGCATCATAGTAATTAACGCATGAAATACCGCAGACGGAGCCGGCCCAGCCGCCTACTATAAACGTTACACAGGAATCGGCGACGGGAAATGTCAAGCCGCAGAAGAAATCGTCTCCACTTAGCCGCATCGCGTCGAGATTGATTTCGTAGTTCATACGGAGCACGGGACCAGCCCAGGTGACGCCAGTGAGACTGTTGCCGGTCTCCAGGATGATGCTTGCATCTCTGACATAGACGTTTCCCTGGTCGCCGAAGTTGGTAATTTTCCATTGGCCGAGATTGCCGCCGTCCAAGAGACTGACTTCGCCCGGGGGCATATTTTCGGAAATTTGCGGTTGCTGCTGCTTTGGTTGCCGCGTATTTTTCTTCGGCTGACCTGTCAGAGGCTTTGATGAATTGCAGGAAGTTAGCAAACAAAGAGTGAGAGATAAAATAAATACTCGAACGGCCATTAGGAGTACCTCCAATTGTTTTTATCCATTTAACCGGGATTTGGCATTTATAGATGCTCAGCTACGCCGGTGAGCTTGATTTGCTATAGTATATGAAGCGTGTTGTAGAAATACAAATATTCTTGCGGAAATTTCGCGGCTGGTGAAGTGTGAAGGGCTGTGCGTATCGCGTTTTATTACCGCTTACTCACGTGCGCGGCTCTGTTTTTGCGTGCGCGGCTCTGTTTTTTACGTGCGCGGCCCTGTTGTTTCTTTGGCCTTTCGTGGTTATAATTGTTGACGGATATGAAAGGGTAAACAGATGCGGATAACAACGGCTTTTTTCATTTTGCTATTGATAGCTGGTGCTTTCATTTTGGGAGCAGCTATTTTCCTGACCGCGTATGCTCAAAGAAAGGGAGAAATTATGAATGAGCAAATCGAAGCTGTCTCGGTGGCTGAAGTTAACGGCGTCAACGACCTGACTATTACGGTTGTTTACGACAATAATCCGTACAAGGAAGGGCTGGAAACGGCCTGGGGATTTTCATGCCTGATAACCGGCGCCGAGAAAACCATCCTCTTCGATACCGGCGGAGACGGGTCAATACTGCTGAATAATATGGGGAAATTAACGATTGACCCTAACAGCATAGAGCTGGTGGTTCTCTCTCATATTCACGGCGACCATACCGGTGGGCTGGGCGGTTTTCTTAAAAAGAACGCCAATGTAACTGTTTATCTGCCAAAATCGTTTCCAACGAAGTTTAAGCAAAGTGTGAAAGGATACGGAGCAAAAATAGTTGAGGTCAGCGAGCCCTTAGAAATTTGCGAAAATGTTTATTCGACCGGCCAGCTCGGGATATTGATAAAGGAGCAGTCCTTAATTGTCCGGACTAACAATGGCCTGATAGTAATAACCGGCTGTGCGCATCCGGATATTGTAAAAATCGTAAGTACGGCAAAGGGCTTACTAAAAGATGACATCCTTTTTGTGATGGGCGGTTTTCATCTTGAGTGGTCAACGAAAGGTAAACTCGAAAAAATTATCTCAGCTTTTAAGAAACTGGGCGTCCGTTATGCCGGGCCGTGTCATTGTTCGGGCGAGAAGGCAAGAAACTTGTTCGAGAAGCGTTTCGGCAAGAATTACATAAAGAGCGGCGCAGGAAAGGTAATAACTCTGGCTGATTTAAAATGAAGCTGGTATATTTGATGCTGATATGAGTGAACAAGACCCAAAAAGCCGGGCGGCAGAAAACAGTGAAGAAGCTGAGAAGGTCGGCGATGAGTTTATACCAGATAATGCGCTGCCCTTATGCCCGAACTGCCTTGAACCTTGCGACCCGCAGCAGAACTACTGCGAACGTTGCGGTTCCAACGAAGTTGTTAATCCGCTGGCGTCTTATATGCCATTTGTGCGTATTCGGTTCAATATCGGTATGGTCGCCAAAGCGTGGCGAAAAATGTTGTATGATAAAGAGGCCTCGACAATATTCAAGCTGGTCTGTCTGTTTGTAATTATTATGTTTGCTCTTACCCTGTGTTGTTAATAGTCGGCCTGCCGTTGTTTTTGATAGGTAAAATAAAACGCCCGGGCTTGCAGAAATCGATAACAACAGTGTTTTACATCCTCCTGATTGTGTCACTAATAGCCTATCTGCTTTATTTGTCCTCGACGGCCTCGCCCCCTGCGGTCTTCTTCCTGCGATTCTGAACCAGCCTATTTTCAAAGCGTTCAGACGCTTTTCGACGGTTGCAACGTCTATTCGGGCGCAACAGATAAAAAAAGGCAAGTACGCCGGGCTATTGCTGCAAATTGGAGGATTGGCTGCTTGACAAATGACGCCAAATTGCCGATAATAACAAACACGGGCTTCACAGGGTAAATACAGGAAAGAAGGGTTTATGCGTTTGATTGTAAAACAAAGTGGTAGTACTGTCAGCGAATTTCAATTCACCGAGGGGCCTATTTACATCGGCAGACACCTGAACAGCCAGATTTTTTTGCGTGACCGGGCGGTCTCAAGACAGCATGCGGTAATCTTTAGGACTCAGGATGGGAAATGGATGGTCGAGGACCTGGATTCGGCCAATAAGACATACCTAAACGATAAGGCAATTCACAAGACTGAGATTAAGACCAGCGACGTCTTGCGCATCTGTGATTTTACTATCGAAATCAACCTCAAAGACAATGCCGAAGCTGAAAAACCGATTGATTTGGAAGATACGCTCACAAAGACTGCTTATAGTATGAAAGCAGCACTGACAACGTCCCGTAACGAAGTTATAGTAAGAAACCCGAATGAGGGCCACGCCCCTGCGATGAGATTGCCGACCCAAAGACTGACGGATTTTTCGGAGGCCGCCGAGGCGCTCGGCAAAACCCATAGTCTCGATGAATTGCTGCTGGCTTTGTTGGATATCACATTAAAACAGTTCGGTGCATATCATACCTGGTGTGCTTTGAGGATCCAGCCTACCGGTCCAATGACCTATCATACAGGAAGGCAACGAAATGGCCAAGTGGTGGAGCTAAGCGGAATAAAACTTAATGATAAAATCACTCAAGCGGTTGAAAAAGGCGAGTTCATGGTTCTGCCGCGAGTTTCCGCTCAAATAGAAGAAGAGGAAGGGATACGCTCTGCAATAATAGCTCCTATTGTGCGTTCGGTCGGCTGTTTTGGTGTATTATATGTTGATAACGCTGCGGACAGCGAGCACTACAGTCTCAGCGATTTGGACTACCTGATGCTGCTTGCAATCCACACGGCAGCTATGCTGGAAACGCTCTGATACTTTGTTTTGCAGGCACAGGATTTGTAAGTCAAATCACTGGGGGCGTCACAAGTATTCTGGCCGGCGCAAACCCCAAAATCCATGAAAAAAACCATATACAATATTGGGTTAACCATTAAGGCGAACAAAATGGCGTACCAAGAAAATAGCTCTGCTATTTGGCAATGTTGTCACGTGCTTTACGACGCCATTCCAAGTATCTTCTGGGTCCTAACAGGTTCAAGTCTGGAGCATTAATCATCTCCAGTCGCCATTTTAATCCCGGGTTTTTCTGAAGAAGCGCATCTGCCTTTTCCGCCACGTCTTTGCCGGAGACCTTTTCCATCTCTATGAATAAGAACTTTTTCTCCGGCTCTAAATACTCGGGGACGGCAATTGACTTAAGAGGTTCGATATTAATGTTCTTCGCGGGTGATTCAGGTGCTATAACACTGGATAGAAGAATATGGAACTGAAGCTGTCTCTGGGCAACTTCACTTGATTTATTTAAATCATCAACAGGAAACTCCAGGCCAGATCGCAGAAAGCTGCACCAGTTCACACCTGTTCCAAGCTTAAAATTATGCCCCGAAAGCCCGGCCATTTTCTGCAGGAACTTTTTTTCCTCATCCGAGGGAGCAAGGATGTGCATCGGTATGGAATTTGAAGTTATCCCTGACTGAGGAAACCTGACTTTAATTTCATACTTTCCAGGAGGAATGTCATTTAGAACAGTGCTTTTATGATAGGCTTCCGGGCTCAAGGAATAGAGGTCGAAAATCATTGTTCTCTTCACATTTGCAGGCAGCCACACTCGAAACAAACGCGTACCATCGCTTACCATACCCTCCCTAGGAATGGCCATATCTATAGTTTTGCCCATTGTTAACGATATAGTGTATTTTTCATCCTCAGTTTTCGATGCCAGGAAAACCATAATCTGTGCATTTTCGCTAAAAATACTGAGTTTGGGGACAGCCTGCGGTCCTCTGGCCTTTACTTTTACAATCATCGGGAAGCCTTTAACTACGTTAGGTTCGGCGATGATGACTATGTTGGGTTCGCTGCTGTTTTTAGTCGCAGCTTGGGCATCATCAAAGTGAATGCAGTAAATACTCAACAAGACTGCTACCAACAACAATCTACCTTTCACCGCGTTTACAGCAAGATTTGCATGCAGGTATATGGCCACTTCCTAACTCCTTTCCAAACGCTTCTGACTTCTACTATTATACCCGAAAACTACCAGTTTGGCATTACGTCCTCAAGTTCCCTCTGCCGTATGGCTAAGATGTGTGGTGCGCACAGCCGTTCTCCCACCTTGCCAGCCGTCCAAGGGTCGCGCGGGATATAAGCCGAGTTACTGTCTTTTGTACTTTCCGATTAACTGTCCCTGGGCAAGGATGTGTCCTTCGATAGCCTTGAGCAATTGGCGTTTATCAGCACCGGCGGCCAGTTCGATTTGTGTATCGAGTGCGTAAATCTTAAAAAAGTACCTGTGGGTTCCGCTTGGCGGGCAGGGGCCGCCGTAGCCAATTCTGCCGAAATCACTCGTACCTTGCTGGGCCTGGTTGGGCAGGGTTCCCTCGGATGGAATGTTCTCTGCTAAATCTCCGGTCTCAGCGGGCAGATTAAACAATACCCAGTGTACCCAGGTACCCATAGGCGCATCGGGGTCATCGCATATAAGAGCGATAGTTTTTGTGCCTTCGGGAACGGTCTCCCACCGCAGCGGCGGCGAAATATCAGTACCGTCACAGGTGTACCTGGCCGGGATTAGACCGCCGTCTTCAAAGGCCGTACTTGTAATTTTAATCTCCATTTTTTCGCCTCTTTCTGCTTCGGAATCAGCGTGCCTGCTGTCCTTGCAAGAACAAAATATTCTTTCATATCAGCTCTGGAAAACGGGTTAAACGCTCCATATGTGACGGTCACTGACCTTCGTCGTTCAGCAATGACGATTGCCAGTAAAGTATATCTGCCCTGCTGCGGATTACAAGTGTGGGTTCTTCAGATACCTGGTAAAAGCAGAAACGGTCCTGTGTCCGGGCGAGAAGTATCGTACAGAGTCCATCTGATGGTTTTACGGAAGACTGTTGTGTTTTTTCGGAGAGAAGCCCCATTAGAAATTCTATAACGCATAATATAGGGAAAAAAGGGAATTTCTGACAGGGCCTGTTGACAAAGAGCTCTAATATCGAATAATAAGGGTCGAGTAATGAATTTCGATACTGTGCGTTCAATATTCGATTAAGGTTTGAACGATAGTGAACCCCATTAGAAACTCTATAACAAGAAATGACGTGATACAAAAAGGAGGAATTTCTAACGGGGTGAAAGTTTTGGCTTGTATTCCTGCTCGTTACGGTTCCACGAGATTCGCCGGTAAAGTTCTCGCCAAAGATACGGGCAAATATCTTATCCAGCACACCTATGAGCGGGCGTGCCTGGCCAGATTTCCTGAGAAAGTAATAATAGCAGCCGACGATGAGCTTGTCGTTGCCGCCGCCAATTCATTCGGAGCCGAATGTGTCCTGACCTCGTCCGAGCACAAAAGCGGCACCGACCGAATCGCTGAGGCGGTCCGCGATATCGACGTCGATATCGTAGTGAACCTGCAGGCCGATGAGCCGGAGATTGACGCTGGCAATATTGATTACTTGGCCGAACTTCTGATAAAAAATCCAGACTATCCGATGGCTACGCTCGCCGCTGAATTTAAGACGCCGGAACAGATAGCTGACCCAAACATCGTTAAGGTGATTCTCGACTGCAAAGGTGGGGCGATTTATTTCTCCAGAGCTCCCATTCCCTATGACAGAGAAAGCGCTGGCATCGGGCAAGTGGGCCAGTATTTGCGGCATCTGGGAATCTACGCTTATCGCAAGGAGTTTTTGCTGAAGATTACCACTCTGCCGCAGACGCCTTTGGAAAAGACAGAAAAGTTGGAGCAGTTGCGAGTGATTGAGAACGGCTTTGCAATTCTGGTTGGCAAGGTTGAACATACCTGCGATGGGATAGACACGCCGGAGCAGTACGCCGAGTTTGTCAAAAGATATAAGAAACGACAAAAAATGGTAAGTGGTTGAATGGTAACTGGTTAAATGGTAACTGAATAGTAAGTGGTTGAATAGTTACCAATCACCAATTACCAATGCAAGGTAAGGTAATTCATGGCAAAAGATAAAGATTTATTAGCTTCTGTAAGCGATACTTCGACGGAGAGCGAATTTTTCTCGCCGGTGCCGGCCGGTTATAAAAAAGGGAAAACCCGCTATTGTTTTGTTATGGGAACGGTGATGAGTGGTCTGGGCAAGGGGATATTTTCATCGTGTCTAGCCAAGCTTATGCAGGATAAAGGCCTGAAAGTTGCGCCAATTAAGCTCGAAGGCTATTTGAATATCGATTCGGGGACGCTGAATCCGTTTCGACACGGCGAGGTATTTGTGCTTGATGACGGTATGGAAACAGATATGGATTTGGGTACCTACGAGAGGATGCTCGACCAGGATTTGAGCAAGGCGAATTTTGCGACGAGCGGCCAGATATTCACTTCGATTTTGCACAAGGAGCGCCACGGCGATTACCTCGGCAGAGACGTTCAGATGATTCCGCACGTTACCGGCGAGGTCAAACTGAAACTTCGTCGGCTGGCAGCCGAAACCAATGCCGATATGGTATTTGTCGAGATTGGGGGCACGGTGGGGGATTTGGAAAATGCCTATTACATCGAGGCGATGCGGGAGCTGGCCTACGAAGAAGGACCAAATAGCTCCTGCTTCGTGGCACTGACGTATATATTGGAACCCAAAACCCTGGGCGAGCAGAAATCAAAGGCGGCACAACTGGGCATAAAACAGCTTATGCAACTGGGTGTTCAGCCGGACATCATCGCCTGCAGGGCCGCCAACCGCCCTACCGAAAAAATCAGGCAGAAAATCAGCGTCTATAGCAATGTCCCGTTCGAAAGGGTCATAAGTCTGCCCGATTCGGCCAGTATCTATATGATACCCGCTACACTCAGGGAGGCCGGTCTGGACTTTAAGCTCGCCAGACTGCTGAAAATCGAGGACAGAATCAATCTGCGACACGAACGCAAAAGCTGGGCACAATGGTGTGATTTTACGGACAAAATTGACTCTATGAACCGTGAAATAACCATTGGCATCACCGGCAAATACACATCCGTCCGTGACAGCTATGCCTCGATAATCAACGCCCTTGAGCACGCGGGCATTGCTCTTGGTTGCCAAGTCCATATTAAATTCATTGAAACAACCAGTGTTACCACTGAGAATGTAAACGAACATGTTGTTGATGTTGATGGTATTATTGTCCCCGGCGGGTTCGGTACCCGCGGTGCGGAGGGAAAGATAGCCTGCGCAAAATATGCCAGAGAGAATGACCTGCCTTACCTAGGTATATGCTTCGGCTTTCAAATGGCTGTTATAGAATTCGCTCGTGATGTTTGCGGGCTCGAACAAGCCAACAGCACCGAGATTGAGCCGGACTGTTCCGAGCCGGTAGTCGATACATTGCCGGAGCAGAAAAAAATAGAGGGCCTGGGTGGAAATATGCGGCTCGGTGGAAGGGACATAGAACTAAAATCGCAAACTCTGGCGTGGAAGCTTTTCGGCAAAGCGAATTCGGTTAGAATGCGTTTTAGACATCGCTACGAGGTTGACCCCCGTTATATTGAAGTGCTGGAAAAGGGCGGGCTGGTATTTTCGGGCAAGGCACCGAATCAGCCGATTATGCAGATACTTGAGCTTCCATCCCACCCATTTTTTATGAGCACCCAAGCGCATCCGTGCCTTACTTCGCGTCCGCTCAAGCCCCAACCCATGTTCGTGGGACTCGTTGCAGCGGCGATGCAGAAACGTTATCCGCAGGAAAGGCTGCCGGATTGCGTAGAAGCAACTCAGAAAGTGTGCGAGCGCAAAAGCTGACGGCGTATCATAAAGGTTGCGGCTTATCAGGTATCGTTGGCCTTTTTCTAAGCTCTTTGATAAGTTCTTCGCGTTGTTCTATAAGTCGCGAAATCTGTGCTTGAAGCGTCTTTATTCTCGATATGAGATTCTCATTTTCTTCACGGAGTTTAGCGTTTTCGTTGACAACAGGCCCTAAGATGTCGTCCATATAGCTTTTAACGCCTTTACTTGACAGTTCACCCAAAGCCTTTTTGTTTCTCAGACATTTGTCAAGCAGTTTTCTTTGCCTTTCCATGTCCCTGGCGTGCAACTTTTTTTGAGTTTCCATTTCGCCGGCATGCAGTTTTTTTTGTTCTCTGATTTCCTTTCTCAGTTGCCTGTTTTCAATGGCTAAGAATTTGTTTGCTGCTACGCTCGGTTTTGTATCCGATAGATTTTTCTCTTCGCAGCCTATAATTAGCGTAGCGGCGACAAAAATGCCAACCACCCAAACAAGTGTTTTTTGAGTTGGTTTTCTCATCTTGTTATCCTTTCGAATTTAGCCATTTTTTCAAAAAGCAATAAGATTTTGTCTCTATTATATCAATAGTCGGCCTGCTGTCAAGGGCCCGGATTATTCAAAAAGCACTTTTAATTTCTTTTTATCAGCCGGGTTGATTTGAGCCATGTCTGTCCACACCGCCAAATCGAGACTTTTCCTACAGTCACAGTCCTCGCAAACAAGCTCGCCATCGCTTTCCAAAATCGCCTTGATGAGCTTTAGGCAATTGTCCGTTGCCATTTGCAGGTTTGCAATAATTTCTTTGAGAAGTGTTTGCCTGTCTGTTTGAGCTTCGTGTGGTCGCCAGCAGTCATAATCGCTCGGCAATGCAATCAGAGCGTAACAGATTTGAGCTTCTCTGGCCAGTCTGGCCTCCGGCATAGCGGTCATACCAATCAAATCGCCGCCCCATGCCCGATGCATAAGCGATTCGGCGCGTGTGGAAAATTGAGGGCCTTCCATACAAACGTATGTGCCCTTAGGGTGTATCTTCACACTGATGTCTTTAGCCGTATCGAGAATCGCTTCTCGAAGTCGTTTGCAAGTCGGCTGAGCCATTTCGCAGTGCACCACTGCATAGCCGTTAAAGAAGCTGTTCACTCGTTTGAAAGTTTTATCGATGAACTGGTCAACAATAATTAAATCGCCGGGAGCGATTTCTTCGCGAAGTGACCCCACCGCGCCACTGCTTATCAGCGTGTGGACACCGAGCTTTTTCAAGGCAAAGATATTGGCTGCGAAGGGCACTTCGGTTGGTGAAAGTTTGTGTCCTTTGCCGTGACGGTTGAGAAATGCGATTTTGTTCTTTCCAAATTTGCCGACCATAATCGTTGTGCTTGGTTTGCCGAACGGCGTCTCAACGTCACACAATTCCGCATCAGCCATCTGTTCGGCCAGCGCATCGCCCAGACCCGTTCCGCCTATGATACCGATTAGTTCTTCTGCCATCCGATAACCTCCCTGTGTTAATCAACGGAATCTTTTCACGAAAACAACAGTGCTCTTCAGTACAGCATTTTTTCCTTACTTCGAGCTCACAAAGTGCCCTTAAGTAATCCAATCACACTGCCAAGCTGGTCCAATGTCAAAAACAGTACAGACAGAATTGCAATAATCCACATTGTGGGCTTAACGTCTTTTGCCTTGCCCGATAGCACTTTTATAAGAGTAAATGAGATGAACCCGAAGGCCAGGCCGGTACTGATACTGTAGCTCAAAGCAATCATCACCATTATAATAAACGCAGGAAATGCTTCCTCCAGATTCGTAAAATCGATTTTTTTAACTTCTTTCATCATAAAGAGCCCGACCATAATAAGGGCCGGCGCCGTTGCGTATCCCGGCACTATTCTTACAATCGGCACAAACAACAGTGCCAGCAGGAAGCAAGCGCCCGTAACAACCGAAGTTAACCCCGACCGCCCGCCCTGCTCGATACCGGCTGCCGATTCAACGTACGAGGTTGTGGTTGATGTCCCCAATAGAGCACCTATCATAGTCGCAACAGCATCTATCCCTAATAACCTGTCCAGCCCCTTTATTCTGTTTTCTTTATCGACCATATTTGCCTGGTGACAGCAGGCCACCAGCGTCCCGATGCTGTCAAACATATCCATAAACATCAAGCTGAATATGCTTCCAAACAAGCTCCATTTAAGTGCGCCTAAAATATCAAGGTGTAATGCCACAGCGTTTATATTAAGATGAAACGAGACCATTCCTGCCGGTTTTTCTATGTATCCGAAAATTGCAGCCAGAGCAGTTGAAAACATTATTCCGAGTAACAGCGCCCCTTTTATTCTTTTTGTTTCGAGAAATATCATTACAATCAGCCCGCACAGACCTATCAGCACGGTCGGCGTCAATTTTCCTGCCGAAACAAGTGTTACCTCGTTTTTAACGACCACTCCAAGTTTGACCAGCCCGATAAATGTGATAAACAATCCTATGCCAACCGATATTGCCGAAATCAAACCGGCTGGTATTGCCTCGACAAGTTTTTTCCGCAGCCCCAACATCGTCAACAAGAGGAAAAGCAGCCCTGAAAGGAACACAACCCCCAGTGCCGTTTCCCAGCTAATTTTGCCGCCCAGCACAAGAGAGTATGCAAAAAAGGCATTGAGTCCCATGCCCGGCGCCATCGCTATCGGAGCTTTCGCAAACACTCCCACGATAATGGTGGCAATAGCAGTGACTATGCAGGTAACAGCTATCAGTGCCTTTTTATCCATACCTGCTTCACTCAAAATCGCTGGATTGACGACAATGATATATGCCATTGTAAGAAATGTAGTCAGTCCGGCCACGAGTTCAATTTTGATATTCGTTTGCTTTTCTTCGAGCTGGAAAAATTTGTTGACCATTTTTAATTCCTTGAATTTTTAAAAGCACTTTTCCTCTCGAAGCCCCCGACAAGCATCAATCTCATTTTGTCTTTACCCTTCGAATGGTAATCACCATATCCCGACTACCGGGTTGGATGTCTGCTTTCCACAGGCCGTTTCCGCTGTTCCGGAAGGAGATGTTTTTGGCCTTGGGGACACCATTGGCGAGCCAGATGGCCAGCGGGCCGGCCTCAATCAGGCGCAGTTTCAGCTTTTTTGCGGAAACCGAAAGGACTTCGGTAGCTGCCGGTGATAGATATTTGTCGGTTCGGCCAATGACGGCCCAGCCCTTTTGGATGGGGCACAGATGCAGAAGCCGGTCGGAAAAGCCCTTTAGTTCAAAGGCATACTTTTCGCCGAGTTTCTCGGCCCTGCCGGCGTACCAGTCGTAAACGACCAATCCTTCGCCGGGCACTTTCCATTTGCCCTGATAGGGCTGTATCATACAGCCGGCACAGGTGTAATCCTGTTCTGTCACTGAGGTCTGAATCGGAGATCCAGAAGTTGGATGGTACAGGTTATGTACCACGATAGCTGCAGCGCCGCCAGCCAGCGGAGCAATGACCCGATAGGCAATCTTTTGTCTCATCGGTGCAATAAAAACCGAGTCCGGCAGAGGCGCCGCCGGCGCGACCGGACGCAGCAGCTCGCCATCTTCGTAACACAACGGGCGAATATATTCGGCGATGAAATCTTTCGGATTGTCTGAGAGATAAACCGGCGCGCCTGACATCGCCTTGGAGACGGCCATTATGCGGCCCGCGTATCGGTCGCTGGAGTGAAACATATCGTGGTCGCCCCATACGGTCTGGCCGAGCCAGAGGGTATTACTGTACGACTGCAGCAAATGCGATTTGCCTCGCGCCTCCTTGCCGACCTTGTAGTCAATACTGCTTCGCGTTACCGCGCTGTACCTGGTATTGAAAGCGCAGGCCAAATTGTGGGCCATACAGTTGATAATCCCGTCAATGTTATTATTCACCGCAAACTCGAGCGCCTGCAGATTATTGCACGTAGCTTCGACGGCATTGTCCGTGCCGATATACCAGGCGATGTTTCTGGCCTGGCAGTCAATCTTAACAAAATCAAAACCGTGTTCTTTGACTGCGCCGATATGCGCATTATAAAAAACCTTCGCCGACTGCAAGTTATTGCGGGGTACCAGTGCATTTGTCCGGTCGATAGGGACCAGGTGTTCGTTTATTTTTTTGCCGAAGTTGTTGTGCGGTGAAATCGTTTCCCAGTAGCCGCTGGTAGTGTTCCACAGTCCCATCCACTTTATCTTATCATCCTTGCGCATCGCCAGCAGTGGTGTCCAGCCGTTGGGAAATTTGTTTTTGTTGGGGTTGAAGCTCTTTAGCTTACGGTGCTCGTCCGCATCGAGGTGACCATCGTCCACAAGCAGATAACGAATCGGAAGCCCTGAAGCCTCAATTCGTCTGACCACATCCACAAGAACTTTCTCATTGATACGCCATTTGTATTCTTCCCAACTGCACCAGCCGAGATACTTGAATACTTCCGGATATTTCTTATTGGCGCGGAAGTTGGTTGAGCCGGCTACGGGCTTACAGGTAATCGCCAATGCCCACGCCAGACGACAGGCGGTATAGACATCATACGAATAATACCACGAAAAAAGAGGTGCGTCGCAGGAGACCGCTTTTGTACCGAGCGTTCCGAAATTAAGTATCATCCGTCCGTCCGGTGAAGCGTAAAGCCACGCCATTGTTGAAGGCCCGCAAATCGGAACAATCGCAAGGTACTCTCCGGTTTTCAGTTCCAGCAGCAAGAACATTCCCTCCCGAACCCTCGGATAGTTCGATGGTCTGCGAACATAATCCTCGCTACACAACTCCGGTAAGCTGTCGAAGAGCCAGGGCTGAATTCTGTTTGCACCATCCGGCCAGTCAACCTCCGGGTGATGGTCGCCGCTGAAATAACAGCCGCGTGAGAATTCCGGAAGGACTAATTCGGAGCGTTTGAGTATTCCAAACTCGTTCGGTCGGCCCGAATAATCCTCAAGAATCTTCACCCCGCTTTGCCCCAACCCGGCGAACTCAATTTTTTCGGTAACCAGTCCTTTATTGCCCTGGGCTATGTAGTCGGCCCAAACGGGCTTCCACTTACCGAAAACATTGCCTGCGGCAGACAACAGCAATAAAGTACCGATGACAATAATCTGTAATATTCTTCTCACTGCCTGTAACCCTTCATACATAGAACTACCGCCTTTCGGCTGACGATTATACTAATCACTCCGACAGCAATTTGCAATCGCTTTACCTGTCTTTCGAATTAACCTCGAATTTAACAGGCACAAGGAATTTCTTACAGAAATGACACAATTCGCCCTTTTAAAAAATAAACAATGTTGCATAAAAACGGCATAATCGCACGTCAAATAAGATGAATGTCAAACGCGACTCTACGCCGGATGCTCCATCTGGGGTGTCCCATAGGGAGAGAATCGAGTCTTTTTTAAGGTACGGATTAGATGTCAGAGGAAGCTGTGAATAACATTTTGGGAAGAAATAAGTATTATCTGCTGTTATTGACTTTTGTTCTGCTGCTCGTCTGCACCGCCGTGCGGGCGGAGTACGTAGCCGATGGTGTAACGCTTACGCAGCTTACCAATGACGGC
>CAZQYB010000021.1:0-24193 GCA_964597535.1 uncultured Pirellulales bacterium | reverse complement strand
TTATGGGCAGGGGATTTTAAGTCCCCAGCGTCTGCCATTCCGCCACTCGGCCTGACCCGTTAGTTTAACGATTTTATCGAAATTTTACAAATTCTTTTCCTGACCTTCTTGTCTTCGCCGGCAGAGATTGTCCCAAAATATCGGGTGAATTTACTTGACAGGTCTTCGTTAATACTTTAAAAAGACAGGGCTTATAAGACAATTAAGGAAGCGTTGAAAAGAGAACACTCTAATTAACTTAAGGAGAATGATATGGACAAAAGAACAAAATTTACCCTTAATGAAGAAGAAATACCTACTCAGTGGTACAACATCCTGGCAGATTTGCCTGAGCCGATGCCGCCGGTTCTGCACCCAGGTACGGGAAAGCCGATTGGTCCTGATGACCTTGCTCCCCTGTTCCCTATGGAATTAATCAAGCAGGAGGTAAGCACTGAGCAGTGGATTGATATCCCTGAGGAGGTGCGGGATATTTACCGATTATGGAGGCCAACCACGCTGTTTCGGGCGCACAGATTAGAGAAAGCTTTGGATACGCCGGCTAAGATTTTCTACAAGTATGAAGGAACAAGCCCCCCTGGAAGTCACAAGCCCAACACTGCTGTAGCTCAGGCCTACTATAATAAGAAAGAGGGCGTCAAGCGCATCACCACCGAGACCGGAGCCGGCCAGTGGGGCAGCGCCCTATCTTTCGGCGGTGCCTGCTTTGGCCTTGAGATTAAGGTCTATATGGTCAGGATTAGCTATGACCAGAAGCCGTATCGTCGCGTAATGATGCAGACCTGGGGCGCTGATTGTGTGCCCAGCCCCAGCCCCGATACCAAGGTGGGACGGGATATGCTGGCAAAAGACCCCGATTGTCCCGGCAGCTTGGGTCTTGCTATCAGCGAAGCGGTAGAGGACGCCGTCTCTCGTGATGATACACATTACTCCTTAGGTAGTGTGCTTAACCACGTCCTGCTGCATCAAACCGTCAATGGGATAGAAACAAAAAAGCTAATGGAGGAGATGGATGCCTACCCGGATATTATTGTGGGCTGCATCGGCGGCGGCTCAAACTTCGCCGGCCTGTTTCTGCCATTCGTCAAGGATAAAATCGACGGGACAAAACCAGACCTGCGCATCATCAATGTGGAGCCGGCAAGCTGTCCCACTATGACCAAGGGACCCTATGCCTACGACTTTGGTGATGAAGCCGGGCTTACTCCATTGATTAAGATGTACACACTGGGGCATGGCTTTATTCCACCGCCAGTTCATGCCGGCGGGCTGCGCTATCATGGAATGGCACCTATTATATGCCACCTGCATAATCTGGGGCTCGTTGAAGCCAGAGCCGAGCACCAGCTTGGCACCTTTGAGGCGGGCGTAACCTTTGCTCGCGCTGAAGGCATCATCAGCGCTCCGGAAACAAATCATGCTATTAAGGCGGGCATTGATGAAGCTCTTAAGTGTAAGGAATCAGGCGAAGCAAAAACGATACTCATAGCTCATAGCGGACACGGACACGTGGATATGGCAGCTTATGATGCCTACTTTGCCGGCAAACTTAAGGATTACGAATATCCCGAGGAGAAGATAAAGGAGGCGCTGGCTGACCTGCCCAAAGTCTCCTCCGAATAAAAAAGAAGGCGGAGAAGAAGTAATACTGTAAGACCGATAACAGGGCGGTCTGCAGGTGATTTTTATATGGTTTGGGCCGTCTTTAGGCGTGTCCTTTAGATAGGCCGTGCCCAAAAAAAAACAGAAAAAAGTTTTTTTCATTTGATTTACCGCCGTATGCCGATAAACTTTTCAGATAATCGGCAGGATGATATTCGGCTTTATGCCGGGAAGTTTGGGGGGGCGCTGAGAAAAGTTAGGTAAAGGTTTTTTAAGGAGAGTAGTATGAAGAAAAAAGGAATTCTATTAGTTACTGTAATGTTGTTGAGTGCGTGGGGTATTGTCCAGGCCCAGGAAGGTGAGTTGCATGGGGTTATTGATGTAACATACCTAAGTAAGTATGTCTGGCGCGGATTCGATATTTACGACGACAAGAGCGCAATACAACCCTCTATCAACCTGGATTTGTATGGTACAGGATTTGGTGTCAGCGTTATGGGCCACAGGGCCAACTCCAGCGAATATGAGAACGGCGAGCGGTGGGATTACTCCTTGTATTACTACAATAGTCTCTTCGACGATGAAGTTTACGCCACTAACTACAGACTTAGTTGGGTTTACTATAACTATCCGGACCAACCCAGAAAAGGAACCATGGGAGCTCCGAATGCTGCTCTGCAGGAGATAAATGCGGCTTTATCCTGGCCAAAGATTTTGCCGATAAAGGGCTTGGTTCCCAGCTATGTTATTGTTAAATTGTGGCCATCCAAGAGCAGTTCGTTCTCTGGAGCCAAGTCTCCGATGGGTGGAACTGCTTCCGGTTGGGCGCACATCTTCATGCTTGACTATGCCTTGCCCGTGCAGACAGAAAGCTTTCTGCCCGGCACCACAGAACAGGTTCTGAACTTTCATACAGAACTCGTTTACAACGATGGTGTTGGTCCCGCTGGCCAAAATGTGGACCACGACTGGTCGAATATGGTCTTTGGGGTCTCAACGGACTTCGACCTCGGCAACGACCTTACCTTCACTCCGGGACTTTATCATCAAGTAACGTTGGATGACTCGGTAAATGACGACAAGGATGAAACCTGGGTCAGCTTGAGTATGAAGTATAAATTCTAACGAGGGTAAGCAATTCCTATGTTAACGGGAAAAGGCCGGTCTGAAAAAACCGGCCTTTTCTTATTTCTACCTGTTGCGCCAGCCGGCGATAAGCAGCCATAATCTTAAATTACCCGCCGGCCCGCAAATTTAGCAATCTCGATGAGCGCATCTTTGGCATCGCATCCTCTCACCCCGCCCCTCGGAGGGGCTGGGCTCAAGCCGGTCAATGTCTGGATGGCCTTTGTAACAAGTTCCTGCGACCGGCTGTGCGCATATTCCAAACTGCCGCAGGACCTCAGCATCTCTACCAGGGCCTCTTTATCGTATCGCGTATTTCGCTTGTGAGACAGCAAATTTATTACCGCACTTTTCTCTCTCTCGCCCACTGTTCTTAGCAAATGTATTACAGCGAGAGTCAGCTTGTTTTTATCGACATCACTGCCGAGTGTTTTGCCCGTTTGGCTTTCATCGCCGATTATATCGAGCAAATCATCGGTAATCTGGAACGCAATGCCAACATTCAAACCGAAATCAGCCAGCGCCTGTGCCTTGGTTTTGCCTGCGCCGGCCAGTAGGCCGCCAAGGGAACAACAGCCGCTAAAAAGAGCGGCGCTTTTCTCGCTGATTATGTCGATATATTCGGATTCGCTCAACTGCAGATTTTGTCTCTGCATAATCTGCCTCAATTCGCCTTCGCAGGTTCGGACAGTAATTTCAGCAATTGTTCTCTGAAATCGCGGCTCCAAATCGGCACACATTTTGAAGACCTTGCTCAATAAGAAATCGCCCAGCAGGACGGCGGATTCGTTGCCCCACAAACTGTTTACCGTAGGCCCGTCACGCCGTTTTCGCCCTTCGTCTATAACATCATCGTGTAATAGCGCGGCATTGTGAATCATCTCTATAGCTGCCGCGATGCGGATGTGCTCGTCTGTGATTGGGCCGCAGAGGGCACCGGCAAGCAAAACCAGCCCCGGACGAAGCATCTTGCCGCTGCATATCTGTTTTCGCAGGTATGAGATTGCCGCTCCCGCACGAGCGGGAACAGCAAATTGCTTATCAATCAACTTTTTTACCCGGCCCAGTTCATCATCGATAAGTCTAAAGGCAGGAATACTGTTCTGGGAGAGACGGCCGGATGCGTCAGTATATGCCGGTAACTGCATAGCGTGTAGCGTATAGCGTATAGCGTTTAGTTTGCTTTTTCTATCTGCTATCGACTATCCGCTATTTCTCCTTTCCGTGGGCGTATTTGAAGAACTTTTTTCCCAGTAGTTTTGTCACGGGCCCCGGCCTGCCGTCACCTATAGTCCTGCCGTCAATCTCGACAATGCCAATGACCTCGGCAGCCGTGCCGGTAAGGAAAAATTCATCGCAAACATATAAATCAAATCTCGTAAGATTTTTTTCAATCACCTCAAGTTTTTCTTCCCTGGCCAACTTGATAACAACACCTCGTGTTATCCCTTCCAGCGCGCCTGCTTCAGCCGGTGGTGCGTAAATTATACCGTCTCTTACAATAAAAATGTTATCGCCCGTAGCTTCGGCAACGTATCCCTTGTCGTTATACATAATCGCTTCGGGCACGTTATTATCAAGCGCTTCAATCTTCGCTAATATGTTGTTGAGATAATTCAAGCTCTTGATCTGCGGTGGAATTGCCAGCGGATGATTGCGAACCGTCGTTGCACTGATTACCCTCATTCCCTTTTCGTAAAGCTCCTCGGGATAAAGCTGAATATTATCAGCGATGATAAATAATCTGCCATCCTCGCAGATGAAAGGGTTCAGCCCCAAAGTACCCGGGCCGCGGGTAACCACCAGTCGAATATAGCCGTCAATAATACCGTTAGCTTCAACAGTTTTTTCAATTGCACTATTCAATTTGCTCTTGCTCATCGGAATCTCAAGGCGAATCACCTTGGCCGACTCATAAAACCGTTTGATATGTGCCTCCAGCTCAAATATCCTGCCGTTATAAATACGAATACCCTCAAAGACCCCGTCACCATAAAGCAGACCGTGGTCAAACACAGATATCTTCGCATCTGCCTCGTCAACAAGTTTGCCGTCAAGCCAAACCTTTAGTGCCATAAAAAATCTCCTTTACACAGGACAGGTTTTTCAGGCCTTCCCCATCGTTTATCATCACGCAAAAGTGCTGCCCCTACATTATTTTACCATCGGCCAATGTTATTATCCGCCCGGCCTTTTGTGCTATCCTTTCGTCGTGTGTTACCATCACAATCGTTTGGCCGGCTCTGTTCAACTTCGCAAAGACCTTTAAGATACCATTTCCTGTCGCAGAGTCAAGGTTTCCTGTTGGCTCGTCGGCCAAAAGTAATCTCGGCTCATTCATCAAAGCCCTTCCGATAGCGACCCTTTGCCTTTCTCCGCCGGACAACTGATACGGCTTATGATTCGCCCTTTCGCTCAAGCCAAGCTCGGCGAGCAATTCCCTGGCTCGGGTCTTCGCCCACCGTTGACTCGCAAGCCAGCCGACTACGCTCTTGCCTGCCATCGCCGGAAGGAACACATTTTCCAATACATTTAATTCGTCCAATAAATGATAAAACTGAAAAACAAATCCAACCATTTTGTTGCGGAATCTATTCAATTTGCCGGCATTAAACCGGCTCAAATCCTGCCCTTCGAACCTCACAACGCCCTTATCCTGCTTATCCAGTGCCCCTAATATATGCAATAATGTGCTTTTGCCGCTGCCGGAAGCTCCGACTATTGCGACAAATTCGCCTCTTTTCACGGCCAAATCCACGCCTTTGAGCACGCTTACCTCTGCCGTGCCCATCCGATAAGATTTATAAACCCCTTCGGCCTCTAATAGAAAATTGTCTCTGCTCATAATCGACTCACCTGTAAAGTCTCCACCGGCTTTAATCTTGCCGCCTGCCAGCTTGGTACCAACGCACCGAGCAAACAGGCAAGTATCGCCGAGAGGACAATTAGCGCTAAGACGCCGGGATTCATCTGGTTGGGAATGTCCCCTATAGCAAAAATTGTCCTGTCCCATAGCTGAAACTTAAAATGCTCAAAAAGCCAGTCTTCTACCTGGTTAATATGGACCAGAAATTGCCATCCACCCAGCAGTCCTATAGCCGAACCGAAAACTCCCACCAGGAAGGCAAAATCCAAAAACAGCACCAATACATTCCCCTTTGAGACGCCGACGCTTTTCAATATCCCGATGTCTTTACTTTTGTGACTAACGAGCATATAAAAGACAACAAAAACAACGAATACTGCTATAATCCCAATCATCCCAAATGCCGCTATCATCATCATCTGCTCTTTTTCCACTCCCGCTATAACGTCCCGCCTGTATCCTTTCCAGCTTTCGACCCTCACCTTATTCAGCAATTCCACCTGTTTCTGACCGCTCTTGTTTGCCTTAAACTCTTTCCACAATTGCGATATCCTTTCACAGCCCGTCTGCAGCTTTACATCCGGCTTAAACTTTATGTGAATAGCGCTGACCCTTTTTTCGGCGCCGCCCATACCACAAAGCGTCTGCGCATCATTGAAGGGAAGATATACAAACGACCCGTCCACCTTTGCAAGCCCGCTGTGCGAATTGTCACTGTAATGAAAAGTCTTCGTATTAACCAGTCCGAGCCCCGCTTTGGTCAGCGCACCCCTGGCCGTTAAAGGAAAACAGCTAATCACGAAAGAATACTCCGGTACGCTCGAAAATTGCCTATACTGCCCATCCCGGCCTCGACCAAGTACTTTGTCTATCCCGGGAATACACCCCGGCAGATTCGCATCATAAGCCGGTTCAAACGCTTTCGATACATCGTCTTTGCGGTAATGCAGTGTTTTCCCAAAACCGGTAGCTCTGCTATGCCTGACAGGGTCAACACCCATAATCTCTATACCATCATTCCAGTCTGACGTATCATAAGTTAAAAGCGCATAGCTTTTGATTACCGGCGAAACGACCTCAACGACAATCTCGCCCTCCAGAATCTTCATAAATTCCTCATAGTAAGGATAACCTACCAGCGAACTGCTGCTTACCACACAATCGCTCACCCAGTTATGGTTCTTAATCTTGAAGTCACGTAGCAGTCCTGTCATAACGGTCATCACAACGACAACCATAAATACACAAAGCGCAACGGCAAAAACCGCAAGATAGGTTATGCGGCGCCTTATCAAGTACCTGATTGCAAGAATAATCTTGTACATAGTTACTCGTACCGGAGGATTTCAACCGGCTTTGTTTTTGCCGCGACAATGGCCGGCACCAATGCCCCGACCGTGGCCGCAACAACGGCGAAAAGAATAATCCAGCAGGTCGCACGTATATCCAGCTGATTGGGAATCTTTTCAAAAACATAGATGCTGCTTTTCCAAAGTTTGAGCCCAAAGATTACTCTAATCCACTCTTCAATAGTATTTATATTTTTCGTTACAATATATCCGAGCAGTGCGCCGAGTCCGGAGCCGACTATTCCCACGCAGCCGCCAAAGCCGATAAAAACAGAAGCCACTGAAATGCTTGCTGTCCCACAGCTTTTTATTATTGCGATGTCCCTCCGCTTGGTCATCACAACCATATAGAATATGCAGAATATCAACAGCACTCCGACCGAGGAAATCACCCCAAATATCAGCATCAAAATCGCTACCTGCTTCCGAATCTCGGCAACAAACCACTCCTGTACCTGTTTGGACGTTTGCAAAAACAGGCTGGATGCGGGGTATTCAGGCAAATATTCGGCCGCAAAATCTTCCCAAACTTTGCGAACCTGCTTGAGCATAAGTTGCGGCTCAACGCCTTCGACTAATTTTATTTCAATCTCTTCGTAGGGAGGCCCGCTTCGTCCGGCCGCGTCTGTCTTCAACGCGCGTACCTGCTCAATTGGAAGATAAGTATTCTGGCTGTCCAACAAATACATGCCGGTAAAAACAATATCGGCAATTCTAAATGACAACACTCGACGTTTGAACTGTTGTTTTGCACTGCCCCCGGCCGTATCTTTTTCTTTCTTAATAACCATACCTGTAGTAAGAATGACCTTCTTACCGAACCAGCTTTTTATCTGCTCAAAGTCATACTCATCCGTCTGTTCGTCCGGCTTGCCCAGTACTCCGATACCTACGAAACCTCCTTTTGCATCTGAATACGCTGTTGCGAAACTCGGCGGCCCGGACAAACCCTTCTGTCTCAACAGTGATTTTTTAAGGCCGCTAACTTTTGAATATGTATGCAGGTCAACCCCTGAAATACTAATCGCCCGGACATCTCCTCGACCCAGGCGCAGCAAACCATAAGTACGAAGAATCGCTGTAGCAGCTTCCACCTCCGGCAGTGACTCCAGACGTTCCAGAAGCTGCCTGTACCTGGGAATTGGAACCTGAGGATAAAGGTATATGTCGCCGAGAACATCCTGACCGGTCTCCTCGACAGCATTAATAAAACCGCTGAAAAGACTTGCAACAACTATCAGCAGTGCGACAGAGAGAGCAACTGCGGCAATACTCAGGAGCACAATTTTCTTCTTACGCAGATATCGAAGCCACAGAAACAGTTTCAACATCTCAAGTCCAACCAATTCATTCCGAGGCAGGCTTTAGAAGTGGAAATAGTACAACGTCACGAATACTTGTGACGCCCGTCAAAACCATTACCAGTCGGTCAATTCCAATACCCAGTCCCCCCGCCGGCGGCATCCCATATTTTAATGCCGTTATGTAATCGGCGTCCATTGTCGCAAGTGACTTTTCCTGTCCGCGAAGCTGAACGAGAAAATTCTCGTATTGTACGGCCGGGTCATTCAGCTCCGTATATGCGTTTGCCAGTTCAATTTTGCCGATAAACAATTCAAACCGCTCGGCGTACTCGGGCTCATCCTTTTTGCGCCTGGCCAGCGGGCAAAGCCCGGCAGGGTAATCAATCACAAATGTCGGGTCAATGAGACGACCCTCAACCGTAGCTTCGAACACTTCATTGACAACAACGATGTCGTCCATATCAGCTTCGTCAAGCTCAAGCTCCTTCGCCTTTGCCCTGATAGCGGTGATGTTACCTATATCGCAGCCGCCGTACTCCTTCAGCAGTTCTGCATATTTCGCCCGGCGCCACGGCCGGCTGAAATTGATTTTCATACCGTCGAACTGGACCTCTTCGCTCGCGCAGTATTTCTCCGCCAGCGCAGAGATAATCTCCTCGGCCAAATCCATCACAGAAAAGTAATCGGCGTAGGCCTGATACAATTCGAGCATTGTAAATTCCGGGTTGTGCAGTCTGCTCAGGCCCTCGTTGCGGAAATTGCGGTTTATCTCAAAGACCTTCTCCATTCCGCCGACAAGCAGTCTTTTTAGAAACAGCTCCGGCGCAATCCGCAGGAACAGGTCCATATCCAGACTGTTATGATGTGTTATAAACGGCTTTGCCGCCGCTCCGCCGATTATCGTCTGCATCATCGGCGTTTCAACCTCCAGAAAGCCGCGGGCCAGCAGAAATTCACGAATGGTTGCGATGATGGCACTGCGTTTCTTGAACAGCTCCATCACTTCAGGATTAGCCCACAAATCCACATACCTCTGCCTGTACCGGCGGTCAATATCCGAAAGACCGTGAAACTTCTCCGGAGGATGGCACAGACATTTGCTCAATGGTGTCAGCCCCGTATCCAATACGGGGTCGGCCCATATAGTAATCTCACCGGTTTTGGTCTTACCCAGCCGACCGCCGACACCGATTATGTCGCCAAGGTCGAGCAGTTTGGCAAGTGACCACTGTCCGCCGAGTAGTTTTTTGCTCAGGCCAATCTGAATCGTCCCGCTCCAGTCACGCAGCGTAATAAAAATCAGCTTTCCAATGTCCCTCAACAGAACAATCCTGCCCGCACATCTGGCCTGTTGCATCTCGTCACCGTCTTTGAACCTGCTCTTTATATCGCAGGCGCACTCGGCGTCATCGTATTTGCCGCCATAAGGCTCAATACCCAGTTCCTTAATGCGGACCAGCTTCTCTTGTCTTTGCCGTTCAAATCTGGCTTTTTCTTCTGCGTTTCTCAAATCTACATACCCCTGAGTTAAAAGCTAAGAAACAGGTAACCGTTCAGGGTGGCATAAAATGACCAGGATTTAGCATACTAACCTGTGAACGGTTACAAAAATAGTTTAATTTAAAGTTTCGCAGCTTTTCTCACTCGCTTCTGAATCAGTTTGCTCTTGACGACCAAAATACCAGCCGCCAGGTGTGTATCAACACCAAGGGTTTCTTCGATGGTATGTTTTTTCAGCTCCGGCCCACCGGTACTGTTGGGGTCGGCTTTAACCAGCACATCGTTATCCCTCTGCACATTCATCAATTTTTCAAGTTCACTGCTCGTCAAATTCATCTCGATATCCGGCCCGATGCCCCAGTCCTTCCTGCCCTGTTTTTTCACTGTGTGCTGGCTTTCAACTTTTTGGCCTGAGGGTAAGTGATAATACGCCATTGTATATTTTAGTTGTGCACCCCCTTTGGGATATGGTGTTATCCCCTGCACGCTGCCCTTGCCCTGGGTCCTCTCGCCAATCAGAACCGCCCGTTTATGTACCTCGTCCTGCAAAGCTCCGGCGACAATCTCCGAAGCGCTCGCGGAAAAACGGTTTATGAGTACCACGAGCGGATAATTTGGATGCGTACCCTTCTTGTGCGCCGGTGCAGAAGTCCACACGGAGCGAGGCCGGGTACTCACAATCAGCCCTTTAGCAACGAATTTGTCGGTTACCTCAATCGCACTACTTAAGAGTCCGCCACTATTGGACCGCAAATCCAGAACCAAACCAGCCAACTCTTTTGCCTCAAGCTGATTCAGTACCTTTTGAAGGTCCGAAGCCGTCTTCTCGGAAAAACTGGTAATGCGGACGTATCCGATTTTCCTTTCCTCGTCAACCAGGTACAGCCATTTTCCTGTTTCTGTTCTTTGCCAGCCGCGGATTGTCGGAACCGTTATCCTGGCTCTGGTTATAGGAATATCTATGGTCTTATCCTCACCACGGCGTCTTATCGTCAATGTTACTTTTGTCCCTGCAGGGCCGGTAATTCTATGAACCGCACAGATAAGAGTCATATCCTTCGTTTGAACGCCATCCACCGCTTCTATCACATCCCCGGCATCAAGACCGGAATTGTACGCCGGCGTATCAGGCAGTAAGCTTACTACTGTCAACAGCCCTTTTCGTTTTGAAATCTCTATGCCGATACCCGAAAACTTATTGGACACTGTCTTTTCAAAATCCGGCGCCTGTCTGGGCCAAACCATATTCGTATATGGGTCAAGCGCAGACAGTGCCGCTTCCGCAAATTCTGCAATCAGCATCCCGTTGGGCAATTCCACAGTTGTTGAGTTCAGCGCAAGTACCTTTTCAAAAATATCTATAAACTTATCCTTACTAATGCCCGTCGGTGATTGGTCAACTTCATCCGAAATCGCCGCCAGAGTCGCCGACCACGCTGAACCCTTTTTGCCATATTCAGCATTAAGCTCAATTCCTAACGTATCGCGCACGGCACGCGACAAATTAACCACCTCTGCCAACAATTTGCAACGTCTGATGGCTTTGGTCACCATTTGACGATAATCAATAATACTGACGTAATTAGAATTCAGGACATCAATCGCCCGGACAAACATCCGTTTCTCCACCTTTTCATAACGTTGCTTGTGGCTCTCACAGGGACTATCTTGAAAAGAGCTCACAATATTGGCCTTCTCTAAAAGCTGCTCGGCATAATTCGAATACTCTTCGTTCTCCGGGTCAATCGCCACCAGCCACCAGTAGCAGTTTGCGTATTCATCAAGCCACCTGTCTTGCGACTCATATTGTATTGCCCCGGCTTTGGCATTTTGGATAATTTGCTTCACAAATGAGTCCGACAGAAGCTGTTGTTTCTGTTGCTCATCCGCAAGGCTGGCCGTTCTGGCGATAACTGAAAGTACCTTTGGAATATTATTTACGTCATTTGGATTTACGTCATTTGGCCCCTCGCCTTGCGCAAACTCTTCCTCTCGCGGCTTGTTCGCGTCACCAGCGACTGCTTCAGGGGCACTCCCGCCGTGTAGGGATGCTGAGGATTTAAACTTTTCCAGCTTGGCTAACTGTTTCTGGTATGCAGTCTGGCGGGCCAACCGCCTCTTTGCGTCTATAGTCTCATACTCGGAAATGATATCTGCCAGTTGTCTGATAGCTGTACTCTTGGATTCAGTACTCCCACCAAGCAGCTCTCGCGCAGCGGCAAAATCACCCTTATATATTGCCGAGCAAATCTGCTCGATTTGCGTAGCTGGGGCGCCGGCAGCCGGTACGGAGACCGAGCTGGGTTTTGCTGCAGTTATAGGGGCCCCGCCGGATGCTCCTGAAAAAACGCAGGTGTGCCCGGCAATACCGAGAAGCAAAAAGCAAAAAGCGCAAAACAATAGCGCAAAACTTAAAAACTTGGATTTTGAATTTTGGTTCTGCATTCTTCGTTTTAAGTGTTTTACTTTTCGCTACATACACTCAGACGCCTTTCCGGCGCAACCCAAAATCTGCAGCTTGTGTTTAACCATATCTTTAATAGCTTCTCTACCCGGGCCGAGGTATTTGCGAGGGTCGAATTCACCGGGCTTTTCGGCGAAGACCTGTCTGATTTTAGCAGTGAGGGCCATTCGCAGGTCCGTATCGATATTAACCTTACAAATCGCCATCTTTGACGCCCTGGTTATAGCCGGCTCCGGTACCCCCATTGCATTGGGCATGTCACCGCCGTACTTATTAATAAGGTCCTTAAACTCCTGCAACACGCTGCTGGAACCGTGCATGACCAGCGGGAATCCGGGGAGCTTCCGGCTTATCTTTTCTATTACGTCAAAGGCCAATTTGGGTTCGGTCTTGAACTTGTAAGCGCCGTGACTTGTTCCGCAGGCCACCGCCAGCGAATCACAACCGCTTCTTTCGACAAATTCGACCGCCTGCTCCGGCTCGGTCAGGTACTTACCGACGTCATCGGCGCTTACGCCGACCACGTCTTCCTCGATGCCGCCTAACTGACCCAGTTCGGCCTCAACCACAACTCCCCGGGCGTGTGCATATTCGACTACCTCCTGGGTGACTTTAATATTTTCATCGAAAGGTTGTTTTGAAGCGTCTATCATTACCGAGGTAAAGCCGTCATCGACAAATTGTTTGCAGGTCTCAAAACTATCACCGTGGTCCAGGTGTATTGCAATAGGAATGTCCGGATTTTCCTCAACCACCACATTGATAATCGCCTTCAAATAGCCGATACCTGCATAAGCGCGTGCGCCTCTGGATATCTGCAGGATAAGCGGGGCTTTCTCCTCAGATGCAGCGGCTATAATGCCCTGTGTGATTTCCATATTGTTCACATTGAACGCACCGATTGCATAGCCGTTCTTGTAGGCCGTCTTGAACATCTTTTTTGTGTCAGCCAACGCCATAGCGCTCTCCTTAAACTATCCTAAAAACAACTCGTAACGAAATTCCTATCGGCTAATAGTCAAACGGGGACTGCCGGTTTTCTTAATAGCCTGCTGAGCCGCCCAGTCCCATATATCTCCGTGGCCCAATCGCCAGCTCCCGTACTCCCTGGGGCCATATACTAAAAACAATCGCCTGTCTCTTCAGCGACTCGTCCGCACTGTACGTCAGACCATAATACATTCGGTGGTATCGCCTTATAAGTGTTATATCGCTTCGCATATTTGCGCCATAGTCAAAATCAAACTGCTGGGAAAAGACCATCGTATATCGTGGGTCGAGTACATAAGTGGCCGAAAAAGTAAACACATTCGAGCCCTTCTCGCCCAGACCGTTATCAATCCGCCTTAAATATCTGCTGCCTATATAATAACTCAAATTGGGCCAGCGCAAATGCGAAAAGCCAATATTAAATTGCTGTATCACTCCGCTTTGCATATCATAATTCATATCGCTCAATACCGCAGTGGTATCGCTCATACGCCAGATATAGTCGGCACCGAAGTAATTGCGCCTCGGGCCAAATATATTGCTGCTGCGTCTGTCTCGTGGCGGCACCCCGCCGCTCAACGTGTCCGCCAGCGGGATAAATGGCTTGTTCCAGATGAACCGGTCAGGGCCCGGTCCCGAGTCGCTGGCATCGTCCGTATCACTAATCCACGTAACGTCCATATCCAGCCGCATCCAGTCAATCGTCCGTTCCTTGAAGCCGGTCCCTCGCTTGGTCTGCAACCGCTGAGAAATACCTATGTTCAACACATCACGCTGCTCAATAACTGAGTCGCTGTCGGTATAACTGACGACCGTCAAGTACGGCTTTATGATATGCCGCAATTGATTCAAGTCCCAGACTCGCGATTTGACATTCGGATAGGCCTTCCAGTATGGTTGTAATGATACGCGAGCACCGGTTTCACCAAGCCATACGTTATCTTTTCTATTCTCCGCACCACCATCAATATTTGTCCGGAACCCTCTGCCGTCTTCATACGCTAACGTCCCCGCCACGAAGGGCACCACCCTGACCCTGCCGACTGTCAGTGGCATATCAAGCTCAGCCCTCTCTGACATAAACGTAAAGAACTCACCCGGCATCCCCTTCGAAGTAAAACGCTCGCGGAATCGGCTGACCTGACTGTCACTGTAGAATGTGAACCTGTCGTCAAACAGCGACTGACCCGTCAGGTGATACTCAACCGTGGGCAATTCCTCCAGCTTATTGACAAAATCGTTTATCCGCACCTTGCCTAAAATGGAGAGGCCCCAATTATCTTCAATACGCTTCAGATGAATAATCGTCTCCTGCTCCTTGCCAATATTAAACTCACTGCGATAATATCCCTCTATAAAATTCTCATCGGAAGCGTAGCTAACCTCGCTCGTAAGCTGCCAGTTGTAGGGCAGGAACTGCCGGTGGCGCCAGAGGAGCCGGCCGCGAAGCTGGTGCGGGGGCTTAAGGTTTCTTCGTTCATAGTACCTGCCGAGGTCATCATCGCCCGTATCGCGTATGATGTAACCTAAGAGTCTGCCGAAATAATCATCTCTTGCGTAATCAATCTCTACACCGGTACCGACGCCGCGCTTGCCGTAATAGTCCAGCGCAAAAGTGCTGTCCGTTCCCTCCGGCTCCTGCAATCCCAACAGCCGGGACAGGTACCATCGCGTCTCAACAAACGTCCCCCAATGACCATCATGACCGGCGTGTACGCTTTTGAGCGGAATATCAGGTCTTTCCAGGTTACTACGCAGAAACGGCCAATAGAAAATCGTTCTATCATACATCTTCAACCGCACATCATGCATCTGCGCATCGTAACTGCTGTCCGAGACCCTTTCATCCCGCTCGTCAACAGGAGTTGTATCGGTGATAACCACCTTTGAGGCGTTAAGTGAAATCTGAGGCAGGTGAAACTCACTGCTTGTCAGCGTGGCTTCTTCAGCAGCGAATTTATTTTCCGCCAACTGTCGCCACTCCGCCGCTCGAACATAAATCGGAATCCCTCGCTTTACATCAAAACTTCTCATCTCCGCACTTATCGCAATCGCCTTTTTCTCAAGGAAGTCGTAGTACATCTCATCGGCCCGAACTGTCCGAGGTCCTTCTGTCATCACCACATTTCCCAGCAGATAAATCCCTCTCACAGCCCCGGTAGTCAGTGAATCTTCGGAGTTTGAGCTGCGCTGCGAATCGTCCCCCGCCCGAAGCTGTTCACCGGAATAGAATATGACTGCATTATCAGCCTGCAATTCCAGCAAACCACCCTTCTCATCCTGCTTTTGCCACACATAAAACCTCCCGATTACAGTCGCAATATCCGTCCCGTTCGCCGCCTTCGCGGACTCTGTTTTCGGTGGCGTCTCGCCCGCAGGCGCTATATTGACCGGGTATATAAAGCGAGGCTTCTTTTCTTCCGGCGGCTTAACCGGTTTCTCAGGCGGAGGTTTTGCAACAATGTGTTTTACAGGTATTTTCCCCGGCCGTATTTTCTTCGCAGGCCATTCAGGTACCTGCGCCTCCGCTCGAACAAAAAACTTCGGCTTCGAGAGTTCGACCGCGGCAACAGCCGTCTTGTAAAGCTCTAATCCGCGGGGGTCGGCAATCTCTCGCTTGTCCGCCGTTATAAAGACTTCACCGCTCACAGCAAACCGGGCAACCATCGACTTACCTTTTTCAATCACCGTCTGGCTCAAACCGGTAGTCCCGGCGCCTCGACCTTTTTTGACCGATACATTACCCTGCAGATACACTTTCGCCTCATAATCAATGCGAACGCGACCGCGAGATTCGATTGATTTTGCTTTAAGCCATACGACGGCTTTATCGCTGGAGAATTGATTGGCCCCGATTGACAGTGAAAAGTTGTCCTGTAAAACCAGAATATGCTCGGCGGTACCTGGCTGATAGCTTGTAAGATTGTGCCCTGCCAGATGCAGATCCTGGCCGACAAAGGCCTCGGCCTTCGGAGCGGAGACCCCGCTTTCTGCGCCCGACGAAGCTGCCACTGGCGACAAAACCAACATAACCAAAATAAACAGTCGATTACTTCGCATACCTACTCTCGTATGTCGTATCGGGTCAAAATTCTTTTACGAAATACGTGTCACACGCGACACACCCCGAAATTATAGCCGCTTGTCCCGACAAAGCCAGCAAAAACCAAATAGAATTGATTATTGACAATTGGCAACTGAAAACCGAAGATTGGGAGTCGAAATATGCGTTCAAACTATCAAAACAAAGTAATTGCAGGCTATTATGACAACCTCGATACGATAATGCTCCGCAAACTGGGCGAGTTAGTCACCGAACTGTACCTGGCAGAGACGCCCGCCAGGCAAAATCGGCTCTGGCAAAGAGCACATAAGGCAATGATAAAGCTAAAAGTCCCCTCGGCAATCATCGAACACATAATGAGAACAAGAAGTGTCGAGATATTGGCCAAAAATTTGCAGGACTGGACCAGCAGGAAAAAATAGGAAGGTTCCCTTCCCGCCCGGCTTTTGGCTTTCAAGACTGCAAACCAGCCCAAAATATTTTTACTTGATTTGTCCGATAATACTAATACACTTTCAATAAAGGTATATACCCAGGCAAAATTGCACGGCGTGATACAAGTTACGTTTTGCATCAGGACAACGCTCCCGTGCCGGTAAATTCAGAAAGGAAAAACAAATGACTAATAAAAAAATCCAGCGGAGATTTGTAATTCTGACAGTAGTAATTGGGCTCTTATATACTACACCAGCTTTCACTGAGCAAAAGGTCGTTCCGGAAGGCAGTATCGAGCCCGGCTTCGTCCGCATCTTCAACGGCAAAGACCTCACCGGCTGGGACGGTGACTCACGACTCTGGTCAGTCAAAGACGGCGCCATTCGCGGCCGGACAACTAAGGAAAACCCCGCACATGGAAACACCTTCTGCATCTGGCGGGGTGGAAAACTAAAAAATTTCATCCTCAGGATAAAGTTCCGCATCCACAACGGCAACTCCGGTATCCAGTACCGAAGTCAGGACCTGGGTAAATGGCGGGTTTCCGGCTACCAGGCCGAGGTCGAAAACAAACAGGGCAAGGTCGGCTTCCTCTACCACGAACGTGGCCGCGGCTGGATGGTCAATGTCGGCGACATTATGGTCGTTGACAAAAAGGGCAATAAAATCGTCGTCGGCAAAGTCGCCGACAGGGACGCTCTGATAAAGGCCGGCTATTACAAAAACAAGGGCTGGAACGAATACACCATCATCGCGAGAGGTAATCATCTCATTCACATCCTCAACGGCTACCAGACAATCGAAATGCTCGACAACGACCCAAACGGACGGGCAATGGAAGGTATCCTCGCATTGCAGCTTCACGCCGGCCCGCCGATGACCGTCGAGTTTAAGGACATCCGCATCAAGCGCCTGCCGGACAACTTCGGACAGGCAAAACTGCTGTTCAACGGAAAAAACTTCGACGGCTGGACTTTCTACGAGGACGGTCTCAGGAACATCTGGAGCGTCAAAGACGGCGTAATGCACAATAAAGGCAAGCCCCAGGGCTACATCCGCACCACTGCCGATTACACCAACTATGTTCTTCGACTCCAGTTCCGTCACATCACCAAGGGCAACAGCGGAGTGTTGCTGCGTACGGTCGGCGACGACGTTGTCTGGCCGCGCTCCATCGAGGCACAGGGTGAATACGGAAGTGTCGGCGACATCTGGAACATCCGCAGGTTCCCGATGAATCCGCCTCCCACGGCCAAGTACTCTCGTATCAAAAAGAAGCACCCGTCCAACGAAAAGCCCCTCGGCCAGTGGAACCAGTACGAAATTACCCTCAACGGCGGCGACCTGGATATCAAAGTAAACGACCTCGTCCAGAACACCGCCACCGACTGCTGGGAAACGCCAGGAAAAATTTGCATCCAGTCCGAAGGCGCACAGATGGAGTATCGCAATATAGTCCTGATTCCGATTATCCATAACGAGGTCAAGCCCTCCCCGGCAAAAGGTTCTTTTTAAGCGGCTTTGCCGGTATATAGAAACCGAAATAATGAGCCGAATCATACGTTCACATTGAGCAGAGGTAAATATGGCTGAAGGGTATCAAGGTACGGCAAAGGTCTATTCGACTGAAAATATGGGAGAAATGAGCATCATCGATATGCTCGCATATTTCGAGGAGCACGGCGCGATGCGGGTCTCCGACCTGCATATCAAAGTCGGCGCTCCACCCGCGTATCGCATCGACGGTGACCTCGTAAAACTCAAAGGTCTGACCGTAACGCCGGAAGTAGCAAAGCAGCTTATCTATCCGCTTCTTACCGACGCTAACTTAGACAAATTCCACAGCGAATATAGCGTGGACTGCTCGTATAGATATGGCTCATTGCAGTTTCGAATAAATGTCTTTCAGGAAAACGACGGAATATGCGCCGCCATCCGGGCACTAACGCTTGAAATTCCGAAAGTCGAGAACATCGGCTTTCCCAACGACGTCTGGGAGGACATCATCGAGCGCAAGCAGGGCCTCGTACTCATAACAGGCATCACCGGTGCGGGAAAATCCACAACAATTGCCTCGCTAATCGACCGCGTCAGCGATAAAAGCGCCTGTCGAATCATAACTGTCGAAGACCCCATAGAGTATCTCTACAGGCAAAAGCTCTCTATAGTCTCGCAGCGCGAGGTCGGAAGAGACGTCAAATCTTTTATTGACGGACTGCGCTCAATGCTCCGCGAAGACCCCGACATAATATTCGTCGGAGAAATGCGAGACCCAGAGACGATAGCTATGACGCTTATGGCCGCTGAGACCGGGCACCTCGTTTTCTCCACACTGCACACGAGAGATGCCACCGGCTCGATAACGCGCGTACTCGATTACTTTCCGCCCGGCAGACAAAACGAAGTGCGAAACCAGCTCTCGCTCGGACTCGCCTACGTCATCAGCCAGAAGCTCATCCCGAAAAAAGACGGAACAGGCAGAATCGTGGCAATGGAAATACTTAATAATAACTACGCCTGCGCCAACCTCATACGCACCGGCAGAGTAGAGCAAATGTATTCTCAACTGCAAACCAAGACTAAAAACAAGCCCGATGAAAAAATGATAACAATGGAAAGACATCTGGCAACGCTGGTAAAAGCCGGCAAGGTTGACCTGCTGGAGGCAAAAAAATGGGCCAACGACCTCGGCTGCTTCGTTGACGCTATGAAGTACGGTTAATAGGTCAGATATGACAATCCAATTCCACTGTCCCAACTGCGATGCACTAATTGCCTTCCCCGACAAACACCGTGGAAAACGCGCCCGATGCCTGAACTGCCGACAGCTCTTCATAATCCCCTCCAAGGACAACGAAACACCGCAAAAAGTCGAACCCGAAATCGAAAAGACACAACCCCTGCCCGGATTCTACCACGCCCTATTCATCGATAGTTGGAAGTTGTTCGTCAATCCCCAAAGTGTAACGCCCCTGTTCTTTGTAGCGGCAGTGGTCTGCTTTAAGTTCTTCGCAGGACACCTGGATTATTCTTTCGATATGGGCCCGTACAGGTTTCAGGCGCCCGTCGGCCAATTAGTAACGATAGCCGCCTGGGGCTGCCTGCTCTGGTATTATATGGAAATCATTTACTCCACTGCCTTCGACACCGAAGACCTGCCCGAAGTTTATGCAGGAGGTTTCTTCGGCTTCCTATGGAATATTGTCAGGTCTATATGCACATTTTTTCTTGCACTGCTGATAGTCCTGCTGCCCTGCGTCATTGCTCTTGTGATATCGAAAAGGATTGGCGCTCAATGGCCCATACTTTTGCACGTTTTGGCAATCGCAGGCCTGTTTGCTTTTCCGATGGCAATCCTGATTCTTTCGGTTGGCCGGGATGTTACGATGTTGTTTCACCCAGGTTATATTGTCAGGCCAATTATGCGCGCCTTTTGGCCTTATCTTGTGACTGTTGCCTTCTTTCTACTCGCCTGCCAGCTCCAGTTGTGGTTGGAGGTGCGCGGATATGGCCGACTCCTGGGCAGCGGTGAAATTGTCATAGGCCTGCATTTGCTTGACAATCTCGGCGTCCAGGTAATCGCAATAATCGCTATGCGCTCCATCGGCCTCTTCTACCGCCACCACTCCTCACATTTCCCCTGGTAACCCCTGTTGGTTTCGTTTAGCCGTCGCCGGCACGGCGACGTAATACTCCCTTGCTTGCCCCATTGTTTAGAGTGTCGCCTGCCCCCGAGTCTTCTCATCGGGGGTTCACTCTAATGGGGTCATTCCTGCGAAATTTATCCCTTACGGGAGCGGGAATCCAGAATCCACCATCCAGCAGCGAGTTCATTTTTGCATTTTGCTCTGTAGTTTTGCTATTTGCTTTTTGCTCTTTGATTTCCTTCTAACCCCCGGCCCCTGTCTTTTTTCTTTGCTTTTTCCCTTCTTTTGTGGTATTTTCTGTCGCTAAAGACGTGATGTAACTAAGAAGGCAGATAATTCGTGATTGGTAAATAGTGATTAGTGAATTCTATTTGGTGAATAATATCTGAGGCACCTTTCTATGGAATCATCCAGCTTACAAGAATTAGAACAAATTCCCGGCGTAGGTATTACTATTGCCCAGGATATGCAGAATATCGGCATCCATTCTATTGACGCTCTTAAGGGCCGGCAAGCCACGCGAGATACGAGTCACCAGCGACGAGCGACGCTCAAACTGCTCACGTGGAGCCAAAACCAACTGAAGCAGCGGCTAAATTGGCAACAAAAAGTGTTGTGTATTATTGTGTTGGGCAGATGTAAACATTAAATATATTACATACAATCCTTGGTAAAAAATATGTTCGAGTATAATTCTTTCTGTAGGAAAAACAAATGAGCATTAGAATGCTGAGGTTCCTTCGCTTGGTAATTCCTGGGTTCATGATTCTAGGCATAATACTGACAATTGAGAGCAATGACTTATTAGAGTTGAGTAAGAAACTTCAAGGTATTGACTTATCAAAGAAGGGTTTCGTATTTTATATAATTCCTATCATACTCGGATATATATACTATGCACTTGAATTGCGAAATCTCTTTTTCAAAAAACCTATACAGACTATCCGTGAAAACATACGAGACAGGCTTGTATCAAAATTCGATATCGATCCAGCTGTATCACCTTACTCTGACAGACTTAAAGAAGATAGTAATATCATCGAGATTTTCTACAAGTTTGTTGATTCAGATCCATCACTGATTGAGAAATCGAACAACGTACGATTTAATGGTGTATTTCTGTCAAGTTCTGCCGACGCTTGTATCATCAGCATTTTTGCTTTTTTAGTCTATTTGGCTCTATGCATATTTTTATTCAGCTATTATTATCTATTCTGGCTTATTGTTTCTGTAATTATATTTATCTTCTCTTACTTCTTACTTCTACCGAAAACGACAAAAATCCACTTATACTATTCGAATTCTCAAATAGATTTCATCCTAACCAACCTACATGATGATCTGAGGGATGCATTAGAAAAACTTATTGAGACTTATTATGCGCGGTAGTATTCATGTAAGAACCATTTCAGAAATCAAGATGGAGTATATGAAAGATACTTCTCCTTGGTTGTTGGCATACAGTGGAGGCAAAGATTCTTCTGCGGTACTGAAATTGTTAGTGCAGTCAATGGCAAATACTGCTGACCTACATCGGTCAGTTTATGTTGCTTTCTGTGATAGTGGAGTTGAGAACCCTCTTGTTAGTGACTTCGCTAGATATGCTTTAAGAAGAGTCAATGATTTTGCTAAACAGAAAAGTCTGCCTATATCAACTCACATACTTAAGCCAAAGAAGAAGAACCGTTTTTGGATAAAGGTTATCGGAAGGGGCTGCCCTACACCAACAAATAGATTCAGATGGTGTACCGACAAACTCAGGGTGAATCCATTACGCGATTTCTGCATTAAGAATGAGCTAACTAACGCGACTACAATTCTTGGTGTACGAAAAGGGGAAAGCCATCAACGAGACAGTACTATAAAAAAATATGTTAAGAAGAGCAACTACTTGAGATACTATGACTCAGACAATCGCTTATACTATTGCCCGATATTCAACTACTCGGATGCTGATGTCTGGAGTTGTTTGTCGAATGGCTCCGTCTTCAGCAATAGATTCTATTCTAGACTTGAGAGAATATACGGTATAAACGACAAATGCAAAAATAACATAGATATGTCTAATGGTTATAGAACGGGGTGCTGGGTATGTACAGTTGTTCGAAAAGATAAATCAGCAGAGGACTTAGTCAAACGAGGCTACGTTCAATTAGAACCTTACCTTCGCTTTCGTGATTGGATCAGCAGTTTTCGTGACAATCCTAGATACAGGCGCAAGAAAAGACGTAACGGAAGTAAGGGTCCAGGCCCCATTACAATTCAAGGACGTAAGATAATTCTCTCCAAACTGTTGAAGCTGCAAAACGAGGTTAAGACGAAGCTCATAACTGATTCAGAGTTGTCTTTCATATATCGTGAATGGGAACGAGATCGTCATACATGATTGGATAATATGGATAATAGTGGACAGCCACCTATTTAAAATATGTTGATATTGGGATAATGGCAGGATAAAATCAGTGGAAACTTGTGCCATAGGTACATGTGCCATAGGTAGCGTGTTAGATAATATTATGTTGGGAGGGACAAGATGGCAATGTCAAAACAGATTCTTGAGCTACTCCTCTATGAAAATGAAAGCTCTACGCTGGATTTCAAGCGTGACCAGTACCCCTTCGAAGGCGCTACGAATGATGACAAATCGGAACTGCTCAAAGATATTCTTGCTTTCTCAAATGCATGGCGACGCTCCGACGCGTATATCCTGATCGGTGTCGAAGAAGTTCAAGGCAAACGTCCCAATGTTGTCGGAATAACCAAACATCTCGATGACGCTAAACTCCAGCAGTTCGTTAACTCGAAGACGCAACGTCCTGTCCACTTCTCTTATCAACAAGCACAGCTCGATAATCAGGACATTGGAGTTATACATATCCCTCTACAAGAACGACCCATTCACATCACAAAAAACTTCGGAAAACTAAAAAAGGAGGCTGTTTACATCCGGAGGAATAGCTCTACCGCTATCGCCTCGCCGGATGAGATCGCCCGGATGGGGCAAGCAGTGGCTGGTGCGGGTGGCGCTCTACCTCTACTCGAGCTACAGTTCATTGATACGAAGGATTTGGAGCATCTGGGAGACTCCTTAGAAGCTGAAACGGTCAACCTAAGTATTCCAGAGGATCACGAGATACCCGATTATGGTGTGATGCGATTCGCAATCGTACCGGGAATACCCCAAACCATGCCGGGTATTGGTAAGAACCGTGACTATTACCGCGATTTGGCGCACTATTTGAAGAAGTTGGTGGAGACCTATCAGGTTGATTTCTTAGTGCATAATGCCGGCAGTATCCTTGCGGAGGGCGTCCGCGTTGAGATTCTGATCGAGGACTCTCATGGCAACTTGATTCTGCGAGATGCAAGCGAGATACCAAATGAGCCTTCGGCTGATATGATTCTTTCACACATTCCCCAACCTGTATTCAATCTGGATGTGAATGTACAGCGCTCCCGCGAGGGTTGGATCGTAACGGCTGAACTCGGCAAGATACAGCCCAAGGCTTCAGTTCACACCAGCTGCGGGCTTTACATCGGAGCAAGAATTGTGACCGAGTTGAAGATAGCAGCGAAGCTATTTGCCGACAACCTCCCTTCCCCAAGAGAATGTGAGCTTACAATCAAGTTGCAGCCAAAAACTGATTCCTTGTCCGTAGACAGGCTTATCGAATCGACAGAAAAGAAACCTCCCAACAACGTAATAGAGAGCGACGAGTAACAACGCGCGGAGCGCGCCTCCACTCGCGCCTAATGCGTAGCGTTGCGGTGAATTCTTTTTATTCGTTTTTTTTTTTTTGTTATTTTTGTTAGATAATCGTTGAACTTTTGGTGGAAGTATGGTATA
>CAZQYB010000020.1:0-24852 GCA_964597535.1 uncultured Pirellulales bacterium | reverse complement strand
CCGAACTTGCGGTCAAGGATGTCCCTTATTACCCTGAGGATGGATATGAGAAGATTGGCTTTATGTACAATCACGCTCCAATGCTTTGTTACTGGAAGGATATGTTCTGGCTTTTCTATCGCAGCGGACCTACTAACGAACACGAGGAACCCTGCTACAATCTGATAACATGGTCAAAGGACGGAAGAAACTGGCAAAAACCCCAAACCATTTTTCCGGCGAAAAGATTTCGGAACAGAAACAAAGGCAGTAAAGTACAGTACAGCATCGCCCATCAGCGTATGGCATTTTATGTCGCTAAAGATGGGCGTTTGCTGGTCAGCGGTTTTTACGGGATGCCGCCCTCACCCAACAACGGCAACGGTGTCGGAAGAGTCATCAGAGAAGTTTACGGCCCGGGTAAATACGGCCCGATTTATTGGGTGCGATACAACAAACACCAGGGATTCAACAAGGACAACTCGCCGCATTTCCCGTTCTACAAGAAAGCGCCGGACGCCGGATTCGTAAAGGCCGTTGATGAACTGCTCGCAAACAACCTGATGGTCCAGCAGTGGTACGAAGAGGAACGCGACGATGGCGGTCGTTCCTGCGCGTTGGTTCCCGATGATGATGACTTCGATGCCAAGGGCTTTAACTGGTACACGCTGTCGGATGGGCGGATAGTAGGAATGTGGAAGAATCGATGGATGGCTTTGGCTGATAAGTGGGAGCGAGGCCATTTCAAAGCTGTGGGAATGGGCAGGGACATCTATTACAGCGGCGCCAAGATATGGGGACAGCGCACCTCGGACGGCCGTTATGCACTGGTCTATAACCCTGTCCTGGAGGGTCGTCATCCGCTTTCAGTAATCACCAGCGACGACGGGCTGAATTTCAAGACGTATTTTCTCAACGCCCATGCGGAAGCCCCGCCGACACGTTTCGGGGGTCACTCCAAAGACGGCGGCGGTTCCGGTTATGTTCGCGGAATAATTCCGGGCAACGGAACGCCTCCCGACAAGGCAATGTGGCTTTGTTATTCGTGCAACAAGGAAGATATATGGGTTTCGCGGGTCCCGGTTCCTGTCAGGGGGGCCGTCGAAAGGGACGTTCGTGACGATTTTGAAGATATGAAACCTGGAGGGGTTGTGACGGACTGGAATATTTACAGCGGCATCTGGACGCCTATCGCTGTTGTTGATGATAATGGTAACAAGGTTCTAAGACTGCAGGACAAAGACCCTTATGAGTATGCCAAGGCTGTTCGGGTATTTCCTGAGGCGACGCTGACCAATCTTTCATTCAGGCTGCGTCGGCACCGGTCGAGCAAAGGTGACATTGAGATTGAGGTTCTCAACTATAAGGGGCAAAGACCTGTTCGCATCAAAATCGAAGGCGGCAGGGTCAAAGCAAATAAAGGAGCCGAATTAACAGACATCGGGTCATTAGCTGCGGGCAAGTGGCTGCGATTCGATATTGTCGTTGATACTGCAACAGGCATATATGACTTGAAATTGAACGGCAAAACAGTAGTTTCCGACGCGGCTTTTGCCGAGGCTTTGACCTTCAGTGACAAACCCTATCCGTCAAGATTCAGGATGCCGACGGTTGAACGCATCGAGTTTCGCACCGGAGCTTACAGGCTGACAGACTTCAGCAGATACGGTTCCGGAGAAAACGGCTGTCTCAAGGGCGGCGGCGACCTGCCCGGAGCCGACGACGCAGTCAAAAACGCAATTTTCGACATCGATGATTTCCAAACTTCCGGCGTAAAACCGTAACGAACGGCTGAAAACCTTGCCGGAAGCTGATTTGTAACTGAAAACAGCTGCCGGCAAAATAGTAATTTGCCGGTTGCATGTATGAAATAAGTTGTTCTTTTAATTTGAAAGGAAAAGAAAATGAGCAAGATGATGAAACAATTTGTAGTAATTTGCATTTGCATAACAGGGTTATCGAACCTTGTTTATGCGGTAGAAGGCGTTTCGCTTGCGGGTCTTCCGGCAGTTGTCCAGGAAGTTGTGAAACGAGAGTTTCCCGGGGCGTATATTACCGAAATCGACGACGGTGAGTTCGACGGGACCGCCGTCTATGAGATCGAGGGAACCTCGGCTGACGGCATGGACTTTGAGTTAGAGATAGGCGCCGACGGGACTCTTTATCAAAAAGATGAGAAGGTTCGTTTGCAGGATATTCCCTCGGCGGTACTTGCTACGCTCAAAAAACAACTTGGCGATGTGGCGCCGGACGACTTGAAGCGAATGACCGAGTACGGCAAGGTTTACTATGAGATCAAGGCTGAAGGCATGGGCAAAGAGGTCGGGTTGAAGATCGGAACCGACGGGACAATTCTCGAAAAGGAAGTCAATGGCGAAAAAGTAGATGATGTTTCTTCGCCTGTCTTTGGCTCTACTGCTTTGGTCTCGCCTGGCGAACCGGGCAGTGATGAATTGCCTCTGCAGTATTTGGGGCCGGACCTGCCGGACAAAACAGCCGCAGACGGTAAGCTTATGTATTCACCGGGTGTGCAAAACATCCAGGTCAGCCGTGCCAACCGCAAGCATCCTCCGGCTTTTCCCGCAGGAACTGAAAACGAAAAGGGCTGGACCTATCAGCACCATGTCGGCATGGGCGAATGGAAGGGTAAGCTTTACGGTATCTGGGACATGACGCACGTTGGCGAGGACAACCCGCCGGTCCGTCTTGTTTACGCTACAAGCGATGACGGATTCAACTGGACCGCGCCGAAGGATTTGTATCCTTTCAACAAGGCTTACAACTCGCGTTTCTATTTCTACCATTCAAGCAATGACCGCATGCTGGTTTTTGCATCCGGCTGGTATCCGACAGACAATGTCGCTGAGGACAGAAAGATCAGGTTGTATGTTCGCGAGATCACGGCCGACCACAAGTTGGGCAAAATTTATACTTTGATTAAACCGGCGGCAGACCACCCGCCTGCCTATACCGAAAGCAAGGACGCCGGTTTCCTGCAGGCCTGTCGCGAAGCGCTCAACAACAAGCCGCTGCTCGAACAGGCAGACTACGGCATACTGCTGGGTGACAAGAAGATAAAATGGCACGAAGGCAAGAACTGGCCCGGCGGCAGGATACCCTCTATTGGCGGAGACCTTTGGATATTCGGCAAATCGATGTGTTTCTACCACCGCAAGGACGGTGTGTTGGTCAGCACCTGCAAAATGGGCTGGGTGACACAATCGAGAGACGAGGGCGAGACCTGGTCGTTTCCAACAATCCCCAGAGGAATCAAAGGCGGCGGCGGAAAAACCTGGGCACAGGCAACGCCGGACGGCCGTTACACAATGATCTACATTCCGCAAGGCGATAATCGATATCCGATGGCAATTACGACAAGTGATGATGGTATTACCTTTAAGGATATGCGTGTGATTCACGGCGAGGTTCCGCCGCAGCGATACGAGGGCAGAGCCAAGCCCTTAGGTCCGCAGTATCTGCGCGGATTAACTGAATGGGGCAGCGACGGTTCGCGCAATGAAAAAGACTGCGTCTGGACGTTCTACAGCCTGAGCAAAGAGGATATCTGGGCCAGCAGGATTCCGCTTCCGGTTGTCGCAGAAGGAAAACATGCCAACGACAATTTCGACAATATCGCGACCGGCCCGAGAGTTCCCGAGTGGAATACTTACAGTCCCACATGGGCGCCGGTCAGTATCGCGGCAAAGGGCCGTAATCATTACTTGCAGCTTGAGGACCGTGAACCTGTCGACTATTCCCGTGCGATACGAACGTTCCCGGTCAGCAAGACTGTCAATGTAAGTTTCCGCATTGCCGCTGAGCAGGCTGATTTGGGCGGGCTGGAGATAGAGTTGCTTGGCGAATTGGGCAGCCGTCCGGTTCGTCTGACACTGAACGACAAGGGCCGGGTACAGGCGCTCGATAGTCGACAATCGGCAGTAGAATCATTCTCGTCGGGCTTGAGCGGCACTTATTTCAACAAGGCGGATTTTCGGGACCCTGATGATGAGGTTGATGTCCTCGGCAATTTGCATGAGAACTGGGGCGATGCCAAAGGCAATGACTGGAGCGCGCGGTGGAGGGGTGTTATCGAAGGTCCCTATAGCGGTGAGGTTACCTTCACCGCCAGAGCTACCGATGGCCTGCGTCTGATTGTCGGTGATAAAGTTGTAATCGACGGGTTGTCTGTTTACGGCGGGCGCACAGGGAAAGTTACGATGAAGAAAGGCGAGAAGACACCTATCACCCTGGAATTTACCTCGGCCGAAGGCAAGGCCGCTCTTGCCCTTTCGTGGTCCTGGCCGGGTCAGGGTCAAACCATCGTACCGGCTGCGGTGCTGAGCTATAAGGAATCTCCAAAAATCAGGCCAGTTGACCTGATGGCCTATAAGGCTGGCGAGTGGCTCAATTTCAATGTTAAAGCTGATTGCGGCACGGGTACGTACACGCTGAGCGTGAATGGCCGGGAGGTCGTGAAAGACGCAGGGTTCGCGGAGCCGTCCACGATGGTGTACGCCATTTCTTTCCGCACGGGTGAGTTCCGCGGCAGGCCCCCCGGCCGAGCCGATAGGGACATCCCGAACACGGAAGAGCCTTTGGCGAAGGTTACATACCGCATCGACGACGTAGTAACGACCGGCAATCGACGGACAAAATAGAACCCGGCGGGGCTGTGTTCCAAAGCAGTACCGCCTTAGAAGGTATATATAGCGCCCAGGGCTGCGCTTAGTCAGTCCCTGGGCGCTGCAATATGAGAACGTCATATTGTGCAGGAACTTATCGTAAGCTAAAGTCTTTCAATTGCCGCTGTTCATTTATCAAATTGCCTGGGTGGTCTTTATTGTCCGTACATCAGTTATCAGACAAAACACCGCTTTTCATACACTTTCTGAGAAGTGCATTTGTTAACAGATGCGTAAAAAAAGTTCTTGCGGCGATTGCAACAACATATTAGAATGATTTCTGAATAAAACTTGGTTTGCCAGGGGAGCTAAAGGCCGGGCGAAGAATCGGCTGAAGCTGAGAATCCGTAGGATTTGCGGTGACCCTCCGAACCTGATCAGGTTAGCACCTGCGAAGGAAGGCAGTTAAAAGTGTAAAACGGAAAACGCAAAGTGCAAAATTATGGTAAAAACATAGAAAATTTTGACTTTTGAATTATAGTTTTTCGTTTTAAGTTTTTAGCTTTTAGCTTTTGTGCACTTCCTTTGCAGGAGTGTATTTTTTTTGTCTAAGCAAGGACTGAAAGGAAGGACAAAGATGAAAGAGATTGATATTTCCCGGGCAATTTGCGGAGAATACAACAAAAAATTGTTAGAGCACCTTGAAAACGATGTCGTTATAGTCGGCGCGGGCCCCGCAGGTTTGGCAGCCGCATATTATCTTGCAAAATCAGGAAGGAAAACTGTCGTACTTGAAAAAAAGCTTTCCACAGGCGGAGGAATCTGGGGCGGCGCTGCGGGCAGAAACGCGATTGCCGTTGAAGACAATGACATTTTAAAGGAGATTGGTGTCTCTACAGAGAAAAAGGGTGATTTATATCTGGCAGATGCAATAGAATTCGCAACGGCCCTTGCGTATAAAGCAAAAAAGGCAGGTGTGGCGATATTCAATTTAACTGAAGCAGAAGACATTATCCTAAAGAAGGATAGAGTCGAAGGGGTGGTGGTCAACAACACGGCTATAAGGATGGCCTCTCTGCACGTTGACCCGTTTTGCATTTCCTGCAGATACCTTATTGATGCGACAGGCCATCCGGCTGAAATAGTCGCTATGCTGAAAAGAAGAAAGCCGCAGCTTTATCCGAAAGGGTTGGGCGAGAGTTTTATGGACGTGGAGACATCTGAAGCCGGTGTAGTAGAAAAGACAGGCGAAGTTTATCCGGGCCTTTACGCTGCCGGTATGTCCGTGTGCGCTGTTTACAATTTGCCGAGGATGGGGCCGATTTTCGGCGGGATGCTGAAATCCGGCAAAAAAGTTGCCGAGTTAATAAATGAAAAAATTTGACCTTCCGACACGCCGGCAGTGTTTCGAGATAATAAAGGAATATCATGTTCCGTCCCATATCGTAGCGCATAGTTTGGCTGCGGCTAAATTGGCCGTCTTTCTGGCGGAAAGATTAAAAGAGAAAGGCGTAGCCGTTAACGTCGATTTGGTAGATAGGGCCTGCCTGCTGCACGATATTGCCAGGGTCTGTGATTTCAAAGAATTAAACTACAGCAGCTTCGAGCAAACTATTACAGAACAAGACAAGGCAAAATGGCAGCAGATAAGAGCAAAATATAAAGGCATTGGCCACGAAGATGCCGCTTACGAGATTTTAAGAGAAAGGTATCCCCTGCTCGCCTTGACCATAAAAAGACACAGGTATATGGCTATGCTGGACGAAAAGACCAGGCCAAATAGCTGGGAAGAAAAATTAGTTTATTATGCCGATATGAGAGTTATGCACGATAAGATTGTGCCGCTGAAGACAAGGTTAAAGGAAGGTCATAAAAGAAATGTTCATTTACACGGCTCAGCGGCTCAAAGCAGGATTAACACAGCCAAAGTTGACCCGTTAATTTACAGGTTAGAAGAGGAAATCTTTGACAAAATAGGTTTGAGCCCTTCTGAAGTTACAGATGAATTCATCGACTCGTACCGGAACAGGATGCAAAGAGTAGATTAAGCCGCTATGATAAGAACGCAAGGCACCGAACTACTCCGAAAAACTTGCAATGGCTTTTTTGTCAGAAATCAGGAAACGCGCAAAACATCGAGCGATTAGGCGGTTGCCTGTTTCCAGGAGGTTCGATGGGTGGCCTGTATTCCTGAAACAACAGTTACGGCGAGCATAATCACAAATGTCGCTGTAGTTAACCAGTGTCCCCAGGCGGCGGTCTGGACGTGAGCCATCTTTATTACGACCGTTCCGATAGCGAACGATTGCAGAAACATCTTGACCTTGCCTGAGGATGTGGCGGCAAAGTTGACGCCGCGAGATTCCGCGATATGGCGCAGTACGGTTACGTAAACTTCCCTTAAAACAAGTATGCCCGCTACGGTCCAATGTATTATCGCAAGTGTGGCGGCGGAGAGACCGAAGAGCTTCGGCTCGCCGATTACGGCAAAGCAAATAAATGTTCCGCAGACGAGCACTTTATCGGCCAGCGGGTCCATCATTCTGCCGAGCTTGCTGGTAACACCTAATTTCCTGGCGATAGTGCCATCAACCAAATCGGTAAGACCTGCAATGACAAAAAGAACAAAGGCGATATCAAGAAAGAACGCTCTGCTCTCGGCATAAAGCGTGGGTGCGTAGAGAATCATAACAAGGAAAATGACGGTTAGTACAAGCCGGCCAAAAGTCAAAATGTTCGGAATAAGCCGCAGCATAATTGAGAGTTTACATCGTCAGCGATATAATTCAAGACGAAATTTGCTCGACAATCAAATCGTAATCTTTTGTGCCTGTGACTTTTGATTGTACAAACTGACCGGGGCTTGCCGAGCAATTTTCTATTATACATACACTATCAATATCAGCCGCCTGGCCATAGAAGCGCCCCTGACCGGTTCCCTCGGCATCGGTAGAATCAATCAGACAGGTAAGTGTGCTGCCGATTCGCTTCTTGTTTTTAGCGAAGGCAATTTTCTGCTGGGTCAGCATCAACTCTTTCACTCGCTGTCGTTTTATCCGGTCGGGTATCTGGCCGGACATCTCGGCTGCGGGCGTGCCCGATTCAGGGTAGAATTTGAAGCAGCCCAGAGCGTCAAATTCAGCCCACTTGACAAATTCGACCAGCTCGGCAAACTGTTGGTCGGTTTCTTGCGGGAAACCGACTATCAAAGTCGTTCGCAGCGCGATATCAGGGATGGCGGAACGCAATTTCTCAATAAGAGAGCAGATGCGTTCTTTTGTGTCGGGCCGGCGCATATCCTTTAAGATTTTATCGTTTATATGCTGGATTGGCATATCGATATAAGGGACAATTTTTTCACCGGATGCAATGGTTTCGATGAGCTTCTCATCGATTCGGGCCGGGTATGCATACATCAATCGCACCCACACCAGGCCGGGGATTCTTTCGAGCTCCTTTAGAATTGCGGGCAGGGCATTTTTTATTTCCAAATCGCGGCCATAGTTCGTGGTATCCTGTGCGATTATGTTTAATTCGACTACGCCTGCCGAGACCAATTCAGCGGCTTCGGCGAGAATAAGCTGCTGTGGTTTGCTTCGGAATCGGCCTCTGATTGCCGGTATTGTGCAAAAAGAGCAGGGGTGGTTACAGCCCTCACTGATTCTAAGATATGCCCAGTGGGAGGGCGTAATGAGCAATCTGGCCCTGTCATCTCTGATTGTTTGTCGCGGGTGGTCCAGATAAACTGCCCTTTTTTGGGAGGTGAGGGTCTTTCTGATTATCCGGGCTATTGCATCTCGCTGGCCGAGGCCGACAATGGCATCGATGCCGTCGGCCCGAGCAAATAACTCCCTGCCTAATCTTTCCGGCAGACAGCCGGCAACGATTACCTTTTTCACGGCGCCGCCGGCTTTCCAAACCACAGCGTGCTCTATTGCTTCGAGCGCCTCGGCTATGGCGGGGGCGATAAAACCGCAGGTATTGATGACAACAACATCGGCATTTTCCGGCTCGGCGGTTATTACATACCCCGCCTGGACTATCAGAGCCAGCATCTTTTCGCTATCGACTACGTTTTTCGGACAGCCCAGCGTTACAAAGCCGACGGTTACGGACTCGTATTTTTCCCGCGCCATAACTTCAAAGATTAGCACAGCAAGCGACTTTAGTCATTATTTTTTGGCGTGAGCCGGCAATTTTAACGAATAGCTCAGGAAAAGTACGATATAAAAAGTGTAATCTAATTTTGTTGCATTGGGCGTGGTCTCTTAATGCGTTTTTTTACATTTTTTGAAAGATGTGAGTTCGGGTAATTTGCGCTTTTGGGGTGCTTCACATCAATTTGACAGTTATTGATATGCTCGGACCGTTTGGGTCCTTTTGAAGAAAATTGAATAAAAACGGCAGAATCGCACGTCAAATATAAAAAATGCGAAACTAATCATAATGTTTAATCTCGTTTTCAAATACCTCAATAAATTGAGGTTATCGTGGGTTTTGCCCATTCTTTCGCTGCTCTGGTTTTGCGGCTGCGGAGACTTTTTCGCCCACAAACCAACAGAGTTGCAAACCCAGGTAATTCTAAATGAATTAAGACAAATTAAGGAGAATCCAAACGTCAAGAACCCCTTTCCCGAACTCTACCAGCGTCCGCCGGAATGGGTTAAGGTAAAAAACGGGGTCAAGCTATTCTACTTCAGCAAGCAACACCCCGTTGATAAGCTCGCAAAACTTATTGACGCCCAATTTTCGCAATTTTTCGGGACAGCACCCGGCACACAACCTCCTCAAGGTGAAGAATATACCAAACCGATGTATTTGGTGAGTTCGAATCCGGCGACAAACCAACTGATTATTCACTGTCCTGGCGAACAAGAGACCAATAAGGTGCTGGAATTTCTGCGTCTGGTTGATGTACCACCAATTCAGGTACACATTGACTGTTTGATACTTGAGCGCTTCGCCGACATAACAATGGACTGGGAAACCACAATCAAGATAGAGAACCTTCTGGGTGAAAAAATAACACTTGGCGGCAAAACGGACTCTTCCGGCAATCTGCTGCCGGCTTTCCCGGGCGCTTCCTTGCGGGAATCCAAGCGTGCTACATTCGGCCTCGACCTCGGCTACTGGAAAAACCAGGGTATAACCGGTCATGAGTTCAGGGCCATAGTTGACGTACTCATCTCAAGAGGATACCTCAGAATTCTGATGAATCCGACTATCGAAATCGTAAACGGCCAGAAGGGTAAGATTACATTAAGGGACAATGTGCCGCTCGAAAAGATACTGGTAAAAGAAGGATTTGATGAGCCATTTAGCCTGACCGAGTATCAGTGGGTCGAAGACACTCTTGAGGTTACTCCTCACGTCTTCGCGGACGGTTCCATAGGCCTTGCTACCAAGATACAGCTCGGTTCAAAGTCCAAACCGGAAGGTGTTGTTCAGACGTCGATTATTACCGAGCGTACTATCGAGGTTGCGGAGAACCGGATAAGACCGGGTGACAGCATGGTCATCGGGGGTATGAGAAAGTCGGAGGAGCGTGCAGTGGTCCGCGGTGTCCCTTTCTTCAAGGACATTCCCGTCATTGGAATTCTATTCTCAAGTAAGGATTTTGAGGAAAAGGCCACAGAGGTTGTTTTCATTCTTACACCGAGCATTTCATCCGGCGGCGTCGAATATTCGAAAATGCTCGAAGATGTGAAGAAAAAATATGCTCCACCCACCCTTAAATCCGGGCTGGATAAAATCATCACTGATCCGTTCGGTACTGTTGCCTACACCAGGTACGTTGAGCAGCAGGCTGCGACCGCCGATGGAGAAAGAACCAAAGCCCTGCAGGAAATGGAGCAGATGAAAGAAAAACTTCGCAGTACAACCCGGGAGGCTGCTGTTGAAAGGGCCAAGGCGGCAAAAGTACAATCAGAAGCCTTAAAAGCTAGGAAAGAAGCAGAAAAAGCAAAAGCAGATATCAATAAATTAAAAGCTGAACTTGAGAAGGAAAAGGCAAAAACTGAGAAAGACAAAAAAGAAGCTGATGACGCAAAAGCAGGAACCGAAAACGTAGAAAAAAGAGGTTGAAAAAACAAAGGCCAAAAAAGAGACGAGACTTGACACAAGGCAAATAAAAAGCCAAAAATTGAAGCTTCCGCTGACTATAACACAACACTAAGACCAACAACGCGCAAAACAGGTCGGATTCCGGTCACAAACTGTGCCGTTTTTACTTGACAATTACCCCTGTTATAGTTTAAACTAATATTGTTGAAATGTAACCGTGCATGGGTTAGTATATTGAATTGCGGCTGTTTTATGTCATTGCTTCGGCCTAAAGGCCTTCGGCGAGTTCAGGCGAACCACCTCGCAATGACGTAGAAACGTTATTTTGCCGCCCTGTACAACGGTTACGTTAAAATTAACTTTTAGTGGAGGACACATTTGTGGACGATGTAGATAGCAGAGATTTCGAGACCAAAGATTTCGCTAGTGAAGACCTTGATGAGATGATTATTTATGGTGATAGTAGCGCGGTTTCTCCTGACATCAAGCCGGTTCCTTTTAATGATGATACGGGTGGTGCACAGGTTTCGCATTCGCCTTTGAACTTAGGCGACGGCGGCGCAGCAGGGGCGCCAGAGATTGAGCCGGCCGCTAAGCCGTCGCGGAAAATAGCTTCCTCCGAACGAATTACAGGCATAAAAACTTTCTTTACAAAACTGCATCCCGGAGCTATGGATTTTCTCGATAAGCAGATTACCAACTGGTTAAGGAACAACCCCGGCCTTAAAGTAAAACGAATCAATATGACAACAGGTGAAGTTCAAGGCAAAAAAAGCGAGCCTAACATTATAATCACGGTCTGGTATTGACAATTAGCTTGCCGCAGGGGTAAATATATAAAATAATCGCAGTCAAACCAACAGCTACGCACGAAAGACAGTCGGCCTCATCAGAGCAATGCGGAGATTGCACCCGCGAGGTCTTTTTTACTGGTCAAGCCAACCCATTTCTTCTGCACCTGGCCATCTTTGAATAGAATAGCTGTCGGTATAGCGTTGATGCCGAACTCTATAGCACTGTCGCGAGCTTCGTCGGTATTTAACCTGCAGATTTTCGCCTTCTCCATATATTCATCTGCAACTTCTCTCAAAATAGGTGCCATCATCATGCAAGGCCCGCACCAGGGTGCCCAGAAATCGACCAGCACCGGCACATCGGAGCTATGAACAACCTCATCAAAAGTGGCGTCGGTCAGCTCAATTACATTTGCACTACCCGCCATCACTCAATCCTTTCTATACTGTTGGCAAATGAACGGTCATATTCTATTGTCGAAGAGCAAGCTTGTCAAACACTATTCCGCTGTCCTGCTTATGGTCTTTGAGGGGGGGCGGGTATCTGCGGCTAATAAAATCAAAAACCACAACCTCCACCGTTTGGGATGACAGATTTGTAGCCAAAAACAGCTAAACTCGCAGACCAAAAAGGTCGATTTTACACTCCAAGGGCGCTGTTTTTGTAATCATAGATGCTGGATTTTCTTTGACAATGGTTTTTCTAAATCGATAATTAGTTTGATGGCAAACGAAACGAACTACGATACGGTATTCGGCAAAATGGCAGTCAACCAGGGCCTGTGTACCGACGAGGAATTACGCCGCGGTCTCGAAGAGTTAGGGTCTCGCCGCGAAGTCAGCCCGGTAATGCTCAGGGACCTGATGGTTGAGCTCGGCTACATTACCGAAACCCAGGCCAACCGACTCAAAACTACCATAAAGGAAGCCAAGGTCGCCATCCACCAAATTCCCGGCTACAAAATCCTCGGCAGGCTCGGTGCGGGTGCAATGGCGGTTGTTTACAAGGCCCAGCAATTGAGTCTGGACCGAACAGTTGCGATAAAAGTTTTGCCTAAGCACTTTAGTGAAAATCCCGAATATGTGGAACGCTTTTACAGGGAAGGTCAGGCCGCTGCAAAGTTCAACCACAACAACATTGTCCAGGCCTATGACGTTGGCGAGGCAGGCGGCTACCACTATTTTGTAATGGAATATGTTGAAGGCAAAACTTTGTACGATGATTTGTCGGCAGGCAAGGTTTTTACAGAGGACGAAGCCCTGGACGTAATCATTCAGGTTGCGCACGCACTTGCTCACGCCCATGCCCGCGGTCTTATTCACCGTGACGTCAAGCCCAAGAATATAATAATAGATACTGCTGGTGTAGTTAAACTGGCTGATATGGGTTTAGCGCGTGAAACAACAGATATCGAGACCGCACGAACCGAAGCAGGCAAAGCTTACGGAACACCGTATTATATTGCCCCTGAACAGATCCAGGGTAAAATTGACATTGATGGCAGAGCGGACATTTACGGCCTCGGCGCCACACTATACCATCTTGTCACCGGCCGCGTCCCATATATGGCCGATAACCCCGAGGATGTTATGAGAAAGCATTTGAGGGAACAACTGATTCCGCCTGACCATATAAACACCGCGCTGTCGGCAGGGATATCCGAAGTCATCGAAGTCATGATGACCAAGCATAAGGAGGACCGCTATAGCGGCGTCGAAGAATTGCTGACAGATTTGGAAGCCGTTCGCAACGGACAGCCGCCGTTGCGGGCTCGCACAAGCTTTGATGTCTCTGAGCTCGAGCAGTTGGAAGAGGGTGAGGCGATTGACGTAAGGGAAAAAGTTTACAAACAAGAAACCGTGGCTCGTTACCAAATCGTAATATTGATTTTAAGTGCGGTTGTAGTGATATCCCTTTTAGGCGTCGTTTTATTGATTTTTAACCTATTGAAATCAGCCCGTTAAAAGACCCTACATTTTTATTGACTAATCCGTTGCCGGCCATAATCATTATCCAGCAGCTATCTCAATAAGCGTGATTTGCATGTTGTGGAGCGAAGGAGTTTATGCCCAAAGGCATCGCACATTTTTCCTCCGGGGAGTTGGCTCAGGTCCTCAGTCATTACGACATCGGCGTAATTCATCAGGTCAAGCCGTTGTCTGCGGGCGGCAGGCGCGCGCCGAAAATTGTGATTGTATCGCAGCAGGGCAAATTCCTGTTGAAACGCCGGCCGAAGACCAAAAGCGGACTCAACCACACCGTTTTTGCCCACGCTGTCCAAATTCATCTGGCGAAAAGGGCTTTTCCAGTTGCCTCTCTTGTGCCTGCTCGTGACGGCGGCAGCACAATCCTCCAGGTGGGCAATCATGTTTACGAGCTTTTCGAGTTTGTTACCGGCGTTCGCTACGACGGCTCAGTGAAAGCTACTGCCGACGCGGGCCGACAATTGGCGAAATTACATCGGGCCTTGGCTGATTTTACAGCTAAAAGTAAGCTGTCGGAAAGTACTTTCCACGATTCTTCAACCGTCCGAAGGCATCTGAAGACAACCAGAGCTAAAAAGACACGCAGGACGAACAAAAAATTGCAGGAAACCGCTGAGGTTCTGATGACGCTTTATAACGCCTCCAGCGTCTGCGTAAATGAGCTTGGATTCGACTCGTGGCGCCGGCAGGTTGTTCACGGCGATTGGCATCCGGGCAATATGCTCTTTTCCCGCCGCAGACTCATCGCCGTTCTTGATTTTGATTCGCTTATGCTTGCACCCGCCGTTACCGACCTTGCCAACGGAATGCTGCAGTTTTCGATTGTCGGCGGCCGGCCAAACCCCGCCAATTGGCCCGCATATCTCGACCAGGCAAAGCTCGTTCAGTTCTTAAATGGCTATCGGCAGGTAAGTAAGCTAAAGAAAAGCCAGTTAGATTCCCTGCTTGATTTGATGATTGAGACGATGATAGCCGAGGCGATATTGCCCATCGCGGCGACCGGCTTTTTCGGCCACCTAACAGTTACAGGCCTCGATTTCCTAAAAATGATTCGGCGAAAAGTCGAGTGGCTCAACAAAAACCGAAAAAAACTCATCGAAGCAATTGGTTCGTAAATCGTTTTACCCTTCTGCCGAGGGTATCATGAAGGGGGGACGCATACGTAGCCCAGGGGGTCTTGAGTTAGCCATCGGCCGGTGTAGTAGTCGTAATAGCGGTTTCTGTTGTATTGTATTTTCAAAGAGCCGGAATCCAGTATATCAACTCTTGAAGCCGTAAACAAGTACGGAAACGCTTCGTAGCTGTCCCTATTTTTCCTATTTCCCCCCAAACTGTCCTGCGGCAGTGCTTTCGGCAAATTCGTCAGGGTGTAGTTCTTTATACCGTAAGACGTAACGATGAATCCAACTATTTCGTTCGAAAAATGTTAAATGTACATCCAGTCTATTAAGGTCGAGTTCATTTTCATTCAATAGCGCATATGTGCAATCGACACTAATACTTTCATTGTTAGCATTCAACCAATCCTCCATCCATCTAACTGGTTGATCTCCTTTTCTTCCCTCAGGCCGAGGCCACTTAATTCTGAGTAGGGGCGTACAGGATGCCGGTACGTCGGGATTCAGAAGGTGGTAATTAAGACGTTGCCAGCCGTGGGATTTTAAATGTTTCTTTATAAAAGTCCGTGTCTTTTCAGAAGGATATGGATCATGCACTATGAGTGTGACGCTGTAGGTACCGACTGTACTGGATGAACGATAGTCAACTTTTTGAACTGATTCTGGTACGATCAGAATTTCGGGGAAATCTTTTGGGCGAATCAGATTCGGCTGGTAAATCTCGGGTTTGACCATTAAATGCCAAATAGCACACACAAGACAAGAAATCGCTACTAAAATAAGCAGTATTAGCGCTAGCTTCCGGCGGTCTTTCATATTAGCACTAAAATAATATTGCCGTTTTCTTTCAAACCTATTTGCACTTCAAAGCTTTATTAAATTCGTCACGGCTGGAAAAGCCTGGGTCGAAAGGATTGCAAGAACATCGCAGGCTCCCCCACCTACGAACGGCCCTACCGTAACCGACAAAAGTTTTTCTAATTTTGGTTCTGTCCGTCCAGACTCCATGGTGGCGATCACAACATTTGCTTTTGCAATAGCGTCTAAGATGTAAGCGGCACTGGCATTTAAACTTTTCAACCAAAGGGCCATTACAAAGTTCCAGCGTCGGGCCAATAGCCTCCCACAATGCTCCTATAACTGCAAGCCCTGCACCACATCCTGGTCCCACCGGCAGGCTTCCACTTATTGAAAAACAACCATCTTCATAATACCTATATTTCACATCACTGTCATTTCTCCATTTGCAGGGTTTTTCGCACTTGATACCCCTCGGGGTTAAGGGATTCCACCAATCATAAGCAGCGGTATGACTTTTCGGAGGAGGGGGTGATGCTCTACACCAAGGGCCCGGCGGCTCGGCTGGATCGGGAGGCCAAGCAACCAAGCCGTAGATGTCGAGCTTCGAAGTAGGATTTGAAGCGAATGCCTGGTATAGATTCAACTCATCTCTGTACTGATTTCTCACACCAAAGGGATTAATTTTCTGATTGTCGTTCGGTATCATGCCAAGTTTTTCTGGCTGGAACCACCGGCCTAAATAGGTCGAGTAATTTCTGTACGGCCACGACATTAATTCTAACCCGCCATTGTCCAACAAATCAAGGCGTTTTCCCTGAAAATAATACGGATTATCAAAATCGCTCTTTCCATCAGGGTCGGGGGTGAAATTCGGCTCTAAGACATAGCAGTTGCCGTATGCATCATATTCGTAGCGTTCAGAGACATTACCGGGATATTCTATCAAAGCTACAGGGCTGTAAAGAACCGGCGCCGTTTTCTTTCGTGTTCAACAGTATATTCTCAGGGGCCGACCTCGCCGGGCGAAGGGATATTGGCGCCCCAGTTGTTGGGGTCATTGCCGTAAAGATTCGGGTCAATCCGCGTAAGCGAGCTGCCGTCACCATCTGCTTCCGTGGGCCAGAGGTCTATACCGCCGGGACAATCCTCGGGGTGGGAACCATCGCTGTAATTGACCCTGTCCACCCGGATATAGTAACGCGTCCCAAACTCATCGACATCGCCGGGCATTGAAATCTCGAGCTTCTCTCCGCCGTTGTTCAATTTACCGTCGTAAGGCCCTAAAACTTCAACACCTGGAGGCATGCTGCCGTAACGCCATGCAAATGCTTCCGGGTCGTTAACCACCAGCAAGTACCCATACCCAGGTATGTTCGTATCAGCGGGGAAAGTAAAATCGATACCATCGGTGAACTTCCACGGAATCGAATCCTCGTCATACAAATTCACATCAGAATCTGTAATGTTGTATAGCTCGACATATTCGAACTTCTCATTTTCGTACGGACTGTTCTCAGGCCAGTCCGGATGGTACATAATCTCGTTAATGACAATCGGCCCGACTTTAGGATAGGCATTGAGTTCGTCCGGTGTGTTGTAGTCCATAGCCACGAAGTTATGATTGCCGGTGCTGCCCTTATAATAGCGGCCGAACGAAACGTTCGAGTCCGAAGCACCGAAGTCTTCCACTTCGCGGTATCCTGTCAAATGGCCGTTAGCATCCAGGCCGGAGGACAAGCAAGCCTCCTCACCATTCTCACTCAAGGCAAATGGTATATTGCAGCCCGGGTCATTTGGATTGCCAAAATTCGCGTCTTCGTAGAAAACTAAATACTGGCCCGCTTCTATCGTCGTGCCTGCGGCAATTTCGTATTTCATCAGGTTCGAATCACTGTCGCTGAGGAACCAACCACCAATGTCAATAGCGCCGGCAGCGTTGTTGTACAGCTCAATCCAGTCCGGAGCCAGATGCGAGTGGGCCATTACTTCGTTGATGACGACAGCTCCGGGATTGGGAATAATCCCGGAATCGTTCCAGCCGGGCGAGCCGCCGACGTATGCGCTTGCACGCCAGGAGTCCTTCTCGGACCAACTGTTCGGGTCAGCGTTGTTTGGGTCTATAATCGTCAGAGAGAAACCATCGCCGTCGGTAATATCACGCCAGCCGTCCTCGTACCTGAAATTCAGAATTGTCTGGCCAAGAGCATCTTGAAGCTCGATTCTTTCGCCGGCGTTATTCAGCCGGCCGGTATATTCGCCCGCAATCACGCCGGAGAAACTCGGATACCGGGACATGAATGCATTATGGTCTTTAACAACCACGACATAACCGCCTGCAGGGATGCTGATATCGGAGCCGAAAGTAAAATCGACCCCGTTGGTGAACCTGACCAAATTCGGATTCAGCATCTCATCTCCGATGTTTTTCAGTTCAATAAATTCGGTGTTCGGGTCGTTCGGGTCACCGGTGTCCTGCGGATGGTACATAATCTCGGTGACGCGCAGCTTGTCGGCAACAGGCCCTACGGCAAAGACCGCCTCATTCAACGCGCTCCAATTCGAGTCATCGAATACGCGGGCCTTAACGTGCCTGGTTTTGTTCAACACGATGGGGCCGGTGTATACCGTTCCAACAGGATTACCAGTCACCGGCTCTCGCGGGTCGTTTCCGTCGAGGGTGTAATAAATGGTATCCGAACCAGACATTGTTACGGTGAATCCGGTCGGGTCATATCCGCCTTGCGGGGTCATAGTCGGCGGATCGAGGTCAGGGTAAAGTCTGGCACCGGGCCAACAGGGCTCAGACCAGTCACGCAAGACATCTATGAACATATCTCTGGAACCACTAATGCCGCGCCAGTTAGGATCTATATAAGGGGTCACTCCGCCAGAGGCAATATGGTCATAGATAACATCCCAGCGTGCCTGAGTGTTTTCATCGGTCAGGGCACCATCGTTGAAGCTGTGCTTATAAACCTTATCTGCAAGTAGAATTCTAAAATCTGCGTTTTCAACCAAAGCCTGACATATAAGAGCCATGGGCGCATCATTTTTAAAGAAAGCGCTCTTGACTTGGGGTGGCCCTTTAAAAACGTATTCAGCATCCCACATAAAATACATAAGGCCTTCAGGCGGAACAGAGCCTTCCAGCGGGACGTTGCGCATAAAGGCGTAGTAGTTGTTGGTAATCCCATCCTCAAAGTCCGCGTACCAGAACAGGATAAGGTAATCCGCAAACTGTATGACATCGCAAAGACCTTTGAAATCTTCATAGTTGTTAGGATCTTCCAGATTTTTGGCAGCGGCCATAGCCAGCAATGTTACGTACCGGTTTGGGTCACCGCTTAAAAAGGTCTTGCCCGGGTCATCTTGGTCTTCGTTATGATTGGTGGCAAAATAGTCCTCAAAATCTCCTCCAAAATACGAAGATGCAAACCAGGCATCGGGCCGCTCCACGGGATTGATAAGTCCCTGATAAGTGCCGTTTATGTAAAAGTGCACATACATGCTGTGGCCGCCGTGGCCCGGACCCGACATAGTAATCTGAGTAAGACGTGTCCACGGTTCAGCCACCATCGTGGTGGGTTTCTGACTGCCGACCCGCAAGACGAGGCGGTCAAATCTGTCTACCGCCGAATCCGCATAAAGAGGAGCCGCCTCGAAAAATGGGTAGTTGAGCTGAGAGGTGCCGAATTCAGCCTTGAATTTTATTCGGTAAGAATAGACACTATGCGGCTCACTTTCACAGTCAGCCTGAAATCCCTCACCATCGTTGGGGTCGCCATAGATCAACTCCATCGAAACCGGCCCTGTGCGACCCACTAAGTCTCCACTGACAAGCGAGATGGTAGGCAGTACTTTGCGAACGCTATTGGCCCCGAAGATATAGGTATGGGTATCCACATTAGTGGCCAGGTAACCGGGCTTGAACGCTGCCGCCCGAATGCAGGTGGTTGAACCAACGGCAATTGGCCCTGTATAGACGGTGCCGTTGTTTTGCGTCGGTTTGTTACCGTCGGTAGTGTAGCGTATCTCAGCGCCACCCGTGTTGCAGGTAATGGATAAATTGAACCCGGACTCGTAGAAGCCGCGGTCGTGGCTGAATTTCGTGTCGGCAACCGCGCCGGCATAAGCACCATCGTTTTCCGCCTCTGGCGTGGGGGTGGCAAAGAACCGCAGGTAGTCACCGGCATCCGGATAGCGACCGTGTGAAATATCGGTAGTTTGTTCGTCAAAAACGATAGCGTCAATCAGCGTACTTCCATCAGTGTCGAACAGACCAATGTCCTCACCGCCCGCGCTTAGTGCGAAGCTCGTGTGCATTGGACCCCACCCTGGGTGGTTGTCCGCGTAGAACAGCAGGTATCCGTTAGCAGGGATAGTAACGCCGGCTGGTATCTCGTACTCGGTCGGGTCGTCCAAGTCATCTGTTAGATACATCCCACTAAGATCCACGGGGAACGAGCTGGCATTGTATAATTCAAACCAGTCGGGGGTTTCGTTTGGGTCGAGCGGGTCCGTCAGGAAACCGCCGTTGGATGCCATAAACTCGTTAATAACGATGGGCCAGGCGCTTTTGAGCCAGTTCTCCGCCAAGAAGGCATAATCACACATATTCACGCCGCCGGTACCATCGAGGTCGGCACAATTGAAGTCGGAACAGCTCCCCGGTGGGTCTAACCACTGGGCGACGAAAATCTCCAGGTCATTGAAATCGACTTCGCAATCACCATCCAAGTCACCTTCAGGACAAATCCGGGCTGTCGGGGGCAGGATTGTAAAGGTATACACCGTATTCGTACCCAGCTTGGCATTGCCCGGACCGGACAAAGTGATTTCAATCGTTTCGTCTGGGTTTTCCTCAAAATCGTCCTCTACAATAACGATGCTGATAAACTTGGTCACCTCACAGGGGTCGAACTGCAGCGTTCCGGCAGGCAGGCTATAATCCTCACCGCTGGCAGCCGTTCCGCCGGTAACATTGTAATCCACCGTAACCGTCTCGGTGGAGAGCCAGGACAAACTCACAGGAATATTGACCGGCGAAACATCTTCTCTGCCTCTGCTGAACTCCGCATCAAACTCCGCGAACGGCCTGGGGTCGATGATAGTGTACGTGTATAGGCTTATCCCTCCAAGTGCTACATTAACCGGATTGGACAGGGTTATTTCTATCGTCTCGTCCTCTTCGTCCGAACCATCGTCGATGATAGTAATCTCGATTGTTTGACTTGTTGGCCCGCCGGGAAGAAAAGTCAGCGTGCCAGGCGCTAAGGTGTAGTCCACACCGTTGCCATCGGCCGTACCGCCGGTCGCTGCATACTCAACTGTGACAGTATTGCCCTCAGGAGGATTGTACAGATTGACGGTAAGAATGATGGGAGTTTCACTTTCAAAATCAGCGGAGGCCGCTGCTCCAAATGCTACTCTTGCCCCCGATGATACAATGGTCTTATTCGTAACTATATTGTATTCCACAATTACGTCAGCCGAACCGCCATAGCCGGTGATATAGCCGGCGTTGATATTAGCTATGACGTCGTCCACCACGTTGCCGTCTATTACCAATATACCGTCGTTAACGTCCAGAGTTCCACCTTCATCTATGTAGAAGCTGGCGGTCTCAATAGTTCCACTGTCGAGGTTGATAATACCTGTACCACCGCTGGTGTTGGGGACTATAAGCGCATTACGGCAGGTAAACAAACCGCCTGTCATATTGAGAATTCCTGTGCCTGCGTTCCGGCTGGGCAGTAGCAGCGAATCGGCGTTGATGCTGCCACCGCTCAACTCAATAGTGGCTACCTGAGTGTTATCACAGCTATCGGCGGCCAACACCGAGCCGCCGACCCAAATCTCGCCGCCGGTCATATTAACATCGGTGTTTGCGCCGTGACAGCAGTGCATCTTCCAATCGGTACCGATATCAATCGAGCCGCCACTCATATTAAGTACAACGTCACCGTCGTTGCCCCATTTCCAATCGTCTTGAATGCTGGTGCTGCCGCCGCCAATATTAAATATGGTCAATGTGTTACCACCATCACCGACTCTGAATGTGCCGTTGCAAATAAGAGTGGGATTACCGCTCATATTAAATTCGGTTTTTCCGGCATCGGTCCCGCACATCATTCCGTTGACCGTGATATGAGGGCTGCCGCTAATATTAATGATGGTCGTCCCGGAGCCGCCCGCGCCCCAATACCATTCCTCGTCGACCACAATGGTTCCACTGATTATGTCCATGACCTGATTGCTGTCTGAATCGAATCGAGGTCCCAATATATGCCCAACGTTCACGCTGCAATCGATTACAGGCCCGCGATACGGTAGGGAGTATATGTACACCCAGTCCGAGGCTTCTGATACACCTGGGGGGTCCCAGTTCTCCGGCGTGCACCAGGAGTTGCCGTCGCCGAGACCGGTCCACGTATAAACATTTTGGGCAGAGGCGATACCTACCGGAAACAGCAACGATACAACTGAAACTAAATGAATCAGTATCCTGCACATAATACTCAAACATCGGAGATTATAAGCACGGCATCAAGAGATATTTGCCATTACACAAAATTTATCGTATGTTCCTCCGAACATCTTGGAGACAAACTTGCGTCTCGATATGTTTGCAACAGTATTATACCACATTGTGCGGTATAAATCAACTACAATTTTGATAATTGTCCCGGGGATTGTGGGAGAATATTTGGAATTTGCTTTGAATGCCGGCTGTTAAAGTACTTTCCGTCTATAAGCGCACGACTATAATACAGCCCTTGTTTACAATCACTCAGTGACGCGAGAAAAGCGCTATCCCCTGGTGGTAATGACCGGCGACGGCGGGTGAGCGTTTGACGATATGCTTTGTCTGCACGGAGAAGTTCCTGTCCAGCAGTATCAGGAAATTCATCGCAGTCGTAGCCGCCGGTATGTGCGCGGCATCATAGAAGGCAACGGTGACCCGCCGATAGGAAGACATTTGGGTCAGCTGTTTAATCGTGTCCGTTGACCCGCATTTCTCACGAGGCATATCAGCGCTGGCACTTCACATCTTACCGGATACGTGTTCTTTGTGGCTGTATGATTTCGTGGCGGCAAGAACCTTTCACCGTCCTCTTGTCCTCCGTGAGGAGTCCCTAAGACTGACGTCATCGAGTAAAATGATGCTCGCAGCAACCTTTTCGTCTGCGCCCGGCAGGTCTTCTGTGTACAAGCCGGACGGCCTGGGCTCACTATCGACAATCAGCGTACGGACATCCCCACGATACGGGCCCGTCCTGAAGACCACCCGCTCCAGCGAATCAACCTTATCGGCAAACTTAATATCTTTATAGACCCAGTCGCCGTCAACCGCCAGAGCGTAGCTCTGTGAACCGCAGTCTAACTTGAGCATGATGTCGTACCATTTGCCCGTTGTTACCGGCACGGGGTTTATTGCCATCAGTTTCCTGTCCATATACAGCCAGCGCCTGTCAAAGCGCAGCCGCATCGGTCTTGTTCCCTGCCGGTCAACGACCTCGAACTCCAGTACCCTGCCCTGTGGAAGCTCTGACAGCATTATGCGAAACTTGACGGTCACGACGCGACTTTGCGGGAAAGCACGTTCGGCAATCGCGTGGTCGTACGGCTCTTCGTCGCGCAGCTCCAGGCATTTGTTGCCCCCTTTTCTGTCTTCGCCAGAAGACAAGGGGGTGGGGTCGGTCACTATCGAAATCGGCGCCCATTTGGGCACATAAAGGTTCCACATATCAAGGTCCGCTTCGGTTTTGGCCTTCTCGAAATCTTCATTTACGCGCTTGTCAACAGTGCCCTTGATGGGCACGGTCAAGCGGCTGACCCAAATGTCCTCCTTGTTCACGCTGTAGGTATTCCACAGATACTTTCCGTCGGGATTGCCGTTGCCCTCCACGATTCCGCGCACGTACTGAGGGCCGCGACTGCGATGAATTCCCTGGTACCGCTGGGCAGGGGCTTCTCCGTGCAGACAAAGCATATTGTCGAATTCGTGCCCGTCGTCGCCGGTCACTACCACCAGGGGATAGCGGTTTCCCCGCGTGGCGGAGTGATTGTAAACAAGGGCGTATCGGCCGTCTTTGGTTTGCTGTCCCCAGACTTTTGCTCCGCAGGTCTTGAGCGTGGTGTTTTTTGAGATACCTGTCCAGGATTTTCCATCGTCCGGACTTAATGCGGACCATTGATTCTTCCAGAGTGCGACAACCACACCATCCGGGCGGTGGTAGAAACACAGCGCCTTGCCCGCGCCTCTGAAGGTGGTCATATTTGCGTGAAACGGAAAAGCGCTCTTAACGTCACCGGGGTCGATAACGTAAAAGCCATCCTTTGCCCGGTCTTCCTCCCACCATTGCAGGGTCATCAGTTTGTCGGCCAGAAGTGCCTCGCAGGCCTGCAGAAAACCCTTGTCCCTGCTCTTCTTATAGAAAGGATAGTTGGTGTTGCTCTCGTCGAATCCGGCGTGTCGGTTGTACCGAATAAAATAGATTGGGCCGAAGCTCCCGTCTTTGTATATTTCCCGCACGACCCGTCCCAGCCCGTTGCCGGCATTTGGCGACGTACGCGAATGGGCGCAATAGCTGTAAAAACCCAACGCCAGCAATCGGTCGTTCGGGGCCACATAAAACCCCATACGCTGATGCATAACCGACCAGGTCCCTTTGGGAATGTGGATTTTTCCTCTTTTGATTTCCGGCAGAGCATACTTCGGGAATATCACCCTGGGGTTCGACCATTTTCGACCATCGTCGGAAGTCGCCAGCAAGGTACGTCCCGGCGGGTCATGCTCCTCAATCAGGTTGCTTAGGTAGTGAAGATAAAACTTGCCGCCCCGGTAGGCGAGAAAGGGCTGATGATTATAAGTCCACCCGACAACTCCGCCTTCCGAGGGAGCAGTGCGATTGGCACGAAAAGCCTGGTACAGGTGTGCCCCCACCGTATGGCGCAGGGCGCCGTCGTAGAAGTTCTTGTCGGTTTGCACGCTGCCGACATATTTTACCGGCTCGGCCGTGCACTTCTTTATCGGTGGAGGCATCTTCCGGGCAAACGCATCAACTGCAAAACTCATCATAAACAACAACATTAGAAATATAATTCCTGCCCTACGAAATGATTTGACTTGACGAACAGTAGATTCCATCCTCGAACTCCATTTTTATAAAAATTGAAACTTGTTTAAGCGGGCGATTATTAAAACCACCCTTGTCGACCGGGGCATTGTAACCCCGGTCGGCAAACGCGTCAAGTTTGAATAATCAAAAGGTACTCTGACTTATTTGACCTGCTCAATCGTGAAGTTTATAGTTGCCGTAGAACTGCAGCGAGCCCATACAACAAGCGAGTGTTTCGAATCCCATTGGGTCTGGTCCCAGTTGGTCTCGATACCCTGCTTAAAATCCTTGCCTTCGGGAATCTTTTTACCGTTGATGTAAAGCCTGGCCTTGATACCGCCTTCGGGCCAGCCGTTGATTACGAAAC
>CAZQYB010000019.1:0-25266 GCA_964597535.1 uncultured Pirellulales bacterium | reverse complement strand
CGGCAGAAGAGGCAAAGCAAATGCTTGTTAATACAAGGACGTATCAAATGCTGAAAGGCGCTCGTGGCGAGGAGGGGGTGGATATAGCAATGATAGCCGAAGGCCTGCAAAGACTTTCACAACTGGTTACGGACTTTCCTCAAATTCAGGAACTGGATATAAACCCGTATGTTGTCGGCCCTGAGGGTACGGTACCCGTTGCCGTTGACGCCCGGATGAGTATAGAAGAAATTTAGTTTAGTGAGCCGATTATGCAGGGACTTGACTGGAGAGCAAAGTACAAGGACAAAATAGGCAGTGCCGCGGCGGCGATGAAGTTAATTAAGTCAGGCAACAGCATATTTATAGGCACAGGCTGCGGCCAGCCACAACATCTTGTCCAAGCTTTGGTTGAGCATTGCAGCGGGATTTGCGACGCTCACATTGTTCACTTGCTGACGATGGGCGCTGCTCCCTATGCCGATGAGAAATTCCGTGAAAAGTTCAAGATGAACAGTTTCTTCATTGCAGATAATGTCCGTGACGCCTTAGAAAAAGGTATCGGAGACTACACGCCGATATTCCTGTCGGAGATACCTCGTGAGTTTGAGACGGGAAGAATTCCAATCGATGTTGCCTTAATCAGTGTAACAGAACCCGATGTGAACGGGCTATGCAGTTTTGGTGTTTCCGTAGATATTGTCAAGTCTGCCGCCGCCAATGCGAAATATGTTATAGCACAAGTCAATCGGAATATGCCTCGAACGTGTGGCGATAGCTTTATCCACATCAATACCATCGATATGTTGGTGCCTTTCGATGAAGACATTATCGAAATTCCGGTACCTGAATCTAATGAGACCCTGCGGAGGATTGGGCAAAATATCGCCCGGCTTGTTGAAGACGGCAGTACTATCGAGTGCGGTATAGGGCGCATCCCTCAGGCCCTGGCTGAATTCCTAAAAGATAAGAAAGACCTCGGTATTCACACTGAGATGTTTAGTGACTGGATTATAGAGCTGATTGAGTGCGGCGCCATCACTTGTGCGAAGAAATCCCTCAATCACGGTAAAATCGTAGCAAGTTTCTGTATGGGCTCGAAACATCTTTATGATTATATCAACAACAATCCATTCTTCGAGTTTTATCCCACCGAGTACGTGAATGACCTGCAGACTATCAGCCGGCACGAGAAAATGGTAGGCATTAACGTTGGATTGGAAATTGACTTGACAGGGCAGGTCTGCTCGGACTCGTTAGGTTATCGGTTCTACAGCGGCATCGGCGGACAGGTTGATTTTATTCGTGGCGCTGCACGAAGCAGAGGGGGCAAAGCCATAATTGCGATGCCCTCTACCGCAAAAGACGGCAAGGTCAGCAGAATTGTACCGCACCTGACCGAAGGCGCTGGTGTTGTTACAACCCGTGGAGATGTCCACTATGTAGTTACCGAGTATGGGATTGCTTATCTGCACGGCAAAAGTATCAGAGAGAGGGTTCTGGGCCTAATTAACATCGCGCATCCTAAATTCAGGAATGAACTCATTCAAGCTGCAAAGGCCCAAAAATATATTTACGAAGACCAAATAGAACTGGCTTGGGATAAGGTAAGTTATCCGGAGGAGTTAGAACACTATGACACCCTGCGGGACGGTACCGAGATATTCTTCAGGCCTATTAAACCTGCCGATGAGCCAGCACTGTCGGAGATGCTTTATTCGCTAAGCGAAAATTCTATCCAGACGCGTTACTTTGCACACACGATGAGATTTCCGCATAGAGATGTTCAACAGTTAACCAATATCGATTACCGGCAGAACCTTTCTCTCGTCGGCGTGGTTCCCAGCACCTCCGGCGAACAAATCGTCGCTATCGCCCAGTATTTTCTTGACCCAAGGACACAAGCCGCCGAGGTGGCCTTTATTGTGAAGGATGAATGGCAGCAAAAGGGGATGGGAACGCTCCTGCTGGATTATATTACCCAGATTGCTAAACAGCGCGGAGTAAAACGCTTCTATGCAAAAGTATTGCCAACCAATAAACCGATGCTGACTATTTTTCACAACTCCGGCTACAAGGTGAACACCGAATTCGATGGCGAGGTTTACAGCATAACATACGATTTGGTGAAAGAAAAATAGGAGTAGCTTTGGCAACGAGAAAAGCTGTTTTCATTTATTCGGCGGAGTTTGAAAGGTATCGTTATCCGCCGGAGCATCCCTTTAATACAATTCGAGCCCGGAAGACCCGGGAGATTGTAAATTCTATGGGGCTTCTCTCAGGGCCCGGTATAGGCGAGGTAGCGCCGAAGCCGGCTGAAAGGGTCGTTCTGAAAAAGTTCCACTCAGCTCGTTATCTCCACGCCCTGAAGACCGCAGCCGAAGGCAAATGGGACAGCAATGCGCTTAATATGGGAATCGGCACTTCGGATTGTCCCGTCTTCGAGGGACTATATGACTATGCGGCTCTGGTCGCCGGCGGCACAATTACTGCTGCAAAGCTGATACTATCAGGCGATGCCGATGCAGCGTTTAATCCATCGGGCGGGTTTCACCACGCAGGCCCGGAACGAGCATCCGGCTTCTGCTATATCAATGACGTGGCACTTGCCTGCATCGTACTTGCTGAAGCCGGAAAAAAAGTCTTATATCTCGACGTGGATGTTCACCACGGTGACGGAGTTGCATACGCATTTTACGATCGCAGCGATGTTATGACTATATCGTTTCATCAGAACCCAAGAACATTATTCCCCGGAACCGGCTTCGAAGACGAAATCGGTACAGGCAAAGGAAAGGGCTACTGCGTAAATGTCCCTCTTCCAATCGGCACTTATGACCGGGTTTATATGAAAGCATTCGAAGCCCTGGCCCCGCCGTTAATTGAGGCCTTTAATCCTGACGTAATTGTTTTTGAATTAGGGGCAGATGCTCTTGCGGGCGACCCTCTCGCGCACCTGTATCTGACTAATAATGTTTATGCCGATATCATCGATTCTTTGTTAGGTTTTAATAAGCCAATTCTTGCAACCGGCGGCGGGGGCTACAATGTTGAAAATACCGCAAGGGCCTGGGCACTTGCATGGAGCATCCTTGCAGGCGCCGACAGCGGTCAGGATATGAATCTCGGTGTTGGCGGCGTTATGTTAGGGGGCACCGACTGGCAGGGGGGGTTGCGAGATAGAACGCTCGCCGTAAGTAGCCAGCAGCAAAATGCAGTAACACCTGCGATAGAAGCCACAATAAAAGCGGTTAAAGCAAATATCTTCCCCATTCATAGACTCTAATTTTCTCAGATTAGGGGAAGTGATGTACCAACTAAAAAACACGCCTGAGAGGGCTCGAACCCCTAACCTTCGGTTCCGTAGACCGACGCTCTAAAAACATAACTGCTGAAAACATAAAGATTTGCGAAACCTCAAAAACGCAGTTGACACCTCAGTTGACACCTAAAACCCCAAAACAGGGCAAAATCGACACATCAGGACTACCCCCGGACCTTGCCGAAATAGTAGCGGTTTGGCCTGACCTGCCGGAACATATCAAAGCTGCAATCAAAGCACTAACGCAAACCCATATTACGGAGCAAAAGTAAATGGACAAAAAACTGAAACCCCGACAAGATAGCTTCTGTGTTCACTACACAACTATCGGAAGCGAAACCTACTCGAACGGTACAAAGGCTGCGCTGGCTGCCGGATACTCTGAAAAGAGCGCACACGTTACAGCTACGCAACTGCTGAAACAAGAGGCAATCCAAGAGCGGATAGTTGAATTGCAAGCTGAGAACATGAAACGCAATCTGATTACAGTGGATAAGGTTTTGGCTGACTTAGAGCATGATAAACTAATGGCAAGGGAAAGCCGACAGTACAGCGTAGCGAAAGCCTGTACGGAGTTGCAGGGTAAGTATTTGGCAATGTTTACTGACCGTATCGATACTGAGCCAATGCCTGAGCCTAAGAAGTTGTCTGACGAAGAACGAGCCATATACCAAGAGGCAGCAAGGAAGCTAATCGAATTAGATATTAATAAGAATAGGCCTGCGGATGCTGAAACACCGGAAGAGCGCAGGCAAGAGATTGCAGAGCGGAACGCAGGATAAAAAGGCAAAAAGCGTCAAGGGGGGGGCCTTAAAAAGGCCTTCACCCCCCAAGGGGCCGCCCTGTTGATTCTCATAACATGCCCCGACAAATAAGTCGATTTTTAGAATAGAGGGGGTGGGGGCAGGGAAGCCCCCCCCATTGACGAAAAGCAGTACCTACGACAAGAGCATGTAAGCCGATTTTGAGATTAGTACCCCTACCACGCGCCAAGGGGCGTAGTGGAATACGGATACGGGTAAGTAAAAAAGGGGGTCATGTGAAATTTTTCTGGTATTTTTATAAATTCTGGACAATTCTTATCGTTAAAATAGGGTGGTACGGCTATTTTTAGCGGATTTTAAGGCTGTTTTGGAAGATAGGCTGTTATCCTTGCATCAAGACAAGATAAGCGATTCTACGGGCGCAAAGTGGCTGTGGCAGCTATCCTGTGAGATTCTGTAAGCTTATCTAACTGCGTTTCCTTCTCAACATCACCGCGCCGAGGCCGAGCAGTAAAAGCATGGTAAAACGTCTGCCTTTTCGCTTCGCTCGGATTCAAAGTGTAAAAGAACAAAGAGCAAAGAGTAATAGAAAATCCAGGCGAAAAAACACTCAACGACACACACGAAAACCTAGGTGGTCGTACGAGGTGCCCGGGTCGTAGCAGTGCCGGCTCGAGACCTCGCAGTGGTTGACGAGGTCGACCCAGCAGCCGCCGCGGAAAACGCGGTAATCAGGATTGCAACCAGCATAATAACAACTATCTGTCCACTCCCACACATTACCCGCCATATCATTCATTCCATAACCGTAAGCCGGATAATAACCCACAGGAGATGTGTAAGGATAACTGGTCAGGTTAAGCGGGTTATCAAAGTCATAATTCGCTTTGCTGTGGTCTATCGTCGTTCCGCAGCCATAGATATAGCTCCCATCATAGTCAGCTACTGCCTGCCACTCCCATTCGGTCGGCAGACGCCAGCCGTAATAGCTGGCAAAAGCCATAGCTCCGTACCAGCTTACCTCTACAACCGGATGATTGGCCATACTGTAACCATCGCGGGTTTCCACATAAAAGCTGCCGCCGGAATAAGAAATCTGTGCATAACTGCTACTCATATCATAGTAAATCTGCCCATCGTAAGGACCACTGTTTCCGTAAACGTCGCTGCTTTGTATTACTACATCACCGGAAGCAAGGGCGGCATTGAGAAACTCGCAATACTGAGCATTTGTTGTCTCGTACTTGCTCATTTCACCGTTGAAGGGTTCGTGGCCGGATACTCCGGGGTCGTTGATATATACCCATATCATCGGCAGTGGCTCAGTATACTCTGGGTCAAAAGGGTTGCCATTGCGTAGCCAATCTACAGCAAAAATCGAAAAATCTATGAAATCAACTTTGCAATTTTTGTCCATATCAGCAAGAGAATTAAGCTGACATACATAAACCGTAAACACATTGTCACTGGTATCATTGACGTCCGCATTATTAACATCACTTACTCGCACAAGACAGTTTTGCGAAGTCACTTCTGGTATGAGCCAATTATATGAACCATTGTTAGGTATAGAGCTATTAACATCTGCCCATGTTTGACCATTAGAGTCTGAGAATTCAATTTTTACATTGTTTATATCGCCCACAGTATCCCAGCTAATAGTCTCGGTCTGTCCAGAAATCAATTCCTCACCACCATTTGGGTCCACTATGGTTATTCCTGCTTGGCAGGGAACAGCTAACAACAGGCACGCAAGAATTAAGGCTGAGGTTCTCATCTTTCTCTCCTCTCAGAAATTGTTGATATTCTACGGCGTGCCCTATGCACACCGATACCTTCTGAATAAACACAGCGGGAGCGGGTGTGGTACGAACTGCAATCTCACCCTGACTCCTATCCTCAACAAACCAGCCAAAGGCAATCTTATCATAACATTTACTGCCCGATAATCAAAGGACTTATTGTGCAAAATGGTCAAAATTATTGCCAACTGCTACTTTATAAGATAGACTAATATGTCATGTTTGAGGCAACGGAATTCTGGTTAGAGCAAATACCTCGCAACCTTCGGCCAGATGACAGCAAGTGCGAACAGTTGGAGAAGGTGCGCACGAAGTATCATATTCCCAATGACATATTTGTTGGAATTCTCCTGAGCAGTCCCGCTATCACTCGGCGTGTTCAGGAAAACACCTATGCTACAGCAAAAGAAAACATGCCTGACGCATCCGAAAAGGATGTACTTGAGGCAGTGTTCTGGAGTCGCATTTTTCCGCAAAATCCTGCTGGTCTGAAATTGACTGAAGAGCAAGTCCGACAGGCAATGCAAAGCATATATACCCTTGAGGATTTGATAAGACGAATGACTGAAATGGAGAAAGGAGAAGCTCGGTTCATTCGAGACCCGTTGCGCATTGGGAGAAGGGTAGCCAAGAAAATTGACAGAATACTAAGCGGTTGACCTTGTTTGCGGCGGTTGGCTGTGAGGAATTGAAAAGGGGAAATTTTATGGAAAAGAAAAGCATTAAACTAAAGACTCGATTTTTAATCTCTGTATTGCTTGGTATTGTAGCTTTGATTATTGGATTCTCAGTTTCAATGTCCGAACCTTCTGGCGATACTCCAGAGAAAATCAAAGAAGTTGAAACAGCAATCAAAAACATGTGTCAAGATATTGGGAAAGAGCAAAAAATAAAATTTGACGATGGTGCTATTGTAGATGTCATTTGTGCGGGGCCAACTTGGGAAAAAATAGAAGAAATAACCAATTCGCTTGTCTATGCAAATCAGAAAATAGCTAAAGCAAAAGCCTTATTGTATTACCAAGTAAATCCAATCCCCGAAATCTTTTCTTGGGATAAATACCTTTGGGAAAGCCGAAATGAAATAAGCAAGGAAGACTGGGCTATTCAAACACTCAACTCCAGAATATCAATAAGCATTGGAATTGCAGCCTTATCTTGCCTTGGATGTATAATTGGTGTTTTTTTGCTGCTAATCATTGTGAATTGGTTATGGTATTTTTTGTTGCACAGAATTAGTGAATTATCACAAGCAGTTCAAGGAAAGTAAGCAGTGGTTGGCGGGATGGAGAACTCCTCCAGCAACCCGATGGTGACAAACTGCACATTCAGCGGAAACTATGCATCGGAGGGTAGCGGCGGCATGGAGAACTGGGGGTCTAATTCGACAGTGACCAACTGCATCCTCTGGGCCAATACCTCCTCCGGCAGCGCGGACGAATCGGCGCAGATTCTTATAGGTAGTGGAACACTGCAGATTAACTACTGTTGTGTCCAGGGCTGGACGGGCGGCTTGGGTGGAACGGGCAATATTGGTAATAACCCGCTGTTCGTAGATGCTGACGGAAGCGATAACGTGTTCGGCACAGAGGATGACAACCTGCGTTTACTGGGAGATTCACCTTGTCTGGACGCAGGCGACAATGATGCCGTTCCTGCCGACATCACCGACCTCGACAACGACGGCAATACAGTCGAGCCAATACCGTGGGACCTCGACGGCAACCCACGCATAGTGGATGGAAATAACGATGGCAGCGCGGTGGTTGATATGGGGGCTTATGAGTATTTTGTACCGCCGATTGAAGTCTCAATTAAACTTACAAGTAACGCATTGGGGCTTGGGAATTCGGACCTCAATAGAGGCCGTAAAGTTGATTTGGATATGCCCGGCTTTGTTACAAGTCCCACGAGCGGGGAGGGTAGCATTTTGAACATTCAAAGCGATGGACAGGCTGGAACCGGCACGGTGTCCAATCCGCTGTTGGTTACCATTACCGCCCGAACGCACTTGGATGTTACGAATAACCTGCCGCCGGCGCCCCATGATTATCACGCCGGTGTCATCTTCATCTCCAAGGAAAGCTCGGAGCAACCTGATGGAAGGAAAGAAGGATTGGGTGTGCGTGCGTTTAAGGTCGACGGTCCAACCGGGCTGCGCCAGATCGACAGCGGTTCGGGTTTGGCAAAGATCGAAGGCAGCAAGCATATTTCCGGCGGGACCGATGATGACACGTATGATCCGAATAAACCAAATGGCGCCCCGCACGTGGACGAGGCTGTCAAGTTTGAGTTCAACAAGAGGTCGTTCGAGGTTATTGCGCAGAGCGTCGAGGTGCTCCTGAGCGAATTCGCCCCGGAAGAAATCGTCGACCTGCACATCGAGCTCACATCCGGACCTGACATTGATCTTACGTTCCTGCAGACTACCGACGCAAACATTTTCGAACTGGTGGGAGATAAGGTGTGGAAGCTCAAGCTCTCCGGTGTTGCTGGACTTGGGCCGGATGATTTGATAGACAACTTCACCATCCGGGCGAACGACGACAACCCGGCCAGTCCCAGAGGCACTGCGGAGCACTTCTGGATCAGCGGCCTCACTGTCTACGTCAGAGCCATCCCGCCTACCGCTGTTGTGCCGAACGTAGTGGGCCTGTCCCAGACCGATGCCAATTCAGCCATTACGGCCGTTGACCTTGCAGTCGGTGCCGTAACCTATGAATACTGTGGGGCCATAACAGCAGGTGTGGTAATTGGTCAGAACCCGGTTGGCGGCACGGTGGTACCTGTCGGTTCATCTGTCGACCTTGTCGTGTTCAACAGCTGCGCAGACCTTTACAGTGATGGTGTTGTTGATTACCTGGACCTTAGAATTTTTGCAGAGAACTGGCTGTGGATGGGAACGCCCGGTGACAACGCGGTGGACTTAAATTGCAATGGTTCCGTTGACTTTGTTGACTTCGCCATCTTTGCTTTGCAATGGTTGCGGAGTTGCCCGTAGCCGAGACTAAAGCATTCGGCTGACTATACCAAGTATAAAAGTTCGTACCATAAGGGGCTGTGAGCATAACGCTCCCAGCCCTTTTTTATGTTTCATTCTGAACTGGAACCTACAACCAAAGTACAACCAAAAGTCGAAATATCTCATAAAATCGCAAAAATCATAAATCCATAACGCTTGTAATATCAAAGACTGATATGGAACGACCTTTGTCAAGTCCCAAGATTTAATTATTTTTGTTCTCTTCTACATTTTTTTAATGATACCTCAAGGTGCAGGCTGCTTCGACAATGAATCAGTCTGATATTCGTGGATTAGTCTGCCGTCAGCAGGCCAGAGCCGACATTGATATTCTTCGTCGGGAGCATTTTGCCTTCTTAAAAGCGCGAGTTCAGTCCGCCACAGACGGGCCTATCACATAGTCTTTACGCATACTACTCCTATTGTGCCTGCACCTTTGGGTATCTTACCTTTATTCAATTTTCAAACCAAAAAATCTGGCTTCGGAGGCTGGGTGATGAAAAAAACACCAATTCATCAAGCAGCCTTTTTACTGCTTCTCGCTTCGTATTCTCTAAACAATGACCATATAAATCCTGCCAACTCCCTGGTTATCGCTACCGCTGCAATACATGGTGATTTTCCGTGATTGACGAGATACCAGTAACGTTTTCGCAGACGCTATCCGGTTTTGTCGGCAATATTTATTGCCCACTGCGGCTGATCTTTTCTTCGTTCTCTTAAGACCCTACTTCTTGTAATGTATGGATGGCGATAATGCCAGCTTGCCTCTATCAATAATCGGCGAACACGTTTATTGCCTGCTTTGGTTATTGAGCCTCTGCGTTGGTTTTGGCCGCTGGAATCTTCTGAACATGTAAGGCCAAGGTAACTCATCAATTCACCGGGGGTTGAGAAACGTCCAAATTCGAATATCTCAGTAATCACTGTAATAGCGGTAAGTGTGTCTATACCATGGAAGCAACGCATAAGACCGACAATTTTTTCATAAGGTTTACTTCCCGCAAGCTTTTTCACATCCTTGTCAAGCGAAGTCAGGCGCTGTAAGCAGTGCTGCATCTCTGTGAAATAGCTGTCAAATACATCTCGTAGAAAAGGCAATTCAAATTCCAGACCACGCATCCAATGGAGATGTTTTTGTGTCCAGTGATTGCCATCTGTATAAACATAGCCGTGACGAGTGAGAAATTTCAGTATTTGATGACGTATCCTTTTTAAGTTTTCCTGTGCGGTCTGCCTGCAACGAGTCAAGTCACGGGCAGCTTCCTGCTTTGGGTCTGGAGCATGGACCTCGGTAAGCAACCCAGCCTTGAACATTGCAAGTAATTTGAGAGCGTCTCTGCGATCTGTCTTTACACGATCACCAGGCTTTATTGGGGTCAGAGATGGAGCAATGACGATGCATTTGCAACCCAGCGATTCTATCCTGCGTTTGAGAATAAAACCGCAGACACCAGCCTCATAGCAAAATTCAATATCTGCTGACGATTTCTTTTTGATCTTGCTTACCATCTTCTTGATGTCACGAACAGTGTTTTTGATGGCAAACCGAACAATCTGCTCCTCGCCGGGATAGTGTAATGCAACTTTATGTTCTTTCTTGTGTGTGTCCATTGCTACATGTGTTATAGTATTTTTCATAATGGCTAGCTCCTTTACATTGTATGCGGCTCTGTTACCGCAAGGTAATAACCCACGATTAATGGTGGCTACACACCACCTTGTCGCACAAGCTTTATCGGCTTATGATAACCCTTTACAATCGCAGGGCTGGTCGTTCCATATTTTCTTAAAAAATTTACAGAAAATGATGAACGTTTTGAACATACGATTGTTGCTCTGAGCGTAAGAGGATTGAAGGTCTGATGATCGTTTTGGAAGAATGACACAAAATCTTCTAATAAATGGCATGTCCCTTTCAGTTTGCGGCGACTCCCGTCCCACAGAGCGCATTGTTCGCCGCAGCACGGAGCTTATCCTGGGACCTGCCGTCGACATGCCTCAGTAAACAGACCATCGGCTCTATTATGGCTTCGAGAGAGCCAACGGCAACAGCTCAGGCCTACGCCGACTGAGACTGAACTGCACTGGGCCGGTCTGGGAAGGAGGTCCTTGTTTCAAACTGCGTTGACGCCGCATCTTCAAAAGGGTAGAATAATACACAAGATGACCTATGCCCCGCAGCCTTCAGGATCGAATATCTGTCAGCCACGCAGTTTTGGCTGTTGCCCAAGATAACAGGTTTTAATGAATGCTACCGGCCGGATGAATCAGGAGATTCATATGTTTGAGAAAGATGTGAAACTAACGCGGCGCAGATTTTTGAAACGGGCGGCATCTCTGGCAGCGGCGCCTTACGTCGTTCCGGCATCGGCGCTGGGTCGCGGCGGAAGAGTCGCTCCCAGCGAGCGGATTGTATTGGGCGGGATTGGTATCGGCAGTCGCGGCTCGCACGATTTGCGCTGGATGTTGCCGGAGGCCGATGTGCAATTTGTGGCGATCTGCGATGCCAGGAAAGAGCGTCGAGAGGCCGTTAAGCAGATGGTGGATGAGCGGTACGGCAACAAGGACTGTGCGACGTACCGTGACATGCGGCAGTTCTTAGCCGAACGAACAGACATTGACGCGGTGCTCATCGCCACCGGCGACCGGTGGCATGCGCTGGCTTCAATTATGGCCATGCGGGCAGGCAAGGACGTGTATTCTGAAAAGCCGTCGTGCATGACGATTGCGGAAGGCCGGTCAGTGGTGGAAACCGCGAAACGCTACAGGCGGATTTATCAGACCGGCACGCAACGGCTCAGCGAGGGCAATTTCATCTTCGCTAACGAACTTCTTCGCACCGGCCGACTCGGCGAGGTACGTACCGTGCGTGCTCATATTGCTCCTTGGGATGCGGCGGAATTGAGTCACGAGTGGCTGGATGCCGAACCGGAACCGCCGAAGGATGAGGTAGACTGGGACCAGTGGTTGGGCCCATGTCCCTGGCGGCCTTACAACTCTGCCTATACGCGCGGCAAGTGGCGGGGCTACTACGATTTTCACACCAGTTGCATCGGCGAATGGGGAGCCCACACGTTCGCTCAGTGCCAGGAAGCCATTGGCGCCGGGGATACCGCGCCCGTCGAGTATGGGTATGTGAAGAACGAGAGCGGCGACGGCATGGTGACGCGTTTTGCCAATGGTATCAAAATGGTTCTGGAACGCGACACGGACAAGAAGATCTGGCGTGGTTCGTGTGGCGTCCGCTACGAAGGTACGGAGGGCTGGGTCGCTGCGGCCGACGGTTATTCAAAACCGGATGTTTCACCGCCGGGGCTGATGGATGACTTCAAGAAGGTTGTGCACAACTATACGGCCCGTATGCAACGACCGATGAGTCACGTTCGTGACTTTTTCGACTGCGTGAAGTCGCGCCGGCCTACGGTGGCTAATCCAGAAGTGATGCACCGGTCCATGACCACTGTGCATGCAGCCAATATCTGTATGTGGCTGAAGCGCGATATGCAGTATGACCCGATCAGAGAGGAATTCATAAACGATCCGGAAGCTAATCGCCTGCGCAGTCGTGCAATGCGTGAGCCTTGGATCATATGAGAACCAACTTTAGAACCGGAAGGAAACCAAGACCATGTTGAAGTCAAGAATGATTTTCGCCCTGCTCATTGGATTATTGTTTGCTGCGGCTATGCGATCGGCAGAACAAACGGAGCCGGCTGCGCAGAGGCAGGAAAACGAATTGATTGCCGTTCTGGAATCGGACGTGCCCCGGAAAGCAAAGGCCGACGCCTGTCGACAATTAGCTGTGTTCGGCACCAAGGAGGCCGTCACGCCGCTCGCTGCGCTGCTGGGCGACGAAGAACTCTCACACATGGCCCGCTATGCGCTGGAACCAATTCCGGATCCAGCGGTGGACGAGGCCTTGCGCGATGCGCTCGCCAAACTCAAAGGCCGACCTCTGGTTGGTGTGATCGGCAGCATCGGCGTGCGGCGAGATGCCAAAGCGGTCGAGGCGTTGACGACGAAGCTGGGCGATCGCGATGCAGAAGTAGCTCAGGCGACAGCGAGAGCCTTGGGTAGCATTGGTAACTTGGCCGCGGCCAAGGCGCTGCGAAAGGCCCTGGAGAGTGCCTGTGCCGGTAATCAACTTGCATTGTGCGAAGGCTTATTGCGCTGCGCCGAGCATCTTGCCCGGCGGGGCCGGTCTGAGCAGGCCATCTCGATTTACGACCAACTGCGCAAGTTGCGAGCGCCTCACCAGATTCGTGCGGGGGCCGTTCGGGGCGCGATTCTGGCCCGTGGGAACCAAGGCTTGGCACTGCTACGGCGTCACTTGCACGACGATGACTCCATTCTGTTCTCGGCAGCCGTGCAGAGTGCTCTGGAATTGCCCGGCTCGGAAGTGACCGAGGCGTTGACTGCCGAATTGAAGGGGCTGCCTGCAGACAATCAAATACTGGTCATACAGACGCTCGGCAAGCGCGGTGACTCAGCTGCACTGCCGGCACTGTTCGATGCGGCCAAATGCGATGACAAGGGCGTGCGCGTCGCCGCTATCCGGGCTCTGCCTGAGATTGGGAGCGCCTCGGCGGTACCAGTGCTGGCGGAATTGCTGGCAGACGGCGACAGCGAGGTTTCCCAGGCCGCGCAGGATGCGTTGGCTGCCATCCCGGGCGACAAGGCCGACGTTGCGGTGATGGCGATGTTCAACAGCGGCAAAAGTAGCCTGCGGCTAATCGCGCTTGAATTGATCGGGCGTCGGCGAATGACGGCGAGTATTCCGGTTTTGTTAGAGGCCGCCACGGGCGACGATGTGGAAGTCCGACGGGCCGCGCTGAGGAAAGTTGGTGAATTGGGTGGTCCGCCTGAACTGCCGGCACTGTTAGATGTGCTCATGCAATTGAACAGTTCAGAGGACCTGAAGGCGGCCGAACAGGCCTTGCGGGCTGTTTGTGCCAAAGACGACGATCCACAATCCCACAGCGAGATACTTATCAATCGGCTGGTGGAAGCCGGGTCTGTGCAAAAGGGTTCTCTGCTTCGCGTGTTGGGTGGAATTGGGGGAACGAAGGCCCTTAAGGTCGTCCGCCTTGCCGTCAATGATCCGGATAGCGAAGTCCGTTCCGTCGCCATTAGCGTGCTTTGCGCATGGAAAACTCCCAATGCTGCGCTCGACTTACTCGCGTTGACCATGACTTCACCGGAACCATCGCGCAAGACCGCGGCCCTGCGAGGCTACATTAGATTGATTCGAGACGAAAGCCTTTCGACCGAGGAGAAAGTTCTCATGTGTAGCGTGGCAAATACGTTAGTTCAGCGTGACGAAGAGAATAAACTTCTGCTCGGCGTGCTTGGCACGGTGCCAGCGGTTGAAGCCCTTTCGATGGTAATGGCACATCTGGATAACCCGGCAAATAGGGATGAGGCAAGCTTTGCGGCCGTGGCGATCAGCGAGAAGATAGTCGACCAAGAGCGTGGCAAAGTTGTCGATGCCCTGCAGAAGGTCATGCAAGCTACGGACAACAAAGAGGTGACTGACCGCGCTAAGGCAATATTGGACAAGGCGAACAAAGCAGCAGGAGGATAGAAGAGTCAAAGCCGATGTTTCTTATTGACTCTCTCCTCTCCCCTCGCAGCTGTGATGAGCGAGGAAAATCCGTACAACCAAACTACAACCGAAAATCCAAATAGCTCACAAAACCACAATAATTGTAAATCTATAAGCTTTGTAATATCAAAGACTTAAAAAATCTCAGAAAATGGTGAACGTTTTGAACATACGTTTGCTGCTGTGAGTGCGTCCGGATTCCCTCAGCCAGCAGTGGTCGCTTTAGACCGCCGCCCGCCGCGATTTTGCTCCGCCCTTTACAGTTCAAGGCGATTTGGGTATAATTATTGATGTTGCAGGAGAAAATTATGTTTTTTAAACGTGTAAATGGGAAATGTCAGATAATGCAAAAGATTCAAAACTTGGAAGGATTTTCCTGACTCACGGATGAAAATTTCGGGATAATCGTGCATAAAAAATGCTTCTAAAGCGTCATAAGGACGTATTGTTCTATAAATATTTTTCGGCAGCCCCAATAGAGGAGGTAAGTGTATGTTCAGGCTATGGACAGTTTCCTTAACAATCGTTCTTTTATGTTCGTCATCTCTCTTTGCATTGGAAAAAATCGACCTTTCAAATGCGAAGATCGCCGTCTCCGAGCCGCAAAAGAAAATCATCTCAAACGCCGGCGACATGCTCCGTGACGAGATCGAGAAAAGAACCCGACTCGGCCTTGATGTGGTGACATCGATATCCAAACAAGGCGCAACATCTATCGTGCTCGGAACAGGTTCACAAGTGACAGATAAGTTTCCATTGCCGCAGGGACTATTGATTCCTCAAAAAGCCGATGGCTATGCGATTTGGATAGATACAACAACCCGAAAAACCCAGACTATCTGCGTCGCAGGTTACGACGACCGCGGCACCCTGTTCGGCACAGGAAGACTGCTGCGTCTCATTGATATGAGCAGGGACAAAGTCGTTGTTGCAGGTGACATTAAAATAGCGACGGCGCCGGTTACAAAGCTAAGGGGCCATCAAATCGGTTACAGGCCCAAGACTAATTCTTATGACGGCTGGACCATCGAAATGTGGGAGCACTATTACCGTGACATGATCGTGTTCGGAACAAATGCGGTCGAACTTCTCCCGCCGAGGACCGACGACGCTCTAGACAGCCCGCACTTTCCGGAACCGCAACTGCAGATGATGGTGAAGATGAGCCAACTGGCAAAGGACTACGGCCTGGACGTATGGATCTGGTTTCCGTCGATGGAGGATGGTTACGCCGACAAAAAAGTTCTCGAAGCAGTCCTCGACGAATGGGAGGTTGTGTTCAAGGCCCTTCCGAAGATCAGCGCGATCTTCGTACCAGGCGGCGACCCGGGCAATACGCCTCCAGCGGAACTGCTGGCGTTTTTGGAGATGCAGAAGAAGAACCTCAACAAGTATCACCCCGCCGCCCAGGTGTGGATGTCACCGCAGGGATTCGACAGGGGCGGGCGGCTGAAAGATTTTTATGAAATATTGAATAACGAAAAGCCGACCTATCTGGACGGCGTGGTCTTTGGGCCGCAAACTTCGACGAGTTTGGAAAAGCTGCGAAAAGCTATTCCCGAGCAGTACCCGATCAGGAGATACCCCGACATCACCCACAGCGGCGGCGGTCAGTACGAAGTCGACAACTGGGATGATGCATTCGGTGACACGCTCGGCAGAGAGCCGATCAACCCCAGGCCTTACTTCTACGCAGATATATTCAGAAAACTACATAAGTACGCAGTCGGTTTCATCACCTACAGCGAAGGCTGCAACGACGACGTCAACAAAATGGTCTGGAGCAGTCTCGGTTGGGACCCGGATATGAAAGTCGAAGACATCCTCAAAGAGTACAGCAGGTACTTCATCAGCAACCGCTACGAGGACAGCTTCGCGAAGGGCCTGGCGGGACTCGAAAAGAACTGGAAAGGCAGGGTCAAGAGAAACAAAGGAATTTATGAAACGCTGAAGATATTCCAGCAGATGGAAAAAGACGCCACGCCGCAGGAACTTCTCAATTGGCGATTCCAGCAGGGCCTGTACCGGGCGTATTACGACGCGTATCAAAAAGCGAGACTGCCCTTCTCTGAGGCGCTGGAAGACGAGGTCGAGGAAGTGCTCAAGACCGCCCCGACCATCGGCTCATTGGAGGCTATCAAGCGAGCCGATGAAATAATGGATCGGCCTTTCAGCGATCCCGAAGCTCTTAAATGGCGGGCAAGGACATACGAACTGGCAGAAGCACTATTCCAAAGCGCGAGGATGCAGCTTAGCGTTCCGAAATACAAAGCGATCAGAGAGGGTCGGGGCACCACCCAGGATACCATCGATGCCCCGCTGTTCGATCACAAGGACATGAAAAGGGATATCATGCTTATTCGCATGATGGATTCGGAAGAGGCAAGGCTCAAAGCGATCGAAAGGATGATCGATTAAATCCAGCTTTTCAGTAACGATCTTATAAAAAGGATAAAGTAATGAAAACATTGAGAACGTTATTATTCTTGACGACAGTATTAATCTTCGGTGCCACTTGCGCATTTGGCGCATCGGGTGACAACCATGACGATATGTTCAGACCCGGATTGGCGGGCGCACAATATGACAACGACGCATTCACCGAGGTAGATGAAGACGGCAACATCCTGCATAGTCTCAATCAAAACTGGGCATCGGCTCTGGGCAACGACTGGCGGGCGGCGTGGCACGGATACATCGAGGGGCCTTACACCGGCGACGTGACGATATCGGCGGAATTCGAAGACGGCATGGAGCTGTTGATCGACAACAAGGTCGTGATCGACGGCATCAGACGCAGGCTCAGAAACAAGATGTCTTGTACGGTCAAAATGACCAAGGGCAAGAAGGTGCCGATCGCGATCAAATTCGTTACGTTCAACAGCAAGGCATTCCTTCGCCTCGAGTGGCAGTGGGAAGGTTCAAAAAAGGTTGTTATCCCGGGCGAGGCACTGAGTTTTCAGTTAAGTTCCCTGCCGCCTGCCCTTAGGTTCGAGTTCGACTATATTGGACTGGAAAACGCTCTCAACTGGAACCTCTACGCTCCTACAAGGGCGCCGCTGCCGGCGGATCAGATCGACGTTTCGACCGCAAAGATCGTCGTCCTGCAGAAAGGTAACAAGGTTCTTGATAATGGTGTGGATATGCTCGCAGATGAGATACTCAAACGCGCACGAATTGACGTCCCGACAGTAAAGAAAACGAAAAATGAAGACGTATGCTTCGTGATCGGCACAAAAGACGACCTTGCCAAAAACAAGATATCCCTTCCAGACGGCTTAGCTGTTCCGCAAGAAAAAGACGGCTATGCCTTTTGGGTGGATAACAGTTCCAAGGCTGCCAAGGTCTATCTGATAGGCTATGATAAAAGAGGCGCACTTTTCGCCGTCGGCCGACTGCTCCGTTCGCTCGATATGGGCAGGGACTGGGCGTATCTCGATAAGGACATCAAGATATCGACCGCACCGAAGTATCCTCTCAGGGGCCATCAGTTAGGCTACAGGCCAAAGACAAATTCCTATGACGGCTGGACCATTGAAATGTGGGAGCAGTACTACCGTGACATGATCGTCTTCGGAATGAATGCGGTCGAGATCGTTCCGCCTGTAACCGACGATGACGACGACAGCCCGCTGTTCCCGAAACCCAAGATGGAAATGATGATCGCGATGAGCAAACTGGCTGACGATTACGATCTCGACGTATGGATATGGTATCCGATCATGGAGTTCGACATTGACGATGACGAGCAGATCACCGACGAACTTATGCAACTTGCTATCAAGAACCGCGATGAAGTCCTGAGCAAGCTGCAGCGCGTTGACGCAGTATTCGTGCCCAGCGGCGACCCGGACGAGGTTCACCCGAAATACCTGTTCCCACATATGAAAGAGCACAAGAGGGTACTGACCAAGTATCATCCGAACGCAACGATCTGGAGTTCGGTGCAGAACTACGACGACGAAGAGAAAACAATGGGCTGGATCGCCGCGTTTTACAAATGGCTCGGGCGTAATGACATCGACTGGTTCGACGGGGTTGTGTTTGGCCCCGCTACAGAAACGACGCTGCCGAAGATGAGAAAAGCCGTACCGAAAAAATTCCCGATCAGGCGCTATCCTGATATCACACACTCGAAGAGTTGTCAGTATCGCATACGCGATTGGGACATGGCCTGGCAGGATACGCTCGGCAGAGAGTGCATCAACCCAAGGCCTGTGGATTACACAAAGATATTCCGCGACATACAGCACCTGTCGATCGGCTTTATAAGCTACAGCGAAGGCTGCAACGATGACTTTAACAAGATCCTCTGGAGTTGTCTAGGCTGGGACCCGGATATGAAAACCGAAGATATCGTGGCCGAGTACAGCAAATACTTCATCGGGTCGCGTCTGGCAGAAGGTTACGCAAAAGGTATCTTCGCCCTCGAGCAGAACTGGCGGGGTGACATCAAGGATACCGACCAGCCTTACAAAACGCTGGAACTTTTCCAGCAATTGGAAGCAGAGGCGACGCCCCACGACAAGCTCAATTGGCGTTTCCAGCAGGGTCTTTACCGTGCCTACTATGACGCCTATATCAAGGCCAGGTATGAATACGAGATGGGTCTTAAGAAGCAGGCACTGGGAGTTTTGAAAAATGCTCCGACCATCGGCACGCTGGCGGCTATGGATCAGGCAGAGGCGATACTCGACAAGGCCGAAACCGAAAAGGTCAGGACTGACCTGAGAGCAAGAACTTTCGAACTGGCAGAAGCACTGTTCCAGAGCATTCGCATGCAACTGAGCGTGCCCAAGTACAAAGCAAAACAACTCAGCCGCGGCGCAAATCTTGATGCCATCGATGTCCCAATAAATCACAGCAGGCAAATTAAGGAAATGTTCGCCGAAATCCGCAAGATCGATTCGGAGCAAAAAAGACTCGCCAAGATCGTAATAATCGCCTCTGACAGATTTGAAAAAATAGAGTATGACTGGGAGGAAATTTTCGAAGAACAGTTGGGAATTACTGATTGATCTGGCACCGCCGTTACTTTAGGAGAGCATTTTTGAAAAAGCTTAATATATTATTGTCATTACTGGTCCTGATGTTAAGCGTAAACGCTTTCGGTTTTATAGGAGCTTTATCATCTAAATACAGAATTATTACACTGATAACTCTAATTCAATAGATGGATGTAGGGTAAGTAATCCAACAGATAATAAAAATTCTTATTATTCCCCCCCTCCCAAAATAACTTGGTGAATAAAAAGGCTTTTCACCAGTGTCTTTTTGGATTAGGGGAAGTAACAAAAGATGAATGGCGACTGTAAAAAGTGAAGAAAAGCTCTACAACTCAGCTACAACCAAAAGCCCCAATAGCTCATAAAATCACAAAAATCTTAAATCCATAAGATTAGTATTATCAAAGATTTAAGGAATTTGCAGAAAGTGGTGAACGTATTGAACATCCGTTAACCCTTGCGTTACGGTTTGCTCCTGCGAATCGCCATAGTGAGGTCGCCGGATTCAATGTCCGCTGTTCTGCCTTCAAGACCACAATATTATAATCCCAAGCACCTTTGGCGTCTTCCACAGTGACTTTCTGAGAATTTTTGACAGGAGTATTGGCCGAGTTGACCGAGGTGTTGAAATCCATCCGCATACTGTGCTATCATAGAGGCTATAGCATTCAGGAGTATTGTTTGTGAACTCATAGGGAAATTCCAATTAATAATGAAAGGTCAGGAAATGAATAAGTTAGCCATAATTGTTTCGCTCGGATTGCTCACCCAATCACTTTCTGCAAACCAATTCCATGTTTCAATAAAGGGAAGCGATAGCAATGTAGGATCCGCATCAAAGCCATTAAGAACCATCTCTGCTGCCGCACAACTCGCACAGCCCGGCGACGTGATAACCGTTCATCAGGGGACTTATCGAGAGCGCGTGAATCCGCCTCGTGGTGGCTTATCAGACTCAAAGACGATTGTGTATCAAGCCGCCAAGGGTGAACAAGTCGTCATCAAGGGCTCTGAGGTCGTCACCGGCTGGAAGCAAGTCCGAGACGGTGTATGGAAGGTTGAAATTCCAAATACGTTCTTCGCCAACTACAACCCATACAAAGATCTCATCAGCGGTGACTGGTTTAACCCAAGAGGAAGGGACCACCACACCGGAGAAGTCTATCTAAACGGCAACGCGCTCTTCGAAGACGTTTCGCTCGACAAGATCAACGAACCCGGCAAAAAAAACTGGTATTGCCAAAGCGATGATAAATACACATATATATGGGCGAATTTCGATGATATCAATCCCAATGCCCAACTCGTTGAAATCAATGTCAGGCCAACATGCTTCTATCCCGATAAGCCCGGCAGAAACTACATCAGCATACGAGGTTTTCAAATGAGCCAGGCCGCAACTCAATGGGCCGCTCCTACTGCCGAACAAATCGGCCTGATTGGTACGCATTGGAGCAAAGGCTGGATTATCGAGAATAACCGAATCAGTGATTCCAAATGCGTTGGTATTACTTTGGGTAAAGACAGGGAATCCGGACACAACAAACTTGAAAGTGCCGATGGGTACAATAAAGTAGTTAAGATAGCTTTAGAAAATGGCTGGTCGAAAGAAAATATAGGATCGCACATTGTTAGAAACAATACCATCTACAATTGCGGGGCTGCCGGAATTTGCGGAAGCATGGGAGGGGCTTTCAGTCAGGTGACCGGAAACCACATCTACAACATCCATATCAACAAGCCCTTCAGCGGCGCGGAAATGGCCGGCATCAAACTGCATGCCCCCATTGACACCTTGATAAAGAATAACCGCATCCACGATACATGTCTCGCCATCTGGTTGGATTGGATGACCCAGGGTACTCGTGTGACCGCCAACCTGTGCTACAATAGTACCTCACAGGATCTCTTTGTCGAGGTCAATCACGGCCCCTACGTCGTAGATAACAATATATTTCTATCCAAAACTTCACTGAGAGACTGTTCCCAGGGAGGAGCATTCGCGCATAATATGCTTGCCGGCAAAATCCATCGAAGCCCGCAATCGCGCCATACCCCATACCATAAAGAACATTCAACTGAAATCGCCGGCCTCAGCAGCACAAGCGGAGGGGACAACCGATTTCACAATAATATATTTCTCGGAGGCAAAGGACTCAATATCTATGACGACGCTAAACTTCCCATGTACGTCGATGGCAATCTATACCTTAATGGGACAACCCCATATCACGCGGAAACCAACTTCGTTAAAATGCCGAACTTCAATCCGAATATCAGGCTCGTCGAACAAGACGATGCCGTTTATCTCCACTTCACCTTGCCGCCGACAAATAAAAACCGAAACAATCAGCTCGTAACTACTGAATTGCTTGGCAAAGCCGCAATTCCAAACCTGTCCTATGTAAATCCTGACACCACACCTTTGAAGGTTGACACTGACTATTTCGCCAGGAAGAGAAATGAACAGAATCCTTCCGCCGGACCCTTTGAGAATCCTGGAGAGGGACAACTCAGCCTGAAAGTGTGGCCCCTGAGAAAAGAATAAACAGTTTTGCCGACATCGTAACAGTGAAAGGTAAGAAATGAATTCTCGCGAAAGACTGCAAAATAGGATGAGTATGCTGATACTGTTAAATGGCTTAGTAAGCGTCTGCGCCCATTTACATTAAACGAAGAACTTAAATGAATTTTAGAAAAGAAAAAACGTCCTAATTTAAAGGCAAATCTGTCTCATTGTTGCTGAAGACGTACAGGTGTGATTGTGAGTATTAGCGCGGGAGTAGGTTTATTTTTCCGAGATAGTATCGTTTTTTGTTATCATTTTTGTTGTATGGTAGCTGTATTGTTGGGGTTGCGTCTAACTTTCCTATTGAGATGTATAGGTTGTACTGACCAGGTTTTATATTTCTTTTAAAGTTTTGTTTAAATTTTGGGGCTATGTTTAATTTTGCTATTATTGTTTTTGTTTTTTCCTTGTCTGGGAATGTGGGCTGGAGGCTCCTTACGTTGAAGGTGTCGTTTGTGTGTGTTGAGACTATTCCCTGCTTATCGTCTTTGATTGTGAATGTTATGTAGCCTCCTGGGTAGCATGGCGCTACCCCTGCGTTTTTCCATGTCGTTTTGATCTCAAACGGAGTTCCGATATTTATTGATTCAGGCCAGGATGCTTCTTTTATGCAAATGCGGTATCCTAAGCGGCGGTTTATCTTATCTATTGCATCCTTGTTTTCATTTAAGAGCACCCTTGGCCACCAGTGAATTGACATATAGCTGGCGTGATAATCTTCTACTGATTTAAGCCAAAGGTCCTTGTCCCATGCGTTTCTTTTCAGTGAACCGCCATAATGTTGGTGCTCGAGGATTACGGGGAACTTTGGCCAGAAGCTGTTTGCAAGTTCTGCATGATACCAGCTATTTGGTGGAGGTTGGACCATAATACTGTCATCTCTGAGGGTTATGCCTTTTTTCAGGGCGTAGTCTGTGATGGGGAAGTTACGACCCGGTTTATTGTGACCTACGAAGTCATCACTTATGCAGAGCAGGGTATTTTTGAAGTGTTTGAGATGGAGGTCGATATGCTTTTTCTGTGTGCTATACAGGATATCATCCGGAGTTTGGCTGCTTGCATGAGTGTGACCCTCGCCCCACAGACCGAACGTGCCGATGTCAATGAATGCTACGTTTGGATTGTTATCGTAGCGTTTAGCCATGTTTGCAAGGAATCTGTCTAGTTTTTCGAGATAGATAGGGTCATTGAAATCGGGATCCCATGATGGACCTGTGGTTTTTCTACCCTGACCGTATTGGTAGAAGTAGCCTCTTGCTCCAGCTTTTTTTACCCATTCGGGAGTTGCGTAACGCATCCAGTTTTCTGAGGTAGTAAGACGGATTGCAATACGTTTGCCTTTGTCTATCCATCGCTGGGCGGGTGTATCGAGCAGAGACCAGTTGTAGTTTCCTTCTTCAGGTTCGATGAATGCCCATGGGACACGTAAGTATACGGTTGAAAGACCAGGGAAATCTTCGAGTGTGTCAGAGGGTTCAAGCCTGGAGCCGTAGTTTGTTATATTGTTGGAGTAATAGTGCATCGTCCAACCCATATCGGGATTGATGAGGGCTTGACCGTTGTCGGTTAATATTACTTTTACTATGTTATTATTATCTGCATGTATGATAGGACAGATGAGGAACGCTAACGCTAATGATATTACGATGAAACGGTTTATATTTTTCATTGTCAACATGTTTTTACAGCACGTATTAACTGAGATTTCCCATATAAAATCGTATATCTCAGCCCAGCTATACCGCTGAGCCTGATTTCCAAAAGAATATCAAGTCTGTCTTGAAAACTCAAACTTTCTTAGTTAACTCGGCGCGGTGACTTGCGACTGTAAAAAGTGAGAAGAGTCCCTACAACCAAAGTACAACCAAAAGCCCAAATAGCTCATAAAATCGCAAAAATTCTAAATCCCATAACAATAGTAATATCAAGGACTTAAGGAGCTTGCAAAAAATAATGAACGTATTGAACATCCGATGTTTACACTATCGGAATCTGACCTGAAATCACTCTGTTCGCGCCCAGATCGGCCCTGATATCGCCCGTATCCTGTAATAGTTCTTAGTTGGAGTGTCGGGTGAAATGACCAATTCATTCCAGCAGAACATGATATAGGATCCTCCGGCGGTTATCTGACCGCGGTAGTAGCTAACCGCATTTCAACTCCGCGGTCAAAGACGCTTTGGTTTTCTGGCTCGACAAGTTTGCCTGTGTTTCGGCTGGTACCGGCTTTGGCGGTCCAGGAGTCTGTGATCTTGAAGTCCTCGCCCTCGAGACCCTGCCAGGTGTTGAACTCTACCGTACCATCGGGCTTGACGATGATATCGACAAACGTCTGGTGCTTGTCACCGTGACTTAATCTGCCTGCATTTCCGGCATCGATCTCCCATGTGACCGATTCCCACGGCCCCGGCACCTGGGTCCTGCCGTAAGTGTGTGTATGGGCGCAAAAGCCGGCGACGACCTTGCGGTCGTTGAGTATCTTCATGAACTTCTGCCAGTTGTCTGGCGAATCTTTGCCGCCGCGATCGTTGGGCCAGGCAGGTTCGTGGTAGATGACGAAGACAACAGGCCTTGTGTTCTTGTCGAGATCCTTTTCGAGCCATTCGAGTATCTGATCGCTGAAGCCAACATCCTCGCGGTGTTTCTCGCCGTCGAAATACATGTCGATCTGCACGAAGTGGGCGTTGCGGTAATCCCAGGAGTAGGAGGTTTCTTCGGACCCCTGCGGACCGGCGTTGACCTTGCCCTGAAGCTTGTCACGGTAGAACTGCCGCAGCCAGAGCAGGTCGTGCTGTTCACGCTGGACCTCGTGATTTCCAACGCCGGGATACCAGACGACGTCCGGACCGAACTCGGCAACCATTTCGTCATAGAAATGTGATGCCAGTGTGCTGTGGTCGTCTTCGAAGTAGTCGCCGGCGGTAATGTGGAAGGCTCCGACGCCTCCGATTTTTTCTTTCATCTGTTTTAGCATATGTCGCCACCTCGATAGGCCGGACCTCGGATCGCCGGTCAGGGTAAAATGGAAAGAGCCTGCCTTTGCACCAATCGCTCGTATGCTGTAATAGTTCGCAGCTGGAGTGCTGGGCGAAATAACCAACTCTGTGTAACCTTTGTCTTTAGTGAGCAGAAGCCTGCCGGCAGTCTGCCAGCTTTCAGGGACGTAGGACTCTGTTACCTCGTCTTCTCCCAGT
>CAZQYB010000018.1:0-25531 GCA_964597535.1 uncultured Pirellulales bacterium | reverse complement strand
GGCGGAAACCGAAAGGGGCGGATTCGCACATACGCCAATTTGCTGACCACCATGCTGTTGGGCGGACTGTGGCACGGGGCCAGTTGGAATTTTGTTCTTTGGGGTTTCCTGCATGGATTGTATCTGGCTGCTCACAAAGTCATCGGTCGTTTCAGACCGCAACGAAGCCAAACTGATGTTTCTCACAGTATGCTCCGAGCTCTCAAATGGCCGCTCATCCTGGTTGCGGGTCTCTTCAACTTCTTCCTGGTAACACTTACCTGGATTCCTTTCAGATGTGTGGCGTTGTCTGACACGTTCACCTGCCTGAGACGCATCTTTACATGGGCTCCGGCATCTGTGTACATGCCGGCCGTCGATACCGGCCAGTTGGCCGTGTGCTGGCTCCTGGTCGGGCTGGTGCTGCTGTTCGACGCCTTTTACAAGTGCGAGTTCAACTACTTCCAGGACAAACGCTGGACGGCCTATGTCAAATCTACACTGCCCCCGATTTATATTCTGCTGACCATCATCTTCGGGGCCGCTGAAGCCCAGCAATTTATCTATTTTCAATTTTGACGTGTCTCTTTACTGGTCGAATCTTGACATCCTTACAAATAGCTTTCGTGTAATTTGAGTACTGGTCCCGCTGCAATGCTTTTGTGTTGGATTTGACAGTACTTATGAGTCGGGAGGCCATTTTGCAAGCAAATTAGGGCTAATCTGCCCTGTCGGTGGAATTTCCAAAAAAAATTTTGAAATTTTTACTTGACATTGCATAGTTTGCATAACATAATAAGTAAAGCAAGATAAACGCAATACGCAATACGAATAAAGGAGTCTGTAATGAAATTTGAAAGTCAGTTATTAAAAGGCATTGCTCCGGTTGTTGTTCTGGAGATTCTCTCTCGCGGCCAGATGTACGGCTACGAATTGAGCCAGACCATTGAGCAGCGAAGCAGCGATATTCTAACGCTCGGCAAAGGCACGCTCTATCCGCTGCTTTACAATCTGGAGGCCAGAAAACTTGTCAAAGGTAAATGGGAAAAAGCCGACTCGGGTCGAAAGAGACGGTATTACTCTATCACCAGCAAGGGCAAAGGCCAATTAGCAAAACAAAAAGAACAACTCAAGGAACTTACAGCGGGCTTAAATCTTGTCTTTGGCGGCGCTCTTACACCGGCTTAGAAAAAAACAAGAACTGTATTTGTCATTCACATGAGGTGATTTGATGAAAATCAAAAAACCTGTTGTAAGAATTTTGGTCGGGGCGGCCGTAGGCCTAATCGCAGGGGTAGGAGTGGAGTATGCAGGATTATGGGTGTTATTTCCGTTCTTCTCAATTCTGGGATTATCACTCGGCATCTTTGTTGGTCTGATAGTTGAAGCCTTCAAGTACCGTCGCTTTATAAGACACAGCTCTCTTGAAGGTAAAGGTCTGGACTTGGAACGCTTGCCACTCAGTACGGCTGAGTTTGTTAAGTTGGTCGCTAAAAAGATGCGCTACCGCAAAAATGTCCAGGACGACGTAACGGCCGAGCTGGCAGCGCATTTTGAAGATGAACTAAGAGATTGCAAGAGCAATGAAGAAAAATCGCAAAAAGCCCAGCAGCTAATCGCTGACTTCGGCGATGTGAAACTGCTTGCTGTTTTACTACGCCGGGCAAAAAAACGCTGCCGGCCGTTATGGCAAACCGTTGTCGCAAGGACATTTCAAGCTGTCGGCATTCTAATTTTGTTTTTCGTTGTGTATGTCGCCTGGTTTTTGACCGGCAAGCCAGCTATTACTACAGATTACCTGGCCCGGCTTAATCAAATGGTTCGCCCTGCGGCTGACGAATCTCTCAATGCGGCACCTTTATATATCAAGGCAACCGAGTTGTATGGCAAAGCTTCTGATGACTTTCTTCTTTTCTTTGCTGAGAACTACAAGGAAATTGGTGACCCGGAAATCGGGGGTAGATTTCGGCGGGAGGGCAGGCTGAGGGCTGAGGAACTTGCCGATGATATTCGCCAACTGCTCTCGACTAAAAAAGAGACGGATATAGCGGAAAAAACAAGGCGCAGGATAGAATCCGAAGTCGCACAGAGTGCCATCGTGCTTTTGCCGAGAAGATATCAGGAGACGTCCACTATAGAAAGGAAATTCATCAAAAAATGGCTCAAAGAACAAAAAGAACCTCTTGATTTGCTCGTTGCCGGCACGGAGAAGCCGTATTATTGGCAAAAGTATGCCAACAAGCAAAATACTACGGAAATGATGTCTGTTCTTCTTCCTCACCTTTCCGAGTTTCGCAAACTGACCCAGTCTTTGTGCTGGCTGGCGCATCTTCGCGCCGACCAAGGCCGGCACCAAGATGCTTTCAGCAATATCAAATCCTGTTATCGTCTTGGCCAACATATAAAAGGGGATAACACATTTTTGATTGAACAGCTTGTAGGAATGGCTATTGAAGCTTTGGCTGCACAGAGACTCCGCGATATTCTCAGCGAGTATGAAATCGACTCGACCGTACTGACCGAGCTACAGAAGGACCTCGAACAAATCATTACCGGCGAAGATTTCACAGTAAGTTTCGAAGCGGAAAAACTGTCTATGTATGATGTAATCCAAAGATGCTTTACAGAAGACCGCTTGGGCGGAGGCCATCTTTGTCTCCAGGAATTTAAGCAAATCGTGCCCCTCATAGGGTTCGGCGGTTTCGAAGATATAATAGAGGGGAGAGACTGGACTACGCCGCTGCACATTTTATTCACCCATCCCAATAAGCAGGAAACCAGAGAAATGGTCGACCGCTACTACGCTTTTGGGAACAAGATGGCCCACAAAACCCCTGCTCAGATTCATTCGGAAGATATAGACTTTGAAGAAGAGTTTCTTGAAATGGCTGAGGGGAATATATTACTGGAAATTTTTTTCCCTGCTTTTGGTAGAATAATCGAATTAGGTCATCGCAACAAAACCGACACCGAAGCACTGGTCACCATTATTGCCTTATTGCGATATAAGAATGACAAAGGCCTATATCCCGAAAATTTGCAGGAACTGATACTGATAACCACCGGTTATTCGAAAAAGGTGCCTATGGACCTTTACAGCGACAAGCCGTTGGTTTATAAGAAAACCGACGACAGTTTTATACTGTACAGCATCGGGGAAAATTTCAAAGATGATGGTGGACAAATTTTCCGGGACAGCAAAGGCAAAGCAAGAACCTGGGCAGATGAAGGTGATGCAGTTTTCTGGCCGGTGCCAAAACCTGAAACGCCGGAAGAACGGGAAAAAAGACTGGAAAAAAGGGGTAAAAGACGGACAAGGCGGAGGTAGATATAGTGACAAAAAAACCGCCGTGTATCAATTTAGAGAATCTGCCGCAGTGCGCGATTGATTTCATAAAGCTGGTCGGCAAGAAGATGCGGTATCGCAAAAAGGTGCGGGCTGAGGTAATGGCTGAGCTGGCAGCCCATTTTGAAGATGGACTAAAAGATTGCAAGACAGACCAAGAGAAAGAGCAGAAAGCCAAAGAGCTAATCGCTGACTTCGGCGATGTGAAACTGCTCGCAGTGCTGTTACGCCGGGCCAAGAAACGCTGCCGACCGCTCTGGCGAAAGGTGCTTGTTCGCAGTTTTCAAGCGGCGGGGATAATTATTTTATATATTCTGATATGTATTGGTCGGCTGGGTATAGGAACGCCGACTATCAGCGTTAACTATATTGACTGGCTGAACGAATTGGTCAGGACAGGCCAAGAGAAGTCAGAAAATGCAAAGCTGTATTACGACCAGGCTGCTGAATTATATGTAAAATGCCCGGCAGCAATTGAGAAAAAATGCTTTGGTTGCAGTAAGAAGGAAGGCTGTGGTGTTAACAGCGATTGGCTGAGTGATTTTAATGATGTGGAGGTTAAGCAGCTATCGAGGTGGCTCGCTGACAACAAGCCCGCGTTTGAAAAAGTAAGAGAAGGTGCCGAAAAATTATATTTCTGGCCAATTTACGAAAGCAACGAGCCCGAATTGATGCGAGGCGTCCTGATGCGAAATGTTATGAAACCGCTGTCTGGCTATAGGAATATCACTCGGGCCCTGGGTTGGCAAATTCTATATAAAGCGAACGGAGCAGATATGGAGTCTGCTTTGAACGATTGCGTAGTTTTGCAAAAGTTTTGTAATCAGATGCAGGGCAAAGGCACACTGGTTGAACAATTGACAGGTGTCGCAATTGAGGCTCTTGCGCTCGAAAGAATTTTTATGGTTTTAAGAGATGTGGATATACCGGTTGACATATTGAAACGTTTTTCCAGGAAACTTGGAAATGGGCTTTCGAGCCAAAGCACAGTTATCGATTTGGAGGCCGAAAAAGCATTCTGGTACGACCTTATCCAGCGAGGGTTTACTGATGACGGCAAAGGTGGTGGGCGAGTATTAAAAGGTGGTGCCGTTCTGGTTGTGGGTGATTGGAAAGATAGTCTATGGAGACTTTTTTCGTTCAGCTATCCTGACAGGCGAGAGGTTACGACGATGATTGATAACCATTTTCAGTGTGCAGAGGAATTTTTTGAAAAAACGCCCTGCCAATTGCGTAATGAAGGTCAGGCTTTGAAGCAATTGGACGAGATAGCAAAGAAGTCCATTATGCTGCGACTAATGGAGCCTGCGTATGGGAGGTTAAGTGAGATTGCCTGGCGAGTTAAAACAAGCAGAGCAGGTTTGTTAACTTTGCTGGCAGTTTTACGTTATGACAAAGAAAAGGACAAGTATCCTGCGACGCTTAGCGAATTACTTGCCACAGGATACTTGAGCGAGCTTCCGATAGATCCGTTCAGCGACAAGCCATTGGTCTATAAGAAAACCGACGACAGTTTTATACTGTACAGCATCGGGGAAAATTTCAAAGATGATGGTGGACAAATTTTCCGGGACAGCAAAGGCAAAGCAAGAACCTGGGCAGATGAAGGTGATGCAGTTTTCTGGCCGGTGCCAAAACCCCAAACTCGCCGGGAATTGGAAACAAAACGGCCAAAGTAGAAACTAAGAGGCAAACGAAACAAAAGGGCTGAAACCGAGCAGAGGTAAAAAACAGCAAGGGCAGAAAGAATTTGTATTAGTATTGGTAGCTTGCGGCTCGCTGGGCCTTGCGCATACGGCGACGATTCTTTTCTGAGGGTTTCTCGTAATAGGCATTACGCTTCATATCTCTGATTAAACCTTCTTTTTCGCACAGCTTTTTAAAGCGTCTCATCATTTGCTGAACGGATTCGCCCGTACGCGACCTTACTTTCAACATAAAAAACGACCCTTTCCCGTCTAAATCCTTAACACCACTCTAATAAAAAGAGACACATTAGGTTATTTCGTCTAAATATTTACGAAACTTCATTTTAATCTCTAATCTGCATTTCATCAAGGTGAAATTTCCCCACAGCCGGTTTTTGGCAAAAAACGCGTTTTTACGCTTAAAAAACACGGTAAAAAACCGATATTAGCTCAAAGGCACGCAAATCTGCCAATATTGTCATCTTGTTGAGCAACACGAGCAAATATGCTAAAATAGAAAAGTAATTCTGGAGGTATTCTTAGTTGGAGAAACTGCGGCAGACGCTAAAAGTCAGAAAAGAGCGGGCGATATTGGTGGCCGCTGTCCTGCGCACCGCAGGCGGCTCAGACAATCTGGCTGAACTTACCGCACTGGCTGAAAGCGCCGGAGCAATTGTCATCGACAGATTTCAGCAGAAAATCCGCACAATAAATCCTGTAACTTACATCGGCAAAGGCAAGGCCGCGCAGCTTGCCGGAAGAGTTAAGCGGTTCAAAGCAGACGCTGTAATATTCGATAATGACCTGTCACCCCGGCAAGTCCGCGAGCTTGAAGAGATTATTAAAGTCAAGGTGCTGGACCGCAGTGAATTGATTTTAGACATATTCGCCACGAGAGCAAAGACCAGGCAGGCCAAGCTTCAGGTGGAGCTGGCCCAGTTGGAATATACATATCCGCGACTGGCGAGGATGTGGTCGCACCTTGACAGCGTAGCAGGGGCAGGCGGTGGGACCGCTGCGGGTACCGTCGGCGGCATCGGTACCAGAGGGCCTGGCGAACAGCAGTTGGAAATCGACCGCCGATTGGTCGGCAAGCGAATAACAGAGCTCAAACGCGAACTTGTAAATATCGATAAGCGCAAGCTCCGCGAAATTAAGGGGCGAAGAGGACTGTTCAAAATCTGCCTGGTCGGCTATACCAACGCCGGCAAGAGCACACTCTTAAATACACTTACCAATGCGGGTGTCGTTGTCGAGGACAGACTCTTTGCAACGCTCGATACGCGAACGCGAAAATGGCGGCCGGCCAAAGGCACAGAGGTGCTCCTGAGTGACACTATTGGTTTTATAAAAAGTCTGCCTCACCAATTAGTTGCCTCGTTCAAGGCAACGCTGGAAGAAACTACCAATGCTGACTTGCTGCTGCATATCGTAGATGTGTCGAACCCGGACGCACTGAAGCAGATTGACTCTGTCAATAAGGTCCTCGAACAGGTCGGGTCCAGCAAAAAGACGACACTGATAGTATTCAACAAGGTTGATATTATCAAAAAGGTCAGCGAGCTTGAGATGCTGCAAACACTGTTTCCCGATGCGGTATGTATATCGGCCAAGACAGGTATGGGCCTGGAGCAGTTAAGCGAGGCGGTGTCTGCAAAATACAAAGGCGCTGAACTGCTGCTGCGGGTCAGCAGCAGTCAATCAAACGGCAAAGTCCAGAGTTTTCTGCGGGCATACGGGCAGGTCTTAAAAGAGCAATATCGCGATGGCTCTGTCCTGATTGATGCCAGATTAGGCCGAAACCAGTTAGCAGGCCTCAAAAGTCTTCACCCGAAAAACATCGAAATCGTAGAAGCGTGAAAAGAAACGGCAAACCTTGAGTTCTGTTAAATCAGAGCGGTTTTTAGACAACATATATACCGACATTTCCCGACGGCCCGACTGCACACAGACCTGTTTTTCTAACTTTTGCTAACATCACGGGCTGCTCAACGCCTGGTTTTATTTAAGCTGTTAGTTAGCTGAGACGATAATTTATAAGTAACCGATGTAATTAACACTATTCGAGGACAGGAGTACGAGTATGATAAGCCTGGGAAAAATAATGACAAGGGATGTTGTGACAGTCCGCACAACTACAGTTATATATGATGCGATAAGAATGATGGCTGACGGGAATATAACAGGCCTGCCAGTCGTTGACGAAGATGATAAGCTTACGGGAATAATAACTGCAAAGGATATTATGAGGCATTTGCTGAACACTCGAGGTACAGAGGGAGAAGTCCAGGATTGCATAACTACTGATGTAATAAGTTTCAATGAGAACGACGACCTGCTGGATGTTATCAACACTCTTGTGGAAAATAAGTTCCGTAAGGTACCTATTGAATCAGAGGGAAAGCTGGTAGGTATTATCAGCAGAAGAGATATCATTTCTTATATATTCAGTCTCGAACTGAAAGATAGAGGAGAGCTTACAAAAGCAATCAGAGGCAAGTTTTCTTAGTTTTTTTCACGGCCATAAATTCCTAATATTTGCCAATAACCTGCCGGGTTAAGTTTTAAGGTTCACATTCGCGTATCGGCCGTGATATTTAACCGTTGCCGCATCGTAAGCCCTCGCCGCTTCGAGCTCACTATTAAACCTGCCAAGATATATCCGCTTACCGTGAACACTTATCCGCACTTCCCACTTTCGGTATTGTTTCCTCGAATAGAAGGTATCTTGCGACAGTTTCAGTATATTCAGGGCCACCCTGAAAAGGAAAGCCAAAAAGACTTGGCAGGAACAGTACTTTCTCCCAGCGCAAATCCGAAGAATCACCAATTCAGTCCATTGTTACCTCTGCGATTTAACCAATATTTGACTCAAGTTTATTTTGCTCATTTCGACCCCAAGCGGACGGATAACCCATTATCAAGACATACCGTTGGTCATGGCTGGGCGACGACGGAAAATTTCAATCTGAAGGGTTCCACTTTGGGATTCCTAATCCTCGATCAACTTTCATATTATTTTTCTGGGATTCCATGAGTACATCGGGAAACCGGGATGAGTTACGTATTTCTTGCATCCGGATCCTATGAATGCGTCCGGTCAGCTTAACGTTATCTTCGATTTTGGGTCCTTCAATCCTTCGGCAGAGTTTACCCTGAGCGACCTGTGGTGAGCGTGGTCGAACCAAGCCGAACGGGCTCAGGACAAACACGTTGCAATTCAGCTCGCCCACATTATAATCTGCTGTATGTTTGAGAACATTTCCATAGTCGGCGATGGAGGGATGGGCAGCGTTTTGGCTATGCTGCTCTGCGAGAAAAGAACAGCGGATAGCGGACAGCGTGCAGCGAGCGACGAGCCACGAGCGACGAGCCACGAGATAAAGATGTGGGGCTATGACCGCGAGCAGTTAGGGCAGATAGAAAAAGACCGGGAAAATAAGAAATTCCTTCCCGGCTATAAACTGCCGGAAGCCCTTGTCTTCGAGCCGGACGATGAGCGCATTATGGCAGGTGCAGACCTGATTATATCCGCCGTGCCCTGCCAGTATATGCGCGGGGTTTGGGGCCGGCTGAAAGATTATGTCCCCAAAAATGTCCCCATTGTCTCGGTTGCCAAAGGCATTGAGAATGAAACACTGCTTCGGCCGAGTCAGATACTCGCGGACGTCCTCAGCGAAAACCGAGTCACGAGTCCTTGGGCCCAAGGTCACGAGTCACCAGCCACGAGATTTGCCGTTCTCTCCGGGCCTACGATTGCCGATGAGCTGGCCAGAAGACTTCCGGCAACGGCCTGCGCAGCGTCAAGCGATGAGAAACTTGCACGGGATGTGCAACAAACCTTCAATGTCCCCTGGCTGCGTGTCTATACGAATACCGACGTTGCCGGCGTTGAGCTGGCCGGCGCTATGAAGAATATCATTGCTATCGCTGCGGGAATTGTAGATGGCGTTGGGGCCGGCGATAACGCAAAGGCGGCCCTTTTGAGCAGAGGCCTTGCCGAGATAACCCGCCTTGGTGTCGCTATGGGTGCAAGGCCGCAGACATTCGCGGGATTAACGGGACTGGGCGACTTGGTAACAACCTGCATCTCGCCGAAGGGAAGGAACCGCTCGTTTGGCGAAAGAGTGGGCAGAGGGCAAACCGTAAACCAGGCCCAAAGAGCTACCGAATCGGTTGTCGAAGGTATTGCCACCTGTAAGTCAGTCGTTGCTCTTGCCGCCCGGCATAATGTTGAGATGCCGATTACGCAGGCGGTTTATGAAGTGCTGTTTGAGAACAAGCCGGTACAAACGGCAATCGCCGATTTAATGAAGCGCCGACTCAAGGCCGAATAGACTCGCAGGAACAGAACAACGCTGTCCGCTAAACGCTATTCTCCTAACAGCCAGTTGTCAGCTAAGACGGCAAAATCCTGGAAGTTTACTATATCATCGCCGTAAGGTGGTGCAGGATAAATATCAGCCAACGACCCGCTTCCCAGCCAATCATCAGCCATTCGTACCAAGTCGTCAATGTCAACCACGCCCTCACCCGTAATATCCCCGCTGGCAAGCCCCACCGGCTCTAAAAATACAACCGTTGATGACATCTGCTGCATTGACTCGCCGGAATCTGCTATCTGGTATGTTGCCCGCCAGCTTATTTCAGCCGGCCTAATTGGTTCTATACGGTTCACGTCAAAGGTACACGTATCTTCACTTGTGGCCGATCCCCATGCCTCAATATGTGCAAATGTAACACAAGGGTCGATTATTTCCATATTACCCGATACGCTGAGCAGTTCAAGCTGCACATTCTCCACTGCCCCGGGTGAAAGGTTATCCACGCTGACTCTACATGTATATCTGAATACAGTTCTGCTTCTTCGCTCTCTGTGGTCAACAACAAAGCTAACTACGAAGGGGTTATACTCATACGCGCCCATATCAACCACTGAGTTGCCGTCATTGTCCCCATCCACTGTACGTGGATTGCCATCGAGGTCCAATGGTATCGGCTCGGCTGTATTGCCATCTCCGTCGAGGTCGGCCGTATCGGCCGGAATAGAATTGTTGTCGCCGGCATCTATACAGGGTGAGACCGGGCGTAGATGATAATCACCGGTACACGGATCCGCAAAACAAGGGTCGGTATCGATATTGCCAACACCTTCCCACCCGCCTTGCACATTCGAGTAAGTAACTGTCGCCGAACTGATCTGATCGTATATTTCCGTGCCACTTGGGGCAATATTGCCCCAAAATATACAATTGGTTACTGCCGGGGTGCTGTCATCGCTGTTATACATCCCACCGCCGTACTCTGTTGCAGAGTTACCGCTGAAGGTACAATTTGTTATGGTCGGGTTACTGTAGGAGACGTTGAACATTCCACCGCCTCTTTTCCTTGCTGAGTTGTTGCTGAAAATGCAGTTGGTCACCGTCGGAGTACTGTAATCCCAATTGCACATCCCACCACCGGCATCCCAGTTGCCTGAATTGTCGTTGAACGTGCAGTTACTTATCCTTGCTTCGCTGTAGCTATGATTGAACATCCCGCCACCCATGCCATCTACTACGTTGCCGCTGAAAATGCAGTTGGTCACCGTTGGAGTACTGTACTGCCAGTTGCACATCCCACCACCGTAGTCTACAGAATTACCGTTAAAGGTACAATTTGTTACGGTCGGGTCACTGTAATCGTAATTGAACATCCCGCCTCCAGCGTAGACCCCCAAGTTGTTGCTGAAGGTGCAATTAGTTACTGTCGGGTCACTGTCAATAAAGTTTAACATCCCGCCACCGCGACGATGCTGCTCAACCAGACCATTGGCATTGCCAGCTGTAATTGTAAAACCATCAATAATTGTCGAATCATCGACAGAATTACTGCTTACTACATGATAGCTATTTTCATCATAGTTCGTAAAATTAGGCTCATCATCACCGTTCAAATCTCCGCTTAAAATGGTTTCGTACAGTCCAACATTCTGCTCATTAGGGTCTGATTCACCAAACCCCGCATAACCACCCTTAAGAACCACACCATTTACAAGTTGAAACGTAGCTTCTCGGTCACCGCTACCGTTCGGGTCGGCTGAGTTGCTGTCGGGCGTATAGATACCCCGAGCCACCCATATCTCGTCGCCGCTTGAGGCAACACCCAATGCGTCCTGAAGGCAGTTGAACGCATCTTCCCAACTCGTTCCATCATTGTTCCCAGGTGCATCGTTATCAACATACCAAGTGCGCCCTTCATACAACTCTTGGGTCAGAAAGCCGCCTTCGAAGGTATACTTACCGCCGCTCACAGTTCCTGCATCTGCCTGCCCGAACGTACTGACAACCGTATATTTACCACCGGTGCTTTCGCCGCCTCCACAATCTATCGTAGTCCAGCTCGCATCATAATCTCCACCGACTTGGCCCAATGCCGGGACAGTCAGCAACAGCCATACTGCCAGCAACGTAACAATACCTTTTTGGACAAATGCCTTTGGATTTATCCATCTCATTGTTGCACCCTCCTCTCACTGTAGACTGCTGTTGCTTTATTCCTTATCGTTTTTCTTGACATACCTATTGAACAGTTCAATCGCCTTTAACGATGTCTTTAATAAAACCTTTAAGGAACTATCATTTGCTCCTCTAGTATTCTTTCCACAACATCAAATCCTACATCTTCTTACTCTGTCGTTCCAATGCCGACGTTACCTGTTACCTGATATATCCTATTAGCCAGATATCCGCAGGCCGCGCTTCCGAGCGATAGCGCCATAGTGATTCCGTCAATAATCAAATCTCAACGTAGAAAATAATCAGCTTCTGGTTCTTGATGAAGACTGTTCCGGGAGTCCCGCCGACCCAGTCCACAATCATCTGCACAGCGACTGAAAGAGTTCCGCCCTCTGCAACATATGAGTTGCCGTTCTCCCTATTGTGGAATACCGTGTTGGCTCTCACGTCTGTTGGGTAAGCATATGCGTGGACTTTCTCGGATATGCCTGCATCGCTCACTATCCTGACCCAGCCCGAAGCGTCGCCCGTGTTTCTTGTCTGGTGCTTCAGGGCAACACCAATCACCACAGAGTCCACGGGAGCGGTGAACGTAAACGTTTTGACCGTGGTCCAGCTTGTTGACATGGTTGAGTATTCGTTCTCGTCGCTCACAACAAATCTGAGTACTGCGGCTCCACCAACCTTACCATCAACATATGCCTTTGTTGCCGCATCTTGAGCTACTGTAGGATCAGCCAGATTTACTATTTTGTTGGAACTTACATCCAAATGCCCTCCACTAATTTTCAACTTTGCAAGACCCGGGCTTGTAGTCCCGATGCCGACGTTGCCGGCGTTCTCGTAAATGACCGAATCAGTTAGAGTATTGGCATCTGTGAATTTAGGCACGTAATTTGGTGTCCCACTACCCTTAATACCTATTCCCCCCGCAACCTGCCCAGCCTTTTTTGCATAGATCGCGTATGGGGCGGGCGTTAGTTCCTGTCGGGGCGCTAAAGTAGTCCAATTCGGTTCCCCAAAACCTTTCACAGCAAGTTCCACCCAACGGGCCTCACCATTAAATACGGACTCACCAAAATCCAAGAGTGTTGTAAACAGTCCGTTAATCACATTGGCCCCGCTCACTAACTGGGCACCTCCCAGCGGACTGCCAGCATTCGGATCATCGTACAGTATAAACTCAAAGTCAAAAGTGCCACTGGCGGGTATATTAACCTCCTTTAGCTGTCCTTGGTGGGTAAACGCGGAGCCAACTGGGACTGCATCGCACAGATTGTCTTGGCCCAAAAGTAGAATAATACCAAGAATCAAAATACTAACTTTCACTTTCATAATACCCTTCCTTTCTTCAAACCGGTTTCAAATTGCGAGATATTATTCGATTTATAAACTCGTTTCCACTCAACGTTTTCTTTTACTCAACATCGCTATTCCTCCAATTCCCAGCAGAAGTAACGTCCCCGGCTTGTCCGCCGAAGCTATGGACTGTTCTAAAGCTGGTGCCGCCCGCGTCGCAAAACAAGCAAGATTCCACCCAGACCCAACATCACCGCGGAGGCGGGCTCCGGGATAGTATAACCGTCCTCAATCGTGTGAAAATCCAATGGGTCAATTATTTCATAGAATTGCGAACCCGGCGTACCAACACCCAGCCAATCGAAGCTGACGGAAAAACCACTCACATTCTCACCTTGGCCGATTCCAACCGTCAAAGCCAGGGCATCGTAAGCCCCATCATCTTCTAACACCGGCTCCGGCTGCCACACAATCTGATTCCAGCCCGCTGGCGTCTCGGGTGTTGTCACGAGCAAGTTATCATACACCCCATAACCAAACCAGATAGTAAACTCCTCAATCCCCTCCATCAGGTTGATATTATATACATCGTATGTATATTCCCACCGCCCTGAGCCAAGGTCGGTTGTCTCATACCAGATTTCTGTATCTGGAGTGCCAAGGCCGGGACCGGCAAATAGACATACAAAGACCACTGCTGCAACAGCTCTACTTCTCATCACACTCTCCTCTTTTTATTCGAAAAAACAGCTAATTTACATACAGACCCTCTCCGACAGAATTATTTTGGAATGTACCGGCAGGCAAACAGAGATTTGCCTTTCCCCCTCCCCAGGAGAATCTTCATTTTCCAAGCTCAAGCACACTTAACCACTCCTCTAACCGCCAGTTTCAGGCAGGTATGGGCTATTGCCCAAACCGCGAGTCTGGACGGATTATATTGACTTTACCTTATCGGACGTCACTTGTCAATAGGAATATAGAAAAATTATTTACCTTTTTGTCCCTTACCCCCAAAAACGGCGAGAATCGAGTATCCAACATCCAGCATCAAGTGACCCCTCACCCCTTACCAGCCCAGCGCATTTTATACCGCACCTATTTAATTTTAACGCTCGCCCCGTTAGAAATTCCGCAAAATTGGAACATCCTGCGAAGCGGAAGATTTCTAACGGGGCCCGCCAAATTGTATAACTCCATAAGAGCAAAAGGATTATCTTTTTACATAAGCGCACTTTTAAAATAGGTGCGGTATTATAGGAAGTTAAACCGGCCTTCGTATCATCCTGCAAAATGAGCTCCCATTATTTTCGTTATCGTTGGGCGGATGGAGTTTTGTTTTCTATATTTTAGTTAGAACAATCCCGGTAAATCGGCACTGGGAAAACTGTACGTCCAGGTAAGTTTAATGTTTAGGTATCAACCTGGAAGGATGATGTGATTATAGACGTCCAGATAAACGAGGATTAACAGCTCGTAAAGTATGCTTTTGTAAGTGTACCCCAAATGATTTGAAACGAGAAAAACTTCCAACGGGGCAGCGAATTAGAGAAGGGTATTTCTGACAGGGTCAAGTTGATATGCTTTGGCTTTCGAAAAACCGCATATATCCGATTGGCGTGGATATGGGTGATGATATTATTAAGATGGTTCAGCTCGCCGGCAACGGCAATGGCCTAAGCGTGATTGCCGGCGGCAGCGAGCATCGACCAGAGGATGTGAAACCTAACAGCAGCAATTGGCAAAGATGGGCCATCGAAGCCATACACAAGCTCACAACAAACGGTAAATTTCGGGGCAGAGACGTGATAGCGGTAATGCCGGCAAATGGGGTATTTATCGACCACATAAAGGCGCCGAAGATAAAAGACGGGTCCCAAAATGCGAAAAAAGGCGTGTGGAATTCAGACGACAAACTGCGGGACGCTGTCTTTTCAAAGATAAAGCAAAAACTGCCGTTCGAACCTGATGACGCACTGCTCAAGTACATCCCTTCAGAGGATGATAATGTCCTGGTAATAGCATCTGAGCGCAGGATTATTAACAGGCATCTGGCGATATATGAAAAGGCCGGCCTGCTGATTAAGTCTATCGGTGTTTGGCCGATAGCGCTGATAAACAGCTACACCAGGTTCTTTGGCAGACGCAAAGTTGATATCGAAGCGACCGTAATGCTGCTTGAGACAGACGCAAACTGCACAAATGTTGTGATTTGCCATCATAAGAATTTACTCTTTGCCCGTTCGATACCAATAGGAGCGAAGCAGCCTGACAGCGATGAAGCTATAACAAGATTGGTATTGGAATTGACCGCCTGCAAGCGGCACTTTGGCTCGATGCACAGCAATGCTCGAATAGAACGCTTGATTTTTCTTTCAGCTCAGGCGGAAAGTAAGAACATATATGCAACAATAGCAAAACAACTGGAAATGCCGGCACAGATAGGAAATTGTTTGGCGGCAGTGGAAATAGAGGATTCCCGTCATTCGGGGATGGATAGAAGAGATTGTCAAGTTAATTGGGCCACTGCCTTTGGGCTCAGCTTATCATTATCATAGGAACAAGAACGGATAGGTAAAAAAATGGTTAATATAAATTTTGTGCCTGATGATTATATTCAAAGCAGCGAATCGCGCAGAACAAACCTGATGTATCTGGTGTTGTTTGGGGTAGTGATGGCAGCACTGGGTGGTGCGTTTATGACTATCAAAATACGGCAGCGAGCGCTTGATACCAAGGAGAAGCTTGTAAGTTCAAGATTGTCACGAGCCCAGGAGGCCATAAAGCAATTTGAAGAGCTTCAGACAAAACGCAAAGCGATGATGAAGACAGCTCTTACCACGGCAGAGCTGTTTGAACCGGTGCCTCGCAGTGTTCTGCTGGCGTCATTGACAAACAATTTGCCGCCGGGCGTATCGCTCCTGCAAATGAAGCTTGTTCAGAAAAAGCCGAAGAGAATACCGCCGCGCCGGGATACTGCGGCAGCCAATAAATACAAAAAAGCACAAGCTAATAAAGCAGCGGCAACTCAACCAAAAGTGCCACAGGAAAAATCACTGGATACGCATATTGACATTGAAGGTATTGCTCCCAGCGACCTCCAAGTGGCGGCCTGCATAGAGCGGTTGAGCAATTCAACTTTGCTGAACAATGTGGCACTGGTGGAATCAAAAGAACAGAAAATCGAAGATACCACGTTCAGGCAATTCAAGCTGACGGCAATGCTTAGAAAAGACGTTCATCTTACGAATGAAGATATTGAGAGAATCAGGGCCAAAACGCCCAGAATGTAGCACGGATTTTTTAATACTGATAGTGGATAAGAACCTAATATCGTTTGATAAAGGGCAAAAATTATGACGCACGGTTTAAGAAAACTTGTATTCTTCATTTTGCTGCTGGGCGTAGCTTACGTTGCTTACCAATATATGATTAAGCCGGCCAACAAACATCTGGCGGAACAAAAAGTTCGGCTTCATACGAAACTGGCCAAGCTGGACGAATTCGAAAAGGCCACCGCTGCGGCAGAGGATTTGACCAAACAGCTTGAAGAACTCCAAAAGGCGGTCGAATTCTTTGAAAGCAAGCTGCCGCCTAAAAGCGAAATCGACAAGGTGCTTCACGACGTAACCGTAATTGTTCAAAACCAGGGGTTAAGGTCCAAAAGAGTTCTAAAATTAAAGACAAAAGATAACAGTGGCTACATAGAACTGCCGTTAAAAATGGAATTGGTGGGAGATTTTAATTCATTCTATTCGTTCCTCTTGGAACTTGAGAAGCTACCTCGAATAATGAAAATCCGCGAGCTTGAGTTAGACAAGCAAACAAAAAATGAGGGACAAATAGCAGCCGATTTCGTGGTAAGCATATTTTTCCAGAACAAAACCGGCTAAAAGGCAAAAATCTGCCGAATAACCGATAGTAAGTTAACAATTTTTACTTTCAATGGAGTCTGGCTATGCTGTCTTTTATGCGAGAACAAGAACCAGAGGATTCATCGGTGCAAAAACCATTTGCCTCAGACGGCAGCAATGCCGCTGATAGCGCCGAAGAAACACAAGAGCAGGAATATCTTACTGTAGCAGCTCACAACAAAAATGTTCGCAAGAGTACAATGCTGCTTGCCGCTTTGTTTGCCATAGGTCTGTTGTGCCTTTTGTTTATGATAAAAAAGAGCACACCACAAAAGGCAACGGCAGCGGTCCTCAGCCCGGAAGAGACACGGATTGAGGCGGCAATCGCACGACTTACCGGCGTCAGGTCAGAAATGTTTAACCAGATGGACGAGATAGTTAAGAATTTCCATGAGTTTTCGGACGTGCAACAGGTGAATGTCAATGAGTTGGCGAAAAATCCGTTTAAGTATGATGTATTTCTGGGCAGCTTAGAGAAAATCTCCGATATTGAACAAAGAGACCCCGATATCGACGCTGAAATGATGAGGAAACAACAACTGAGACAGCAAGCAAAAAATATGCGGCTTCTGAGCATTATGCAGTGGGATAAAGGTAATTGCTGCATGATTGATGATAAAATTCTTTACGAGGGAGATTCAATAAGAGGTTTTAATATCAGCCAAATCAGCGATGGCTTTGTTAAACTCGGTTCAGATGGCGTGGAAATAATATTGAAGTTAACAGAATGAAACTGCCCTTTCTATCTGAAAGCAAGCGAGAACCACCGGAGCAGGGACCGGATTCTAAAGAACATTTAGACATTGGTGCCGCAGGGGATGAGCTCCGCTCTGAGAACCAATCGATACGCGGGCTGAGCGACCTTTATTTTCCGGAAGAGGCCGACGAATCGAACGTACGCGATATCGCTGATGTCCTGCTTGATATGGGCAAGCTCACGCCTGAACAACATGTACATCTGCGGCAGGAGTCCGCCAATAGCGGAGCAAAACCGCCTTCTGATGTCGCAACGTTGCTGCTGAAAGAGCAGCTCTGCAGCGCCGACGATATTTTGATAGCCAGGGCCGAACTCTATGGTCTGGAGTTTCGACACATAAGGCCGGAGGATATAGAGAAAGAGGCCTTTGAGAAACTCGACATTGATTTTATAAAAAGCAACTCTGTTTGTCCGATAGCAATAGAAGAAGAAACGTTGGTTGTTGCAACAAGCGAGCCTGCAAATGTTTTTACGATTGAGGATGCGAAAAGACGGACCCGGATGGAACTGAGAGTCATAGCGTGCAGCCAGGAAGACATTGAGACAGTGTGCGAGGCGTTCAAAGAAGAAACAGATGACTACTGCCTCGATGATATCATCAGTGATATGACGGAAGTGGAGGTTGTTCATGACCAGGAGGACAATTCCGAAGACCTCGAAAAAATGGCGGGCCAATCGCCTGTTATTAAATTCGTTAACTATTTGATTAGCAACGCCGTACATGAAGGAGCCAGTGACATTCATATTGAGCCGAAAGATAAGCTTATGAAAATAAGATACCGCATAGATGGCGTGCTCTTTGAAATGATGCAGTCGCCGTTAAAGATGCATCCTGCTGTGGTATCGCGTATTAAGATTATGGCTAACCTCGATATCTCGGAAAGACGACTACCACAAGATGGGAAAATTGCGGTTATGGTCGGTGGTAGAGGAATTGATTTACGAGTTTCGATACTGCCCACAAATCATGGAGAAAAAGTGGTCATCCGCGTGCTGGATAGCAAGTCGATTATACGAGGCCTTGAGCAGTTAGGTATGGAGCCTGAGATAACAACCGCCTTCAGTGAGCAGATAGCGCTGCCTCATGGGATTTTACTGGTTACAGGTCCCACCGGCTCGGGAAAAAGCACCACGTTGTACTCGGCCCTGTGCCAGATGGATGGCGAAAAACTAAACATATCCGCAGTTGAGGACCCCGTGGAATATGAACTTGATTTCTGCAACCAGGTACAGGTGCACGAAAAGATTGGACTCGACTTTGGTTCGGCACTTCGGAGTTTACTGCGTCAGGACCCGGATATCATAATGATTGGCGAGATTCGAGATAACGAGACAGCCCGTATAGCGGTCCAGGCAGCGCTGACGGGGCACCTGGTACTCTCGACACTGCACACAAACGATGCGGCCAGCAGCATTACAAGACTGGTCAATATCGGCATTGACGCGTACCTGATAGCGGCATCACTAAACGCCGTAGTGGCTCAACGGCTGGTAAGGAAGATTTGTCCGAAGTGCAAAAAAACTTACGAAATTCCAAAAAATATGCGCAAATATGTGGAAAAGTCAGGCGTCAGGCCGGACGAGCTTTTTCACGGTGCCGGTTGTGAGCACTGCAGGGGCTCCGGCTATATAGGCAGAGTCGGAATTTATGAGCTGTTGGTTATTGATGACACATTCAGGGACATGATTAACAAAGACGCATCGGTTGACAATATGCGCAGAGTGTTTCACAAAAGCGGACAGCCAAGTTTGTTTGATGATGGAATTAAAAAAGTAAAGCAGGGTTTGACCACGATAGAAGAAGTGCTGCGAGTAACCGAAGTGTATGGCCAAAGCGAAGAGGAAGTTTTCGTTGAAAACATCGGGTAATAAACAAGACCTGAGCGACTTGCTAAAATGAGATGATACCTCTTTCTCCGAAAGGACTATGATATGTTAGACATAAAAACTGTACTGGCGAAAACGATAGAAAATGGGGCAAGCGACGTGCACATCAACGTCGGAATGCCACCGATACTACGAAAGAACACGGAATTGATAATTACGGACCTTCAGGCCGTCAGCAGCGAAATCGCAAAGGAAATGCTTCTGGCAATGATTGGCCCGGATAGATTCAAAAAATTTCAAGAAAACAAAGACCTCGACTTCTCGACAACTATCGAGGATGGCCACCGGTTCCGAGTCAACGCTCATTATCAGAGAGGAACGATTGCAATCTCCTTTAGAGTAATTCCGAATCAGATTCCTTCGGTAGATGATTTAAACCTGCCGCCCATTGTTAAAGAATTGACGGACCTGCCAAGAGGACTGGTGCTCGTAACAGGGCACACGGGCTCCGGTAAAAGTACAACCCTGGCTGCAATGGTAGAATTGATAAACACAAAATATAAGAAACGTATAATCACGTTGGAAGACCCTATAGAATATGCTTTAGAGAACAAAACGTGCATGATAGAACAACGTGAAATAGGCCTCGACTGTCCGGAATTTGCTTCAGGCCTAAAGCACGTGTTACGACAGGACCCTGATATCATTATGGTCGGTGAAATGCGAGACCTGGAAACTACCGGCTCAACAATCACCGCTGCTGAAACCGGGCATCTTGTCTTTAGTACTCTGCACACAATCAATGCACCACAAACCGTTGAGCGTATTATAGACATCTATCCTGCGAACCAGCAGAACCAGATTCGAACAATGCTGTCCAATACACTCCAGGCCGTTATCTCGCAGACACTATTCAGACGGATAGACAAGCCGGGGATGGTACCTTGTACGGAGTTGCTGCTGTGCACCTCAGCGGTGAGGAACTGTATTCGTGAGAATAGAATCTACGAAATACCAAACATTATTGAGACCTCTCGCAGGATGGGTATGCAGAATCTGGATAACAGTATCGCCAATATGTATTCTAATGGTTACATAGACAGAGAAGAAGCGATTGCACGGTCGTCTAATCCCGGGAAGATGGAGAAGACGCTTACGCCTATGGAGCAGTTTGAAGTTGTCCGACCCCCTGAAGCAATAAGCGGAAAAAGACGAAGGGGATAAAAATATGTTCGAAAATTCCTCGCGAAATTATGAAGGTGGGGCTGCAGTTGCAAATAAACCGGAACGAGTTCAGGCACCGAGGGAACAAGGTCAACAGGCCGCTAAAGGCAGGCACGCTACAGCGAAACGCTCTCCCGGGAGCCGACAGGAAACTACACTGCAGAGTATACGGAATTTAAAAGTTGAGTTCGGACCAGGCAGGAAAGATATTCTGAACTTTACAAATCAGCTTGCGGTTATGGTGCGGGCCGGTATAAGTCTTCAGGACTCACTCGAGTCAATAGCCCAACAAAATGAGAACGAAAAATTCAAGGTGGTAATTACCGACCTAAAAAATCAAATCGAAGGGGGCAAAAGTTTTTCGCAGGCGCTTGCCGAGCATCCGGAAGTATTCAGCAATCTTTATATAAATATGGTGGCCGCTGCGGAGGTTTCCGGCTCGATGAGCGGAATGCTGCAAAAATTGGCGGAGTACCTGGATTCCGAGGCCGAAACCCGCTCACAGATTAAAGGTGCAATGGTTTATCCGATTATCATAGCGGTTATGGCCGTATCGGTAACCATTTTCCTGCTGTGTTTTGTTTTACCGAGGTTCACAGCAATATTTGCAGGCAAGGAACATCTGCTGCCCGCCCCGACTAAGATTCTAATGGCCACCAGTGTATTTATACGGTGTTACTGGTTTTTTATTGTGCCGGCTGTTGCCGCTTTAATATGGGGGTTCTTTTACTTTGTCGGTACAGCAGTTGGCCGGCTATGGTGGGATAAGACAAAATTGGTGTTGCCTCTTATAAAAACTCTTTGCCGAAGTCTTTATATATCAAGAAGTCTCCACACAATGGGTGTTTTGATGCGCGCAGGTGTGCCGATTCTGGATACCATTTCGATAACAGCCCAAATATCAGGAAATATTCTTTATAAGAATATGTGGCTTGGCGTTTATGAAAAGGTCAGACAGGGCAAGAAAATCGCATCGAGTCTAAACCAATATGACCTGATGCCGTCCGATGTCGTACAAATGGTAAGAAGCGGCGAAGACTCAGGAACACTCAGCGACGTGCTTAGGGATGTTTCCAATTATTACGCAAGGGTACTCAAGACTGTTATCAAAACAGTAACATCAATGATAGAGCCGATAATGATAGTTTTGATGGGTGTTTTGGTCGGCTTTATCGCGATGAGTATTATTCTGCCGATATTCAAAATGTCCAGTGTTGTTGCAGGCAAATAGGAAGGGATGGCGTATAAAAAAAATACTAAGTGCTATACGCTGAATGCTATTATGAAAAAGGCCGGTTTTTCACTTGTTGAGGTGTTAATTGCAATAATACTGGTAGGCCTTGCCATTGCCGGCTTAGTTGCAGCCAACAGTGCATTTACAAAAGCCAACGCCGTCGGGACAAACTTGTCAACCGCTGAGTTCCTTACCGAACAGATAAGAGAACGCACCATCGCAGCCGACTATGATGATTTGTACACTCTGCAGCATTTTGACGGTGTGAGTTTTTCTCCGCCGATTAATGCCAATGGAGAGGATTTGAACAACTTCGCTGCATTCACCGAGCAGATTACGGTCGAATATGTAAGTAAGACAAACTTCGAGCAGGTTGTCGTAACCGACAGCGGCTTCATTAGAGTAACTGCAAAAATCTTTTTGAACTCCAGGCAAATCAGCTCAGCCGGTTGGCTACGAGCGCGATACTGATAATAAAAATGGGGGAAATTTATGTCAACCAGACCGGATAAACATACCGCCGGCTTTACCATCGTGGAATTGCTGCTTGCTCTGGCAATAACAGGCATACTACTTGCCGCCGTAGCCGTGGCTTTTAACGCCTCGACCATAAACTATCGGGAAAATGAGCACATCTTCAAAACAATCAACAGCGCCCGCCAGGCATTGTTTCGCATAACAACTCAGATCCGGACGGGTTTGGTTGACCCCAACGACATCTCGAATACAGATAGATGTACGCTGCTCTGCGCCGATGGTTCACAAGTAACATACCGATATGACAGCACAAACAATACCTTGTACCTTCGTGACGACAGCGCCGGAACCGATTATGTGCTCTGCAAAAATGTTACTGCTATGACTTTTAAAAAGGATAACACAGCGACCGGAGACGTTAAAAGTGTTCAGATTTCTATGACAGTTGCAAGCGGCAATATCCAACGAACAGTGTCGGCGGCTGCGGTTGTTAGAAAAATTCTGAAGTGATAATCGCGGTCGTTCAATATGGGTACTTTGCACCGGCCGTTCCAACTCTGTGTTATCAGCCACATAATCTGCTGTAACTGACTTTAATATCTAATCTTATGTCCACCGGAAAAATCTTGATTTTTTGTAAAAAAGCAGTCCTGCGTAAAAATTCTTGATTTTCGCGTTTCTTTAAACCATACTATACCTAAACAGCTTCAGGGCGGTTAGCTCAGTTGGTCAGAGCGCCTGCTCGACACGCAGGAGGTCGTTGGTTCAAGTCCAATACCGCCCAGTCGGGACCTCTTATTGTTGGGCTAATAATGAGAATTTTTGTTTTCTGGTTGCCTAAATTTTCATTAGTGAGTTGGCACTCAATTCGTGCGGGGCACGCAAGGGAGTATTACGTCGCCGTGCCGGCGACGGCTAAACGGAGAACTCACGTAATTAACGGCGGGGTGGATATTTTTGAGATTGCCGCGCCCCTAAGGGGCTCGCAATGACGTTTGTTAATAGATTTCTCGGCAAGCTCGAAATGACAAATCGTCGCTCGTCGGCTTTGTTGTTTATTTGAGTGCGCTCAAGACGTTCCTGTGATAGTCATCCTTTCCGATTTTTAATCCTTCAAGGTTATAGTACTTTGCCTGAATCTCTTGTGTCAGATATGCTATGCGGTTTTCGGGGTTTGGATGCGTTGAAAAGAATTCAATCGGTCTGGTTTTTTGTTCGTTCTGGAGCATCTGCATAGTCTCAACCATTGCGTAAGGATTGTAGCCGGCGCGAACCGTATAATCGAGGCCTCCTATATCAGCATCTTTCTCATCCTCTCTACTATATTGAAGGTCGAGGATTTGTCGTGTGAGTTTTGCTGCGGTTAAAACACCCCTCGGTGTTTTCTCGGAAGTTACGGCGGAGAGCAAAAGACCTATTCCAATCTGGCGGCTCATTGCGACTGAGACATCACGGGCGACAATGTGTGTTACTTCGTGGCCCAGTATTGCAGCCAATTGGGCCTCGGTTGTCAATTTTGCAAGCATTCCCTTTGTGATAAAAACGTACCCGCCCGGCAAAGCAAATGCATTAATCGACTCGTGCTGCAATGCCACGAAGTGATATTCAAAATTTCGCTTATGGCTGACACGCGCGATTGCCTGCCCGACGCGGTCAATATAGTTTTGTAGGTTTGCATTGGCGATTCTTCCTCCCATCTCTTTCTCAACTTCGGGAGCATATTTCTTGCCTATTGCAATGTCCTGCTGCTCCGGAATTAACATAAGCTCCTCTTCGCCGGTTATGGGATTTACCGCGCAGCCGGTGAAGAAGCAGAGGGACAGGGCTAATATTAAGGGCTGAAACTTTTTGACCATAATTGTGCCCTCCGATTGTAAGAGCAAGTCTCTAATAAAATGAGATTTTTTGGTTGCTGAGAACACGAGATTGCCGCGTGAACCTGCGGTTCACTCGCAATGACAGTCTTTTCGTTAGAAGCTCTAAATTTTCTGTTTGAAAATCCTGCATATATCCATTATAAAGCTTGTTTATTTTATTCGGTAGCGAAAACTATGTTCGAGCGGAAATTTTGTGAATCCTGCCACGAAAGGCACGAATGCCAAAAGGTCTATGAGCAATTGGGTAAATCAGAAGGGCCTTCGGTTGTTTCTAAAGTTGTGCTTGTTTTCCTGCTGCCGTTAGTGGTTTTTATTGTTTCTTTAGCGGTCTTTGGATGGATTTTGGCCTGGGCGATAGAGGCGGAGGGGCTGCGGACGGCTGTCAGTGTGCTGCCGGCTTTTTTGGTGACCTTGGTTGTGGTGTTAATCATTAAAGTTGTAAACAGACGACTTAGTAAGAACAGGTGATTTCAGGTTGATATGGAAATTGACGTTCGAGGCAAGCTTTCCTTTCCCGGCGGCGTGCATCCTGTAATTGGTAAGAAGCTGGCTCGTAAAAGCGAAATACGTCCGGGGCCGGCGGTCAGGCAGGTTGCAATAATGCTCAGTCAACATATAGGTGCGGTCTGCCAGCCGATAGTTAAGAAAGGGGATTCGGTTGGGGCGGGTCAAAAAATTGGGGATTCGGACGCATTTGTTTCGGCACCAGTTCATTCGCCGGTGAATGGGAAAGTAAAAGAAATAGCCCTTGCCTCGCATGCGGTTCTTGGTCGAAGTCCGGCAATAATTATCGAAGCGGACCCTGAAAATAATCCCATAAGGGAACTGTGCGCTGAATTGAGAGAGGATTTCGATGCCGAAAGGTATTCGGCGGAAGAGATATGCAGCGCCGTTCGTGAGGCGGGTATAGTAGGTATGGGTGGGGCGGGTTTCCCGACGAGAGTTAAAATTGAGCCCAATCCGCGGCTGCCGAAAGAGACGATGATTATTAACGGTTGTGAGTGTGAGCCGTGTATTACGTGCGATTACCGTCTTATGGTGGAGCGGCCGAGGCAGATTATTGCGGGGATGAAACTTGCCAAGAAAGCGTCGGGCTGCTCAAGAATTATTATTGGTATCGAAGATAACAAGCCGCGAGCGATAGAGGTTATGAGCGCAGCGTTGAAAACGTCAAAGGGGTGTGAGGATATTAAAGTTGTTTCTCTGAAAACGAAATATCCTCAGGGGGGTGAAAGGCAGCTTATAAGAGCGATTCTGGGGAAAGATGTCCCGACCGGTGGAATTCCGCCGATGATAGGTGTGCTGGTGCTTAATGTCGCTACTGTTACGGCGATTGCCGAGGCGGTGGTTTGTGATTGGCCGGTGACGCACAGGGTTGTGACGGTGGCGGGCAGGGCGATTGCCAATCCGAG
>CAZQYB010000017.1:0-25747 GCA_964597535.1 uncultured Pirellulales bacterium | reverse complement strand
TTAAGATGACGCACAACGGCATTGAGTACGGCGATATGCAGATGATTTGCGAGACCTATCAGATGATGAAGGAAGGTCTCGGAATGAGCAATCAAGAGATGCACGAAGTTTTTGCCCAGTGGAACGAGGGCGAACTTGACTCATACCTTATCGAGATAACGCGGGACATACTCGCCTATAAAGACGAAGACGGCAATGAAGTTGCAGAGCTTATCCTCGATACGGCCGGCCAAAAAGGTACGGGCAAATGGACCGGTATAGAGGCGTTGAACTTAGGCCAACCGTTGACGCTCATCGGTGAGGCAGTCTTCGCACGATGTCTCTCGGCGCTTAAAGAAGAGCGTGTCGCCGCATCCAAAGTCCTCAAGGGACCGAAGGCGAAATTCAGAGGCGATAAGGAGAAATTCATAAATGATTTGCGAAAGGCACTGTACGCATCGAAGATAGTCAGTTATGCACAGGGCTACCAGCTTATGCGGGCTGCCGCAAAAGAATACAACTGGAACCTTAATTATGGCGGTATCGCCTTGATGTGGCGAGGCGGCTGCATCATTCGCTCGGTCTTTTTGGGCAAAATCAAAGAAGCCTTCGACAAAAACCCGAAGCTGGAAAACCTGCTGCTCGACCCGTTCTTCAAGGATGCCGTTGAGAAGGCACAATCTGCCTGGCGACGAGTCGTTACCGCTGCAATACAGATGGGCGTTCCAATACCTGCAATGAGCTCTGCCCTGGCTTACTACGATGGGTATCGGCACGACCGCCTGCCGGCGAACCTGCTGCAGGCCATGCGGGATTACTTCGGCGCTCATACCTACGAGCGCGTTGATAAGCCGAGAGGCGAATTTTTCCACACGAACTGGACCGGCCGAGGTGGTGACACGTCGGCATCAACGTACACGGCCTGAAGTAGATAAGTAGCAGGGGCTTGATTACTTGATAAGAGAGAGAATGTTATGTTCAGAATAATATGGATAACTGCGGCAGTAGTATTAGCAGTTGGGTGGATAATATACGGTGTGTGGAGGATTATCGACTATTTTCAGGAAAAAAAGAGACCAAAACCAACAACTAAACATCTGCAACAGATAAAGAAGTCATTTGACGAATATGCAAAGAAAATGGAAGACTATAAGAAACCAACATATAAACGCGACGAAAGCAAGAATAGCGCAAACGACAAATAAGAATATGCATACGCTGTGAGGACTAAAAATGGCTGCTGAATTCATATCGGAAGATTTCCTGCTGCAAAATAAAAGTGCGAGGATTCTTTACCACGAACACGCGAAAGAAATGCCCATCTATGACTATCACTGCCATTTGCCGGCGGACAAAATAGCGGCGGACTACAGGTTCGACAACCTGACTCAAATATGGCTTTACGGCGACCACTACAAATGGCGCGCTATGAGGGCCAACGGTGTGGACGAGCGGTTCTGTACGGGCGATGCGGGCGATTATGAAAAGTTCGAAAAGTGGGCCCAGGCCGTGCCCTGCTGCCTGCGAAATCCGCTCTATCACTGGACCCATATGGAGCTTAAGAATCCGTTCGGCATAAAGGACAAACTGCTGAATCCGAGTACCGCCAAGGATATCTATGAGAGGTGCGGTGAGATATTAAGGACGCCGGAGTTCAGCGTGCGCAATATCCTTCGCAAAATGAACGTTAAACTTATCTGCACTACCGAGGAGCCGCTCGATTCATTGGAAGCACACCGACAAATCCGAGCTGACGGTTTTGATATCAAAGTCCATACTGCTTTTCGGCCTGATAAAGCTATGGCCGTTGAAGACATCCCTGTTCTGAACGCGTGGATTGATAAACTCGAAAGCGTTTGCGACATCGACATAACCGACTTTGCTTCTTACGTTGCAGCAATCCGGAAACGGCACGACTATTTCCATAAAAACCGCTGCCGCCTTTCAGACCACGGCATCGAAACCGCTTATGTAGAAGACTATACCGAACGTGAAATCGAAAACATCTTTAGTAAGATAAGGAGCAGCAAGAAACTTGAGGAGTTAGAGGGCCTCAAATTCAAATCAGCGATGATGTTCGAATTCGCTTTGATGGACGCGGAACGCGGCTGGGTTCAGCAGCTTCACTTCGGAGCGCTGCGAAATAACAATACGCGAATGTTAAATACGCTCGGTCCGGATACGGGCTTCGATTCAATCGGCGATTTCGAGATAGCAAGACCGTTGGCGAAGTTTCTGGATAGACTGGATGCGCACAAACAACTGCCGAAAACGATTGTGTACAATATGAATCCCGGGGACAACGAAGTTATAGCCACGATGCTCGGCAACTTTCAGGACGGCTCGGCGGTGGGCAAGATGCAGTACGGCACTGCCTGGTGGTTCCTCGACCAAAAGGACGGGATTGAAAGGCAAATCAACTCTCTTTCAAATATGGGACTGCTCAGTCGTTTCGTCGGTATGGTAACAGACTCGCGGAGTTTTTTGTCGTTCCCAAGGCATGAATATTTCCGCCGGATACTCTGCCAATTACTCGGCAACGACGTCGAAGCGGGACTTTTGCCCGCCGATATGGAACTGCTCGGACAAATGGTCGAGGACATCTGCTACAACAATGCCAAGAACTATTTTCCAATGGAGCTGGATTAGCTTCGACACAGGACATCATTGCGTTGAATTGCTGCAAACGTGGATAAAAGCAGGAGGCAGGTTCAGCAGCACAAACCTGACCTGCACATCTGAAAAGTAACTTTCCATAGTTTTTTTCAATAAAGAAGAGTATTGCAGTTGAATAAATCTTTTCGATTTGCTCGATATGCCCAGAATCTTTTCTCTCCTGGACCTGCTAAATAGTGCAAGCGGCAGACCGGAGACAACACAATCCAAAGTATCAACGTATTTTTCGCAGTTTTTGGCGTCATCATTAATAACTTTTAGTCTGTGGTCGTTAATCCTGAGCAAATGCTTACAAAACGTTGGATTTATCTCAAAGCACGTCAAGCGCCCATCCTTCGGCAGACGCTTTAAGATTTGAGTGGTTACAGAACCCATTCCCGCCCCGAATTCAACAACATGCGGGCTCCCATCTATCTCCTGGGCCATTGAACGAGCAAGGAGCTTTTGGCTGCGAGTGACCGTACCGACCTCTATGGGATGCTTGAGAAACTCATAGATAAAACGCGTGGCCCGCATCTTTGTTACTCCACAATTGACAAACCACTATATCCGCAATTACGCCTCTGCTCCCAGCGTGCCGATTTTAACAGCACACAAGAAATGATAGCATAGTCGGACAGTATTGCAAGATACAATCCCGAAACAAGCAGCATTAATACACCAACCCCCTCGCCGCCGACTGTGCCCACACACAGCCCCACAGGCATAACGAAATCGCTACCCCCGTGAGCTCGGTTACAGCGTTTCGGCCTGAATCGCCAAGTGGATAAGCCGATTCGGAAACAAAACTTAACTATATTTTACGCAGGCCGGCAGGAAATTCCATAACCCTTTTTCTGCTGTTCCACAGCAAAATCAACAGGCAGAAATTTTTTTATTATTTCCATATTTGTCAGAAGGTGGCTGGAAAGCTCATTGGTTGTGTACGCGCCGGCTTTGGAGATTGCCATATAGATTAAAAGCTGGTCGGCCAGGAAGCGGTCAATACAAGCACCGCCGGCGAGGAAGTCTTCGGCCAAACCAACAACCTCACCAACCACTTTTTGTGAGGGTTTCCCTCGCATTCCAAAGGCAGTAAAAACTGTTGTGCGTCTGTCATCACAAAGTCGAATCATCACACAATTTCCCGGCCCATCGGAATCTGTTACCTCGACGTGCTCAACCTTCCGGATGCCCAGCTTGCTTTGAAGCAATAGCTTCTGCTGGCGCTGGGCGATGCGTGCGGGAAGGCCGGCTGTGTAAACGAGCGCGAAAATCTTCGGCTCTCTGCTCGACTGACAAAGGTTGATTTTCTCGTTCGGTCTTTTTGTGCCGGGCCGGATATGAAAAGTTATTTTGCCGCCGCCGGCGGGATAAAAGCCGTGCTTTACCAGTTTGCAATTAGCGCCGAAGCCACCGGCTGCGACAGCGGGCAGGAACGTCTCCACAAGAAAGTCAAACGGAGGAGCCAAAGGATTATGTGTCCCGCCGGTAACGGTGACTGTGGAAGATTTGTCAGCCAAAAATAAAGGCGGCAATAGAGTCTGAATTACCAAAGATGCGGAGCCGGCTGAGCCGATATCAAAATAATAATCGCCGCTTTGTAGAGCCCCTGGTTGAAAGTCCAGTGTTTTTGAGCGGAGGGCAGCCCCCTGGCATTTCCCGCTACAGATTTGACATGCAGCGTGGACGCAACTTAAGTGCTGCTTTGCCAGGCCGGGGTTACGACGAGCGGCGCGAATGTTTTCAATATGTAAACCTCTGCCTGTTACGCACGATAAGGCCAGACTTGTTCGCAGTATCTGGCCCCCTCCTTCGCCCGTGCTGCCGTCAATAACCACAGTATCCATATCAACTACTCTGAATGAATCTCTATCGAGAGGTCTCCGATAACAAGACAACGGATTTGGCCGACATCAAGCTGAGGTGCTCTAACAACCACAATGTCCCTATCGTCCTGCCAATCCGCTATCACGCCAACGGCCAAATCTATACCTTTTTCATCTCTCAGCGCAACAAGTCGATGAACAAAACCACTGCGGTCTAAATTCCGGCCTGACTGGATGGCTATGTCACTCAGGCGGATATTATGAAGACAAGAGCCATGAAAGTAATCGTTAAATTTGCTTTGCCGATAGCTGCGCCTATTTTGCGGCGATTTGGTGGGTATTTCCGGCGGGGACTCAATTAACTCAAGTGTAAGGTCGAGAGAGCGCAGGCCGGCAACGATGTCGCTTAGCTCATCGCTGCGCTGGACTGCCAAAATCGATTTAGGCCGCAATATTCGCTGCACCGTCCACCACAAAGCAGTCGCTGGGCCTCCAGAGATAAAGCCGGGAGTATCGATTATGATTAGCTCGGCGGCTTCGGATGCCCGGCGAACGCATTGTGCGATAGCAGCGGTTAGCTGGAGAAGATGGCCTACCGGTGTTACGTCCCCCACAAAGCTGATGCCGCTGACAGCAAGCTGTGAAAAGCTAATTTCCGGCTTGTCCACAAGTGCCCAGCCGACTGCCGCAGGCGGCCCAATGTGGGACTGGCCAATGTCCGCATCGATAACCGCAAGGGGCTGGCTCGAAGCTGAGTGTTTTGCAAGAGCTTCAACAAGGGAGGTTTTGCCTGTGTCAGCGGCACCGAGAATCAAACAGATACCTGTTTGCATTAAGCCTCGGCTTATAAGCCGCCGAGCAATCTTGTCGGCCCAATCCTCTGCCATCGAAGCCCGCATCCTGTAACTGATTAAGAAGTCCTGTCCCGCCCTATCATATCGGCACAGCCTTATAATTACGACGGTTTTTTCAAAAATGAAAGGACTTGTAAAATTTCGGCTATTGTTTTATCACGACCCTGACGTGCTAAATTAAATAGTCTGGTGCCGGGATAATTTTTTACTTCAGAGATAAGACCACGGCCTTTTTGGGCCACGGTTGCCAACACGGATTTATCAGAAGCAAAGAGCCGGCGCACCGCAGTGATAAACTTTTCAGAAAAGCATTCCATCTTGCCAATCTCATCGATGACAAATAATTCCGCATCGTTTCGTTCAACATCCAAAATCGGCACGACAGCTTTCTCAAAGCCGGGGACATCAACACCATATTTGCCTACTCTAAAAGGGCCTTTAATGTCAACGCGGGCCAATATTCCGGTAGCTCCGTCTAAGCTTGTCCAGCGAAAACCTTTTCGCGTGCCGTTTTGACGAATCTCCTGCGTGTAAAAGCCCGCTACTTTTTCGCGATTAAGGTCAGCTATAATTTTCGTTACAGCGGTTGTTTTGCCGCAACCCGGCAGGCCTGTCAGCAGGATTTTTACCGATTCAGAGGACATAGCTACATTCCAAGTCTGGTTATGATTTATCTCGGCCTTTTGCTGCGAACCCAATTTTTGATTTTGGCGGCTGAGAGGGTATTGAGGACGTCGGCCTTTGTGGCCCAGCCCCGGGCGGCGGTTGCCACGCCGTAGCCCATCAGAGAAAGGCCGGCGGTGCTGTGAGCATCGGTCTCAATCGCGAGCTTAACTCCAGCTTCGACCGCCATCCTGCAGTGCACATCTTTCAGGTCCAAGCGCCAGGGGTTTGCATTTACCTCCAGCGCAGTGTGTGTTTGAGCGGCGTGTTCAATGATGGCGGCGATATCAATATCCATCGGTTCACGCTGACCAATCAATCTGCCGGTCGGGTGGGCGATGCAGTTGACATAGGGATTGTCCATTGCCTTTAATGTGCGGGTTGTTACCTTTTCGCGTGGGCCTGCCAGGCCGGAGTGTATTGCGGCTATTACAAAATCGAGGTCGGCGAGCAATTTGTTATCGAAATCAATAGAGCTGTCGGCAAGGACATCAACTTCAGTTCCCGCCAGGATTGTTATGCCTTTTAACTGCTCATTGAGTTTGTGGATTTGTTTGATTTGCCGGGCCAATCGTTTGGGTGACAGACCGTTGGCAATCGCGGACGACTTCGAGTGGTCCGTGATGCAGATATACTTATAACCCATATCTCTTGCCGCCTCAGCGAGTTCGGAGATGTCACAATCACCGTCAGAGGCGTTTGTGTGGACGTGGAGGTCGCCTTTGATATCTTTAAATTCAATTAGCTGAGGCAGTGTGTGGGTCTTTGCGGCGTCAACTTCTCCACGGTCTTCGCGAAGTAAAGGGTTGATATAATCAAGGCCGAGTCCTTGATAGATTTCTTCCTCAACCGAACCCGCCACCGTTTTGTCCCCTTTGAACAGGCCATACTCATTCAGTTTCAGTTTCGCCTTTACAGCGATTTCTCTAAGGCGGACGTTATGCTGCTTCGAGCCGGTAAAATACTGAGCCGCAGCACCGAAACTTTCCTTCGCCACGACACGGACATCGACATGGACGGGGCAGGTTGCCGTCTGGATAATCGCTGAGCCCTTTGTCTGGCCGGTGGCGAGGGGCTCCTGGACAAAGTGGGCCTGCGTAAATGCCTGGATGATTTGCTTACCCTTTTTAGCGGCAACGAGTATGTCAACGTCGCCAATAGTTTCGGCCCTCCGTCGCAGTGAGCCGGCGAGCACGATTTTTTGAATGGAGGTAAGGTTCCGGAGAAATCCGGTGACCAGGTCGGCTGCCTGCTGGGCCTGGTCGAGGCGAATCCGGCCGGTGGATTTTTCGAGAAACGCAATGCCTTTTGCAATTGCCGCAGCTTTTTTGTCGCCGAAGCCCGGCATTTGGGCAACACTGCCGTTCTTGATTGCACGTTTCAGTTCAGCGATGGTTGTTACTTTCAGGTTTCCATAGACGGCTTTAACGCCCTTTGGTCCCATACCGGGTATGGTGAGCAGCTCGAGCAGACTCGGTGGGATTTTAGTGAGCAATTGCTGGTGGGCGGTTATGGCGCCGGTCTTGACGAACTCTTCGATTTTGGCAAGACTCGATTTTCCAACGCCGGGTGTTTTTGCCAGTTGGCCGGTCGCAAGCAGGGTCTCAACGTCGGTCGGCATATCAGAAATAATGCGTGCGACCCTGCGGTAGGTACCGATGCGAAAGCGGTCTTCGCCGAGAATCTCCATAATGTCGGCCATCTGGTCGAAAAGCTCGCTAAGGACGGTATTTTTCATAAGATTGATTATATCCGTGCGGCAGTAAAATCAAAGCCACAACTTTGGTGTCCCTGCGAAGTACCCTATACACCCCTAATTTTCCACTTACAGGCCAGACCCGGTCAACAAATCAGCCGATGGCCTGTGCCTTAGCCACCATTTGCTCGAAAAGTGTTCGCTGCTGGGCCAGCGCCTCGACGCGGTCTTCGGGTTTTGTGCGGGCCTCGAGCAGTATCCAGCCCTTGTAGTCCATCCTCACGAATAAGCTCATCAATTGCTGATACGGATATTTGCCGATGTTCAATTCCCGCACGTGGACGGTTGCGCCGAAGCGGTCTTTGACGAGATTGAAGTTGTACTCGAGGCCTTTGCCGTGCAGGTCCACGTCGTTGCAATTCCAGCATACACCTACATTCGGGTGGTCGGCAACGTCGAAAATCCGCTTCATAATCGGCAGCCTTGAAGTTTTTCTGCCGTGCACCTCGACGCGGATTTCCTGTCCGTAGTCAGCTGCAAACCTGCCAAGTTCATTGAGCGATTTGCCAATCTGCTCAATGGTTTTTTCGACCGGCACGCCTTGCGGCAGAGCATTCGGCTTGACCTTGACACCGCTGCCGCCAACGTCGTGCGAAAGCACGATGTACTGCTTCGCCCCATCAATGTTTTTCTGAAGCTTTGCCGGGTCAGTGTGATGAAAGCAGAAGTTCGTTCCCAAACCAACAAGTGTTACAGGGCTGTCGTCAAAACGCTTTTTTACGTTTTGGCGCTGCCGGGCGTTAAGGTGCGATTCGACGCCGTGGGCGTGCTCGGTGCGCAGCTCAACACCGAGCACGTTGCTTGTTTCACAGTTGCGGAGAAGGGTCGGCAGGTCCCAGTCTTTGCCCCACAGATACGTAACCAGGCCAAAACGCATCTTTGAGCCCGGTTTTGCTGCAGAAGAAATTTGCGGACTGCTGCAGGAAGTTAAGGCGCCGGCAGCAAATATACCCGCAGCGGTACACAGCGAACGCTCAAGAAACTGTCGCCTCGAATAATTAGTCATCGCAAAAACATTCTCCTGCCCGCCACTATCAGTTTTCAGCATCTATACCCTCTTGGGCACGACGTAGTGTTTTCGGTATTTTCGCGTCAGCATACGGTTTGCCTGTTTGTCGCCTACGAATTTTTCCGCGGCCCCATCGAAAACAAGCTTGCGTCCGAGTCGATAGGAGATATTCGCCATATGACACAGCGCAGTGGACAAATGTCCTCCCTCAATATCAGCAGTGATGTCTTCTTTCCTGCCGGAGCGAAGAGCACGGATGAAATTAGCAAAGTGTCCGCCGCCACCGGAGCCGGTCAAATCCGAGGGGTCGGCGCCGGCTTCGGCGCCTTCGGAAGCGGGGCCTGGCTCGTTTCTTCGGCCTAAGAAGGTCTCCCAGGTATCGCCGCTGCTATTGAGGCACATCCAGCCCTTGGTTCCGAAGAAGAGATTGCCGATTCTGACTCCCTTCTCGTCATTGGTGTGCCGGCCTCGGACCTCGAACTGGATGATTTTGCCGTCGGCGTATTCAAAAACCACGGTCTGGATGTTAGCTGTTTGCTGGTCACAGTTGGGGAAGGCGAAGTATCCACCGGAGGAACTGATTTTGACGGGATGCTCGTTTTTGTTTATACCCCAACGCGCGACGTCCATCTGGTGGACGCCCTGGTTGCCGATGTCACCATTGCCCGTATTCCAGAACCAGTGCCACTTGTAATGGAAGCGATTTTCGTTAAATGGCTGATAATCAGCCGGTCCGAGCCACAGGTCATAATGGACGCCTTTGGGGACGGGGCCGTCAGGAACTACCTTCCAGCCGTCACGTGGCTTGTAGCAGAGGCCCTTGGCCATATATATATCTCCGAGCCCGCCGTCGTGGATGAACTTCATTGCCTGTCGGACATTTTTGCTGGAGCGGCCCTGGAAGCCAACGTAAACAACACGATTATATTTGCGGGCGGCTTCAATCATTTTTCGGCCTTCAAAGATGTTGTGCGAGCAGGGTTTTTCGACAAAGACGTGCTTTCCCGCCTGGCAGGCCCATATAGTAACAAGGGCGTGCCAGTGGTTTGGGGTGGCTGTCGAGATGGCGTCGATGTCCTTATCCTCGAAGACGCGGCGAAGGTCATACTCGGTGTTGGGAGTGTAACCCTGGCTATCGGCAACCTGCTTGACGCGGTCGGCATAGAGCCTTTCGTCAATATCACAGAGGGTTTTGACCCGAACGTTAGGAATTTTGGCAAATTCCCCTATGTGGTTACCGCCGCGTCCTCTGATACCTATGACGGCCATATTGATGCGGTCGTTGGCACCGATGACACGACTTCCCGGGGCATACGCGACTTGCGGCTCAGCACAGGATGCCAAAGCACCTGCAGCCAGGACACCGGCAGCGGTCTTCGTACTACGGTCAAGGAATTCACGACGTGAGATTTTTTTGGATTTGGAAGCCATTTCTTTCCTCCTTAAACTTAATTATTGTGGTTAAGAAATTTTTTTGTCCGGCAAAAACCATATATACGGCCACAGTTTCACATTCCAAAATCTGATTCTGTTTGCTATATTAATAATCTTGTTATGGTTGTCAAAGATAATTTTACAGTCGGGGAGCCGAGGGTGGAAGAAAAAAGAAGAATAATGCCAGAATAAAGCTTGAGCACAAAAGACAAACGAATACAATAACGACACGGATTTCAGCAAATACAATAATAAGAACCCCTGGTATGCGGATGTTCAGTTGGAGATAAGGATATGGCTATGACGAGAAAAGCGGGCCTGGCAGCCCTGGCGGCTGGTTTGATGGTTATCTCGGTTTCCTGCGCTAAAAAGGAGACTGCGATGAAAAAATTCATAGGGGCCAAGGGCGAAGTGAAGCTGATGACACTCGACCCGGGACACTTCCACGCAGCGTTGGTGCAGAAAACGACGTACGAACAGGTCTCACCTATGGTGCACGTGTATGCTCCGAAGGGGCCGGACGTCAAGGACCATCTGAAACGAATCGAAGGATTTAATACGAGGGCGGAAAAGCCGACCAGTTGGGAACAAAAGGCATATACCGGCGATGACTTTTTGGGAAAGATGCTGATAGAGAAGCCGGGCAATGTGGTTGTGATATCGGGTAATAACAAGAAAAAAGCCGAATACATCAAGGCGTGCGTGGAAGCGGGACTAAATGTGCTGGCGGACAAGCCGATGTGCATCGACGCCACCGGCTACAATCTTTTGCAGGAAGCATTCGTACTTGCGAAAAAGAAAGGGGTCCTGCTTTACGATATTATGACGGAGCGCTCCGAAATCACAACGGTTTTGCAAAAAGAGCTGATGCACAACAAGGACCTTTTCGGCGAACTGCAAAAGGGGACGGTGGACGATCCTGCGGTGGTAAAGGAAAGCGTGCATCACTTTTTCAAATACGTAGCCGGCAATCCCATCAAGCGGCCGGGATGGTATTTCGACACCACGCAACAAGGTGAGGGAATCGTGGACGTGACGACGCACCTGGTGGATTTAGTGATGTGGGAGTGCTTTCCGGAAGAAGCTATCGATTACCGAAAAGATATTGTGATAAAGAAGGCCAGACGCCGGCCGACTATGATTACACGCCAACAGTATAAGAAGGTGACGAGACTGGAGGACTTTCCGCCTTTCCTGAAAGAAAAACTAAACGACAACGGGGTACTTGGCTGTTATGCCAACGGCGAAATAATCTTTACTGTGAAGGGTATTCATTCAAAAGCAGCAGTAAAATGGAATTTCCAGGCCCCTGAAGGTGCGGGTGACACTCATTATTCGATTGTGAAAGGCAGCAAGGCGAACGTGATTATCCGCCAGGGTAAGGAACAGAACTATCGCACGGAGCTATATGTCGAGGCAACGGCAGGTACGAGCATGGATGAATTTTCAAAAGCAATGGGAAAAACAATCGCCGAGCTACAGAGAAAATACCCAGATGTAACTTACAGCCAGAAAGGCCCTGCCTGCCACGTAATGATACCCGACAAGTATCGCATCGGCCACGAAGCACACTTCAGGGAGGTTACAAAAAGGTATCTGAAATACCTGGTAGAAGGGAAGCTGCCGAAGTGGGAAGTTTCAAATATGAAAGCAAAGTATAACATAACAACAGAAGCTCTGGAGCTGGCAAACCGGTGAGGAAGGAAAAATATCAACAGTGAAACATAGTATTGTCAGCTTACTTATAGGGCTGCTGGCTTTCGCAGGAGGCTGCCAGACGGGCCCCAAAGTGGCGTTTGTAAGGGGCGACAACAAAATTGATGTGATTATTGGGGGAGCACATTTCACGAGTTATCTCTATGGATGCGAACATTACAAATTAGTCAAGGGAGCCGACAAGCACAACAAAGGCTTCTTGGCCAAGCCGGTCCTGTTTCCTGTAAACACGCCTTCGGGTATTGCAGTGAATCGCGGCTACCCCCTGCTGGAAGTGGAAAGCGAAGAAAAAGACCATCCACACCAGGTTGGCATCTTCTTCGCCTGCGACAAGGTTAACGGCGACGGCTTCTGGGAAAATACTACTTCTTTGCCGCAGATAAGACACGTAAAAGTGACAAAAATGAAACCCGGCACCGGCAAAGGCACGCTCTCGACTGTAATGCACTGGGTAGGCAAGAGCGGGCGAACGTTGCTGGAAGAGAACAGGGATATGGTATTTGCGGCAGGTGAGGACGAATATACTATTGATTTTAGCATAAATCTTACAGCCCAGGATAGCAAGGTGGTGTTTGAAGATACCAAGGAAGGTATGTTTGCGATTCGAGTTGCCGACTGGCTACGAGAAGATGACGGCAGCGGTAATTATTTGAGCTCTAACGGCGACAAAAGTCCGGTCAACAAAAATATATGGGGCAAGCGTGCCCAATGGGTGCGTCTGCAGGGAGAAAAAGACGGCAAAACAACTGGTATTGCCATTTTTAATCATCCGACGAGCGTGAACTATCCGACCTATTGGCATGCGCGGCCTTACGGGCTGTTTTCAGCCAATCCGCTGGGCCAGTATGATTTTGAAAAGAAACGAAATCCGGAAAGCGCAAAGCCGCTCAATTTCGCGCTTGAACCGGGCGAGACGGCCCATTTTGGGTTTCGAACGATTATCTACGAAGGCGATAGAACAAAGGACCAACTGGAACGGCGCTTCAGGGAATTCATAAAATAGCAGCAGGCACCAACGATGCCAAATGGCAGTATGTCTTTGCTGTAACATCTCGATATCGTGAACTTTTCGTTTTTTTCTCTCGCATCACACCGGCTCTTATGTTATTATGCTACGTTATCTTTGACCGTTGAATGTAAACCAAAAGACGAGTTGTTTTCTTCGGGCAGGAGCAGGATTTGCAATCAGGCGAACGCAATAGTAGCGCAGAGTGTGTGGCTTTGCACAAAATAAAGAAAGGGAAAGGTTGTATCATGAAAAAGAGCATATTCGTTGTGGCAGTGTTAGTGCTTGTGGTAATAGCACTGGCAGGACAGACGAAGCCCAAGGTTGAGCTCGTAAAGGGTGACAACAGGGTTGACGTGACAATCGGCGGCAAGCTTTTTACGAGTTATCTTTTCGGAGATGAGCTGCCCAAGCCGGTCTTAGTCCCGGTGCGTACGCCGTCGGGTATAGAAGTGAGCCGCAGGCACCCGCTGGTGGAACTGGAAGGCGGAACCGATGACCATCTGCATCACGTAGGTATTTTCTTCACAGTAGATGGCGTCAACGGCACGAAATTCTGGAACAATGTCAAGCCGCCGCCTCAGATAAAACACATAAAGACAACGGAAACGGCTGGAGGAGTAGGCAAGGGTGAGCTTTCGACAATCGCTCACTGGATAGACAAGAAGGGCAAAGTGGTGCTGGAAGAAAAGAGAAGTATGGTCTTTTTGGCCGGCGAGCATGAAGGTGAATATGCTATTGATTTTGTTATGGACCTGACGGCCAAAGACACCACGGTAACATTTGAAGATACCGAGGAAGGCGTGTTTGCGATTCGGTTAGCCGACTGTCTGCGAGAGGGCAGGGCAAAAGTAAAACTGCGTCCGGGGATGCCCCTGCCGAAAGAATCTGTTTCAGGAACCGGCAGGTACTTCAGCTCCAACGGCGATGAGACGGCGAAGAATGTATGGGGTAAGCGCGCCCGATGGGTCGCTCTGCAAGGCGTAAAACAAGGAAAAGTGGTTGGTGTTGCTATTCTCAACCATCCGGAGAGCATAAACTATCCGACCTATTGGCATGCGAGAAATTACGGTTTATTTTCAGCCAATCCTCTGGGACAGGGTGATTTTCAAAGACAGAGCAAATATAAGAAGAACCCCGTGATACCGCTTCGGCTCACGCTCAAGCCGGGCCAAAGGGTGCACTTCAGGTTTCTTGTGATTGCCTATGAGGGTATAAGGACGAAAGAGCAGCTTGAGGAAAGATTCAAGGTCTTTGCGAAGTCTGCGAAGCAGTAGAGACTGAGTGGATATTTGCCTTGATGCAACGATAGCTGAGGATTTTTGGGCCAAATGGGCGGGATAATCGGCGTTTTGGCGGCATATCTTCAGTGCAAAGTGTAGATATTACCGAAAGGTGCGTATATAATCGCTTGTTTGACTGCGTAAAATTGCGGGAATAAGGGCGATTGTGCATAAAACCAGCGGGCCCGCACGTCTAAAAACTGGCATGTGAACATCAAATTAGAGCTGTTGTTGTGTTTTTTTTGAAAGGGAAATGGTATGAACAGAAAGACGAGACTGATTGTTGTAATGCTGGCTGTTGTTTCAGTTGCGGCGGCTTTTTCGCTTAATGCGCAGACAGCCTCAGCCGCAGCGGGGCTGATAGGTGGGCAGTACGGTTCGGAGGATTTCACCGACCTCGAGCATATGTCCAGCCTTTACAGCCTTGAGACCTCGTGGGGCGAAGGCGACGGCCACGGGCAGCAATGGTCCGGTATATGGCAGGGTTCAATTGCTGCACCCGCCAGCGGAAAAATAACCTTCCAGGCTGAGGCAGACCAGAGTGTACAAATCCTGATTGCCGGCAAAAGCGTGGTTGCGGCAAACAAGGGCAAAGCCACCGGCACCATGTCTATGAGCAAGGGCAAGAAGTACCCGATCGAAGTGCGTTACGTTAAAGGAGGCGCCGGGTATGACTGTAATATGAAAGTCCAGTGGAGCTGGGCCGGCCAAGCTGCCGTTTCTATAGGTTCAGCGAATCTGAGCTATACAGATGAGCAGGAAAAGGAATGGAGCGCCAAGGCCGCAGCGGCAGAAGAGGCTGATGACGATGATGACGACGATGGTGACGACGATGACGACATCGCTGCAGGTCCTGCGGTGGGCTTTAAGTATGTGCCGACCGGCCTGCAAATCACAATCGGCGGAAAACCTTTCGCTTCATACTATACGGGAAGCAGCAAGACCCCGAGACCTTATTTTGCCCACGTGAAGACTCCTTCTGGTGTTCAGGTTAGCAGGAACCATCCTCCGATTGAAGGCAAGGACTCGATGGACCACGCCGAATACCATCCGGGTATCTGGCTGACGTTCGCTGGTATCAACGGAAATGATTACTGGCGACTGAAGAAAAAGACCGAGCATGAAATGTTCATCGGCAAGCCGCAAGGCGGCCCCGGAAAAGGCAGCTTTACCGTCAGCAATTTTTATCTTGACTCAAAAGACTCAAGCGGCAACCGAATCGCCCACGAAATATGCAAGTATACAATTGTTGCCCGAGAGAATTACTATCTGCTCATCTACGACAGTACGATTTCATCCGACGAGAGCGACCTTGTTTTCGGCGATGACGAGGAGTATGGCTTGGGTATTCGCGTCCAGACTCCGATTGAGGAGCGTTACGGCGGACAAATTCTTAACGCCGACGGGCTCAAGGGCGCAGAGAACTTGTATGGCAAGGCGTCCGACTGGTGTGACTACAGCGGCGTGATTGATGATACGCTTATCGGTATGACCGTAATGCCCGACCCGAAGAATTTCCGCCAAAGCTGGTATCATGCTCGCGACTACGGTCTTATCGCGGCTAATCCATTCGGCCGCAAAAAAGTGGCCGGGCTCGACCGCCAGGACGTTCTGGTCAAGAAAGGTGAAAAATTCCATCTCGGTTTTGCTGTCGCGATTTATTCGGCGCCCAAAGGCAGTAAGATTGACCGCAATGCGATGTACCAGGATTACGTCAAGGCAATCGGCGCAGAACCGAAGTAAGTCCGTTTAGAGCAATGCTTCAATAACCGGATTTTGGTGCTTAAGAATTATCGCTATGGAAAGGGATGAGCGATAAAGCCAATTACGCGCAGAGATTTTGTTAAAGGCTCTGTGGCTGCGACCGTTGCGCTGGCCTTTGCGACTTCTGCATCCGCGAAACCCCGCAAGTATCGTGTGGCGGTAATCGGCAGGACCGGGCGGGGTGACTACGGGCACGGGCTTGATGAGGTCTGGAATGATATCGAACAGGCCGAAGTTGTGGCTGTGGCAGACGAAGACGCCAGGGGCCGTGCCAAGGCGGCGAAAAGGGCAAAGGTCGAAAAGACGTACGCCGATTATCGCGAGATGCTCCGAAAGGAACGGCCTGACATTGTCAGCGTGGCTCCACGATGGATAGACTGCCATCGAGATATGTTGATTGCCTGTGCGGAGGCCGGAGCACACGTATTTCTCGAAAAGCCAATGTGCCGAACACTGCGCGAGGCGGACGAGATAATTGCTGCATTCGAGAAGAAGGGTCTAAAACTTGCGGTAGCACACGAGCGGCGCTACAGTCCGACAATGGAGCTAATCTGCGAAATGGTCCGCGGGGACAGGATTGGGGACTTGCTGGAGCTTCGCGGGCGTGGCAAAGAGGATAAACGAGGCGCCGGTTTTGACCTTATGTGCCTTGGGAGTCACACAATGGACCTGATGCGGCTGATTGCCGGCGACCCGTTGTGGTGTTTTGCCGAGGTGCGGCAAAAAGGAAGACGGGTTACCAAAAAAGAGGTGGTTGAGGGCAGGGAAGGTTACGGTCCGGTAGCAGGCGATGAGATAAATGCGATGTACCGGTTCGACGGGCTTGCAGTGGGATATTTTTCATCTCACCGGGCACGATATGGTATTGGCAAGCGTTGGGGAATTGGGCTTTACGGCAGCAAAGGGATAATAACGATAGGCGAGGGCGGTGACAGGCCGAGAACATCGTGGTTTATCGAGGACCCTACGTGGCAGCCGGGCCGAAGCAAGGCAAAGTGGCAGCAGATAACCAGTGCTGGTGTAGGCAAGACCGAGCCGATTAAAGATGTCGAGAGCCATGAGCGGGGCAATCGCCGTATCGCACTGGATTTAATACGGGCGATAGAGACAGATACGCAGCCGAAGTGCAGTATGTATGACGGTCGAGCGGCTGTGGAGATGATAATGGCAGTGTACGAATCACACCGCGTTAGAGGCCCCGTGCCGCTGCCGCTGAAAAATCGTGACCATCCTTTGGGCCTGATGTAACAGATTATTGGATTGAACTGATTTAATGTTATTTTAAGGAGATTAATGATGAAAGGCATTTCACGCAGAACTTTTATGAAGCGTTCGGTGGCCGTTGGCGCGGCTGCAGTTGCCGCGACTCCCTTTTCCCGCGTACTGGGGGCAAACAACGACATTCGCGTGGCGGTAGTTGGTTTTCACGGCCAGGGCCGCGGCCATATCAAGGGTTTTCACAGAGCGGAAGGGGCGCGCGTTGTAGCACTTTGTGACGTGGACGATAAGGTCATAGCCGGTCAAGTCGAAAAGTTTGAGAAAAGCAACGAAAAGGTCAAGGTTTATACCGACTATCGCAAAATGATGGAAGATAAGTCGATAGATATGGTTTCTATTGCGACACCAGACCATCATCACGTACCGGTGGCGGCGCATGCGATTGTTGCCGGCAAAGACGTTTACGTCGAGAAGCCGATGAGCCACACGATTGCAGAGGGGCGCCTGCTGGTGAACCTGGCCCGCAAGCACAAAAGAATCGTTCAACACGGCACGCAGTCGCGCAGCTCGGAAGGCGTCAGGGAAGGCATTGAGTTCGTCAAGTCCGGCAAGCTGGGCAAGTGCAGGATGGCTAAGGCGATTAACTGCCAGAGACGGGGTAAAATCGGTCACAAGCCGGACATCGCAACACCCGATTACGTTCACTATGACCTTTGGCTTGGCCCTGCCCCGAATAGAGCTTTTAACGAGAACCGCTATCACTACAAGTGGCATTGGTGGTGGGACTACGGCACGGGTGACACCGGGAACGACGGCATCCACCAGATTGACATTGCTCGGTGGGGTCTGGGCGGTGGAATTCCGAAGGCCGTCTCGTGCAGCGGCGGACAGTTGTGGTACGATGACGACCACGAGACGCCCGATACGCAGATGGCCGTTTTTGAGTACGACGAAGGATTTGTCGTGTTTGAAATGCGTTTGTGGACGCCGTACAAACAAGAGGGGCACGACAACGGTAACATCTTTTACTGTGATGACGGCTGGGTATCAATCGGGCGCCGCGGCTGGAAGGCCTACTCGAGGAGGGGCGAGGAAATCGGCGGTGCGGGCCGAGGCGACGAGGACCATAAGGGCAACCTGCTCAAGGCCATGCGCAGCCGAAAGGTCAGCGACCTGACCGCCAATGTTGAGGAAGGACATCGCTCGGCAATGATGTGTCATATGGCCAACGTTTCGATGCGAATAGGTCGCAAGCTCCACTTCGATATCGAGAAAGAGCAGTTCATCGGTGATGTTGCGGCCAACAAATATCTGACCAAGAATCGTCGTAAAGGGTGGGAACTGCCGAGACTTTAATTCTATCGGAAAGTATCCGGCCGACTGTTGATTTGAGGTAAGTAAAAAGATATACTCAGAGGGGCGCGATTAAAATCGCAGCCCCTCTGAAACTATAGCAAATGTGATAGCGTCAGGATGCCTTTCTCCCGGCCGGCTTAGACAGTTGCTTTCGGTACTTTTCAATGAGATTCAGCAGTTTCATCCGTTTGGGATGCTCGGGCTCTAAATTCAAGGCCATCTGCCATTGTGCAATTGCCCTGGTGTATTTCTGGGCCTGCTCGTACGCATAGCCGAGCTTCAAATGCAGCGACGCAGTCTCCGGACTCTCCTGTACCGCCTTGGCCAGAAAGTTGATGTATTTATCGAGCTGACCGGCTTGATTATGTCGGTCCGCCACTTTCAGATAGGCATCAACCAAAGCGGACTTGTATGTGGCTTCATCCAGTTTTATGGCTTTTTCCAACGTCCTGAGATACTCATCGTATTGGTGGACGCCAAAAGCCGACTGTGCGTAATAGTAATAGAACAGTGCTTTGTCTTCCTTGGGTATCGTTTTTTCGAGTTTTGTGAACATCTGGTGCGCTTGTTCATACCGGCGACCATTCAGATAGATGTTTGCCAACAGGAATTGAATGTCAGGCGTCTCGTCGATACCGTCTGCTACGGCCTTGGCTACCTGAAAGACGGCACTTTCTTTCGGTGCAGCGCCGAAGAGGTTTTTTTTGCCGGGCACGGGCTCAATCAAATACCAATCGCCGCTTATTGTGCCCGACTTACCCCCTTTGACCTTAACCTGTGAGACTTTTCCAAAATAGTTTCGCAAATTGAAAAAGGCCGAGCCCAGCTTATAGTGCAAAATAGGAGTTTGGACTCCGAGCCGCAGAGCCGACTGATAGGCCTCGGCTGCCAAGGCAAAGGCATTGCCCGCCAGATAAATGTTGCCAAGCTGATAGTAGTCCGAACCACTTTCAGGATTCAATTTGACGGCCTCTTCGAAGTGCCTGCGGGCTTGCTTGTAGTCGTTCAATTTGTACATGGCCTCAGCCAGCAGGTGATAAGTCGGATAGTCGTGACGGTACTTAAGCAGCGGTTCGAGAACACTCACCACGTCTTCCCACTTTTTCTGTTTCGCGTAAATCTCGGCGAGCAACTGTCCCGCTTCGACGTGGTCAGGCGTTGTTTTGATGATACCGGCCAGCAGTTTTTCAGCTTCCTTCTCATTTTCATCATAGTAGTAAGCCCGTGCAAGGTATAGCCGATAACTAATTTTAGTCTTGTCCTCTTTCACCGCTTTCTTAAGCCGTTTAACAGCCAGGTCGTACCTGCCCTGGAACAAGGCCTCGCGTCCATCCCGGAATTGCTTTTCAGCCTCTGATATCTTGACCGGTTCTGCATTTTTTATTGGCGCCGCAAGCGACAATCCCGAGTAACTTACCAGCAGACCAAGTATTGCCATAATGACTAAGCTATGTACCCGCATAATCACATCTCCTTTTTAATATCCGTTACTTTATAGTCTGTAAGCTTTTATCCAGTTAATTTGTTCGCGTGCCTTCTTGACCATCGGGCCTCTCGGGAAGTTATTGATATAATTAGTATATGCATCCATCGCATTTACCCACTGGCCCAAATGCTCATAGTTCTCCGCGACTGCAAACTGGGCGTCGCCGGCCTTCGGGCTGCGGCGATAGTTCCTCAAAAAGGCCTTATAGGCCTCGATGGCCTCGGCATATTCGCGCTCGCGCTCATAGTGCTGGGCAATCCGCCAGCTTGCGCTTTCAGCGACACCGGTTCCACTGAACTGTCTTACGATTTCCAACCAGGCCGTCATAGCGGCACTCGCGTCCTTCAACTGCTCGTCATATATGGTCGCCATTCTCAGCAGTGCATCGCCTGCCTTGTCGGCACCGGCAACCTTTGATGCAGCCTTGTATGCGCTAACTGCTTTGCGCAGCGCAGCGTTTACCTTGTCCTGGCGGTCAGCTAACTGCACAGCCGTCAGAGCTTCGGCAAAGTAGACGGCTCCTCCGGCTTCCAGTAAGACATTAGTTCCAAGCTCCGTCCGTTGTCCCGCCGCAGCCTTCGCTTCTGCCAGCTCAGCCTTTTTGTGCTTACCAGCAATTTTCAAAGACCGTATGAGCTTATCCTGCTTACCCCGCTGCCGCTCACGGAACTGTTGCACGTTGAAGTAGGCCTCTTTTTGGGCCAACTCCTGGGCTCTCTGCACTGTTTGGGCGCGAGTCGCCCCGGCAAGCCTGTTCGCCTCGTCCTCATAACTTTTGCCCACCATAAAAAGGGCATCGTCCGCCAACGGGCTGTCGGGGTACTGCCTCCCTACGGTCCTCAGCGCTTCCCGCGCCTTGTCCATTTCTCCCATAGCCACATAGGTCGTGCCCACCGCATAAAGTGCATCGTCCGCCAAATGGCTTTTGGGCCAGTCCGCTGCCACTTTACGATACTCTATTATCGCTTTGACTCGGTTGGACAACTTATCCAACACTATCTTTGCAATCTGATACTGGGCATCAAATGCCTTGCGCTGCTCCTTTTCATCCACGAGCGTCTGGTATCGAACAAGGTCCTTGAGGATGCCAATCCTGCGTTTTGCTTCTGCCGCCCTGCCGTCTCTCGCGTAATCACGCTGGTAATCCTCGTATCCGGTCATAGCCTCGCGCCACTGGCTGAGGTTAATGGTGCATTCCGCAATGGACCATTTGGCCTCCCTAACCCAATCGCCCGTGGAGAACTCGGCTATGACGCGGCGATAGGCAGCAATGGCCTCTTCCCAGGCCTCGTTGGATTGGTGGACCTGACCTATCATCGTTAAGGCCTGACCTGCCTGCGGATGACGTGGAAAGCTGTCCACAAACATCTCCAGTACATGCAGCGCCTCGACCCAGCGTTTCTTATTCTTCAACCGAACACCGATTTGGTAAATTGCGTTCTGGATGCCGATATCGTTTCCACCGCGGGCAACATTAACTTCCTGATAGGCCTCCGCAGCCCGAAGCGGCTGTTTCAGATTGTTCTGGTAGGTTTGAGCAATTCTCAAAGCCGCTTCCTGAGTCAAATGGTGCGTGGGGTAGCGAATACACAGGGCGTTCCAGACTGTAATTGCCTGGTCATAGTATTCTCTGCTTGACAGCTCGCCGGAGATATTCCACAGCATCTGCGGGACGGTCCCAATCTTAGGGTGGTCGTAATATTTATCAGCCAGGCCCAGCAGTTCCTCGGCGGCACGGACGTACTGGCCGCGGGCCAACATGGGGCTGAAAGCATCAACCACCCTGGCCTGTGCCAGGAAACTATTGGCGATGTCCCACTGCGCCTGCTGCAGCAATGCCCGCTCCTCCGGGAAGCCGGTTATAACACCAGCCAGCTCATCACGGCCCTTATTAAACCGGCGGGACGCCTCCACCAGCATCGACTGCTTGGAGGACTTGTCCTCGACCGGCTGGGCAGCCCAGGCAAGATAGTCGCGGCCAATGCTCAGGCGAAGCTGAGGAAGCTCTCTGTCAGTCGGATTGTCTGTCAGGAATCGCTCTGCCAGTCCAGCCGCCCGCTGCCATTGGTTCAGTGTTCGCCAGTGGTCAATCATAACCTTGATTTCGCCACGGCTTTGCTCAGCGGTGCTCGTCTTCGGGTATTTTTTGCGGATTGCCTGGAATACTTCATAGGCGGCGTTGATTGCTTTTTCCTGGCGAGCGATTTCCTCATCCGGCAAAACCAGCGGCTGGCGTCTTGCCTGCTCTTTTCGAGGCCGACGCACCGGCCGGTATGTAAGTTCCTCGCGAAGCCGAGCAATTTGAGCCGCCCGCGTGGCCTCCTGTTGACGAATAGCCGCTACAAGACGGGTATCCCTGAGCTTGAGGTCGGCTGCTTCATTGTACTCGCCGCTCGCATCAGATACAGACAAAGACTCCTTTTCGAACGGTATGTTCGATTCGTCAGCTGTGGAAAGAGACCGCCGACCGAGTCGTTTGCCGGGTGCATAACTACCATATCCATAACCGGATATGTCTTCTGTACTCGCTGCACGTGCTACAGCACTGCCTATGTACGCATCCGCCGACCGAGGTACCTCTTTCAACGTTAAAGTGGTCAACACCTGCTTAGCATGCTCCGGCATCGCCTTGCCTAACTGACACAAACCGCGACTAAATTCTATCCGCTCAACATGGCGAATTGCCAGGTCCTTCGCGAGCAGCCCGGCGTAGATGGCATCGGCCACATCCCAGGCATCGGCCCTGGCGTACTGCAGCGCAACGGCCTTAATCTTCTCGACCGCCCGGCCAAGCAATACGCTTTTGGGATTGGCTTTGATGAAATTTTTGTAGGCCTCGATAGCTGCGGTGAATTCCCTGCTGATTTGAGCCGGGGGTGTTTTCGGGTCCTTCTGTTTCTTCATTTCCTCTGACAGAGCCATCCTCGCTCTGGCATCCAGCGTGGCTGCGGCAGCGAACGCAGCGCGTTCCCTACAGGAGCTGGCGCCTGGTACCGGCTGCGAGAGCACCTTTACCTTCGCAGCAAATGCCGCAAAGTCGCGGTACACTCCAACCGCCACATCATAGGCCCTATGCCTCTCGAACAGCTTCGCAATCTGGAACATTTTCGCCACCGCCCGGCTGCGCAGCGTGCTGGAGGAACATTCGGGAATAAACTTCAAATAGGCCTCGATTGCCGTCTTGAAAGCCGGCGTTAACGTAACCTTCTTCGAAGCATTATACTGTTTCAAAAATAACTCAAGCTCTCGCTGAGCCATCTCGAATTTCAGGTTCGCAAGCTGCAGGTTCGCGTATTCATTAGCGGCGGCAACAACTTTGGAGGGTTTGGCCTTTGTAGCTTCTTCGGCGGTATCAAAGTACTCAAGCCCCTTGTAGTGTCCAACAATAGTATCCCAAACCTTTCGGACCTCCCACAGGAAAGGAGCATCTTCATTCAATCCCTCTTGAAGCATGTAGCAAAGCTCCATCGCTTCATTCAGCACCGGGTCGAGCTCTCGCGGCACGGTCAGTCCGGCGGCCATTAAACGATTGTGCTCGCTGAACACCTGCTGCCTCCAGAGTTTGGCAACAGTCAGCCCTGCCTGTCTCTGCTGTGCCTCCGGCAGCGATTCTGCCAGCTGCCTGTACGCCTCCTGAGCGACTTTATAGTGTCTATGTTTGACCCAAAGCTTAAGGTGGCCACGCAGTTCTTTTAGAGCCCTTGGCGCCTGGCGGCTCGCCTGACGCTCCACCAGCTTTGTCAGCGTGGCCAAAAGCTGCTTCTGATGTTCACTGAGCCTGGTATTTTCCTCGGCGCGTCCAGCTTTTATGTTGTCTTGGAAGACAGCAGCCGCCTCGGTTTTCAACAAGTTCACTTGGCGCCACATAACAGGCGTCCAGGTGGGATTGGTCGGCCTTAGAGCCTGCAAAAGCTGGGAGTTGATGCTCAATGCCATACCTCCGGCTGGCAGTTTCTCGTGTTTAGCGCAGTCCTCCACAATGGCCTTGATGGTCTCGACGGCCTTGGAGACTGCGGAGGAATCCACATCGGCCTTGATAATGGGTAAAGCAATCTGCACCGCCCAAGAGTAAGCTGCCTTCGGTTCGGTAATCTTAGCTGGCCAAGGCACCGGCAAACCCAATTTTCGCACTCGCTCGGCCAAGTGCCCTTGGTTGCGCCAGGCAGGCTCGGCCGGAAATTCCTTGTTTATTGTGCGGTAAACTCCCAGCACTTCTGCGAGTGCTTTCGGCAGCGGTCCGGCAACGAGCCGTCCGGCTCGGGCCTCGATACCGAGTTGTTCGAGAGCCAAATCGGTCTTGTACCGCGCCAGCGCCCGAAGTACAGCCGAACGGCTGGACGACGGCAATGGCGCTTTCAGCAGCAACTCAGACCCGCTGGCCGCCGCAGCATATGCTCGATTTTTGGCGTAACGGTTGTTCAGGTACTTGACAATTCGGCGGGTCAGCTTCAGCGCTTCTTCAGCCCGGACTGTTCTGTTGAGCAGTTCAGTTGCCGTGGCGACAGCTGCTCTGTCCCACTCACCCAGCTTGGCCTCAGCTCTCGGGACACCTGCTTTCCCGGCTATAGCCAGATACGCATCAATTAGTTGCCATTGGGCCTCTTCCGCCAGTTGATGCTCGGTATTTGCGGCAACCCATTCGGCAAGCCGTTTTACATCGGCGGCATTCGGTAACCGGTCGAGATAAAAGACAATCAGTCTGTACTGCGCTGTCACAGCCGAAGATGTGTCCGGATAATCCGACACAACCTTTTTCAACAAAAGCACGCCCTCTTTGACCTTAGTGCGCACCCCCATCTTCGCCTCGCCCAACAGGAGCGTTGTCTCCGCCGCATCTGCGAGTTTTGGGTATCTGGTTAACAATTCGTGGACTACTTCCTGGCCGTCCCTAAAACTGCCCATTGCCAGCAGAAGCCGCGCCTTTAACGTCATTACCTCAACTCGCTGCTCATCCGTCATCGCCTGGTCTTCAAGAAGTTTGCCGCATTCCCGCTTTGCCGCAGACAACAATTTTTCTTCCAACATCACCTTAATCAAGCTTATCCTAATGTCGGCTTCGAGAAGCTGCCCCCGGAGTGTCTCCAGCATCTTTTTGGCATACGGTTCTTCCGGGGCGAGTTTTAGCGTCATGCTCCAGGCAGTAATTGCTTTATCAACGACACCAAGCTGGTACTGGGCCTTCCCAAGCCAGAGAAAAACTTCCGGGTTGCGGGTATCGGTCTGTGAAGCCTTTAGAAACAAGTCCCTCGCTTCAGCAAACTGACTGTTCGCATAGGCGGTCTTGCCCTGCTTAAAGGCGGCTGCGGCATCGGCCTGGGCCAACAACACGGGAGGTGAAAGCGCTCCAATTACTACTGCCAACAGGAAAACAGCTATGTATCTCTTCATTTGTGGTCTCCTTAAATGTCGCTTAGACACCGTTCTAACATTGGTGAAGCTTTAAGTGTGCTTTTATACTCATAGACTCACCAGCCGTGGAAAAGTTCCCATTTCGGTTTTCGGTATTGCATTGCTCATCCGCTTGGTCCACTGCTACCTGTGCCTCCCTTCTTGCTTTCGCAAGAAAGCAGGGAGGTGCAGGCAACTAAATTAACAATACGACAATACCAATTGAAAATAAAGTAAAATGTATGTAAAATCGCTGCCGGGCACATTTACAAGACATTTACAAACCCCAGTACTCCGTCGCTTTTGATTTGAGGAGTTGTCATTGCGAGGCGACAAAGCCGCCGTGGCAAT